>JANPDF010000189.1:0-5572 GCA_031431355.1 Gammaproteobacteria bacterium
CGTCGCTGATCTGCATTACGTCGGTTTCGGTCATGGCATCGCTTTCGGGCAGGAACACGCCGGTGCGCCAGGTCGCCATTTCGTACGGAGAGAAACTGGCGAATGACACTTGTTCGACCTCGGGCAGCGCCTCCAGACCGCGCTTGAAGCGATCGTACAGAACCGGATCGGCCTTGGACCCGCGCTCATCCGGCAGTTGCATCTGCACCGACCACACCGACTGGTAATGGAAGCCGGTGGGCATGTGGTAGAGCTGGTAGCAGCGCACGGACGCCGCGGCGATGGCGAACACCACGACGAAGGCGAGCATGATTTCCAGGCTCAGCATCAGGTTCCTGGACTTGCGCCTCCAGATCGGCTTCAACAGGTGGCGGAACATCATGCAGCTCCTTTCAATGCTTGCACGGGATTGAGACGCGACATCTTCCAGGCCGGCAACACGCCGGAGAGCAAGCCGAACACGATGGTGATCACCAGGCCGACCGCGAACACGGACAGGTTGATGTCGACCTTGAGGTAGGGGATCAGCCCGGAATGCTCCAGCCAGACCAGCGCGCCCTTGGCGAACAACAGCGCCAGCGCGCCGCCGAACAGGCACAGCAGCACGTTTTCGACCACGAACTGGACCACCAGCTGCGAGCTGGAAGCGCCAAATGCCTTGCGCACGCCGATCTCGGAGGAACGCTCCAGGATGCGGCCGGTGTTCAAGTTGACCAGGTTCAGTGCCGGCAACAGCATGAACAGCAACATCAGCGTCGCGATGCCGGCGAGCAGCACGCCGGCGCCGGAGTCCGGCTCCTGGTTGGTGCCGAGCAACTGCCGCGCGAAGAAGTCGAGCTTGGTGTCGGCCCACAGCAACGCGGTTTCCCACTCCAGCGGATCATCGAACTGGAAGCGCTTGGCGATGTCGATCACTTCCGCCTGGATCCTCGGCAGGTCGGCGGGATCGCGCGCCAGCAGCAGCGCGGTGTAATCGCCCCAGACCTGGGTGCGGTATTCGCTCGAGGGATCGGTACTGATCGGTACCCACAGGTCGGAGTAGGCATTGAGGTGGGCGACGTCCTCGACCACGCCGATGACCTGGAACACCTGGCCGCCGGCATTGATGGATTTGCCCAGCGCGCCGCTGCCCGGGAACAGCTTGCGCGCCGTGGTCTCGTTCAAGACGGCGACGAAGCGGCCCTGCGCGACGTCCTCGGCCGATGGCACCCGCCCGGCGACGACCTTGAAATCAAGCACGCGCCAGTATTCGGCATCGGTGCGCCGCAACATCAGCTCGGTGACGCGGTCCGCCTGGTAGACGGAGACCGGCCGTGGGCCGGTCGTGGTCGCAACCATTTCCACCGAGGTCATCGGCTTCAGGTGCTGCTCGATCACCTTGTAGCCAAGCGGGCTGGTGCGCATCGAGTTGCCGCCCTTGCCGATCGACACCATGGTTCCGACTTGCAGGAAGCGGTTGCTCTTGCCTTCGACGCCAGTCGGGAAAAACGCGTTCTGCAGCAGCGCGGTGACCACCAGCAGCACCATCAGCGTCAGCGTGATGCACAGCAGGTTGATGGCGGTGAACAGCTTGCGCCGGGTGTACACGTTCCAGGCGGTCAACAGGTAGTTCTTGAACATGGCGAACTCCTCAGGCGACCAGTTGGCCGTCGAACACGCGGATGATCTGGCTGCCGCGGCGGGCCTCGCGTTCGTCATGGGTGACCATGACCACGGTGGTGCCTTCCTGGTTGAGCTTGACCAGCTGGTCCATCACCTCGGCGCCCATCTGGCTGTCGAGATTGCCGGTCGGCTCGTCGGCGAGCAGCACCTGCGGCTGGCCGACCATCGCCCGGGCAATCGCCACGCGCTGTTGCTGGCCGCCGGACAACTGGTTCGGGTAATGCTCCATGCGCGCGCCCAGGCCGACTTTCTCCAGCGCTTCGCGCGCCCGCCGGCGGCGTTCGCTGGCCGACATCTTGCGATACAGCAGCGGCAGCTCGACGTTGTCGATGACCTGCAGGTCGTTGATCAGGTGGAAACTCTGGAAGATGAAACCGAAGGTGCTGTTGCGCAGCCGGGCCACGTCCTTGTCGCGGTAGGAGGTGACCGGCGCGCCGTCGACGGTCACCGCGCCGGTACCCGGCTGGTCGAGCAGGCCGATCACGTTGAGCAGGGTCGACTTGCCGCAACCGCTGGGGCCCATGATCGACAGGAAATCGCCCTTCTTGACGTGCAGGTTGATGTCCTTCAGGGCCAGCGTCTCGACTTTGTCGGTCTGGTAGGTCTTGCTGATGTTTTCCAGCTTGATCATGTCCTCGGTTCCTTCGTTGAATGCAGTGGGTTTCGGGTGATGGTGGCGAATGCGCCGGCGCGCTCAGTTGCTGATGCGGAAGCTGTCCAGGTGCTTGTAACGGCTGGTATCGGAAACGATCAGGCGGTCGCCGGCCTTGGCGCCGGACAGGATCTCCACCGACTTGCCATCGCCAAGGCCCACGCCAATGCGTTGCTTGCGGGCGACGCTGCCGTCGACGACGAACAGTTCCTGATCGCCCTTGCCATTGATCGCGGGGCCGGCATCGGTCACCAGCGCGTCGGCGCGCTGGTCGGTGACGATGTTGGCGTCCACGCGCAGGCGGTTGCGCAGCAGCGCGTGGTTGGGCTGGTCGAGGGTCACCAGCAAGGTGACCGTGCCGTTCTGGATCTCGGGCAGGATGGTCTGCACGCGGCCGGGAAGGGTCTGACCGCTGTAGCCGACCTGCACGCGTTGGCCCGAGGCCAGGTAGCGCGCGTAGAAATCCGATACCGTCGCCTCGACCCGGTAGTTGTGCAGCTCGGACACACGGGCGACCTGCTGGCCGTTGTCGACGCTGGCGCCGGCATCGGGCACTACCCAGGTGAGCATGCCGGCGAACGGGGCGCGCACCTGCGTCTGCGCCAGCAGTGCCTGCTGTTGCGCGAGTTCCTTGAGCAGGATCGATTTCTGCAGGCGGGCGCCTTCGAGGTTGGTGTCGGTGGCCTGCCGCGTGTCGGCGACTGATTCGCGGTGCTGGCGCAACTCGATCTCGGTGCGCTTGACGGCGAGCTCGGCGGCATTGAGGTCGGACGCGGAGGAGGCGCCGATCTTCTGCAGGCGCTGGTAGCGGCCGAGCTTGACCTTCGCACTCTCGAGGTCGAGCGCCAGCAGTTCAATCTGGCTCTGCAGCTGCTTCTGCTTCTGCACGTTCTCGATGCTCAGCGATTGCATCCGGATTTCCTGCTGGGCGATGCGCTCGTCGAGGTTGTCGATGGCGAGCTTCACGGCCTGGTTGTCGAGTTCCACCAGCAGGTCGCCGGCGGCGACTTCCTGGCCGGCCTTGACCAGGATCCGGGTGACGCGCGTGCGAATCGGGCTCGATACCTGTTCTTCGTGCACTGGCACCACCACGCCGGCGGCATTGATGGTGTTGGCGATGCTGCCACGGCGGACTTCGGCGACCCGGAGTTGGTCGCGCGCCACGCTTGGACTGATGACGCGGTTGATGCCCCAGGCCGCGACCAACAAGGCGAGCACGCCGCCCGTGAGGGCCATGGTTCGGACCCGCTTGCGCTGGCTCAGGGTCTCGGTGCTGATTGGCTTATCCACGGCGGCGGCTTTCCTGTACTGGCTGCCTAGCCTTCAGCAAGGGCCGTGCCAACCCGTGACTGAGCCAAATACCTCGCACAATCAACGGCCTGGCAGCACACACGAGAACGAGCCGCGGACTGGCCCGCACCGATCCTGAACACGCTGTCCGGAATCGAACAGTGCGCAGCCGCTGCCGGCTCGACCTGCACCTGCCGCGGGCCGACGACCGACCATGACTTTCGGCCCAGAGCCGGGACCCGCCGGAAACTCCACTATTGGCGATTCCCCGCCCACCCCAAGGTCGTCCATGCGCCATCTGTTGGCTTCTGCAATCACCCTGGCGCTGGCCGCCTCGCCCGTGCTCGCCAGTCAAGCGGCCAGTCCCGCGACGAGCAGCGCCGCCGCACAGGCGCTTCCGACCACGCAGCTGCCACGCACTGTCCGTCCGAGCCATTACGACGTCGCCCTGGTGCCGCATGCGCAGGCGCTGGATTTCGACGGCAAGGTGACGATCACGATCGACGTGCTCGAGCCGACCAGCAGCATCACCCTCAATGCACTCGAGATGAGATTCGCCAAGGTGTCGCTGACCGCATCCGCCGGCGACGCCGCGATAGCGCCCAGCAAGATCGACATCGACGCCGGCGCGCAGACAGCGACATTCCGCTTCGCCAGGCCGATCGCGCCCGGCGCCTACCGGCTGGCGATGGACTACCGGGGCAAGATCGGCACGCAGGCCAATGGCATCTTCGCCATCGACTACAAGAACAAGGCCGGCCCCCAGCGCGCCCTCTACACCCAGTTCGAGAATTCCGATGCGCGCCGGATGATCCCGTCCTGGGACGAGCCCGCGTTCAAGACCACCTTCAACCTCGAAGTGGTGGTGCCCAGCGCGCAGATGGCGGTGAGCAACATGCCCGTCGCGCAGCGCACGGAGCTGGGCAAGGGTCAGGCCCGCGTGCGTTTCCAGACCTCGCCGAAGATGTCCACCTACCTGCTGTTCTTCGGCCTCGGCGATTTCGAACGCGCTACCGCCAAGGTGGGCGACACCGAAGTCGGCGTGGTGACCCAGCGCGGCGCGCTGGCGCAGGCGCAATTCGCCCTGGAGTCCTCGCAGCTGATCCTGCGCGAGTTCAATGATTACTTCGGCATGCCCTATCCGCTGCCCAAGCTCGACAACGTCGCTTCGCCCGGCAGCAGCCAGTTTTTTGGGGCGATGGAAAACTGGGGCGCGATCTACACTTTTGAGTCCGCGTTGCTGTTCGATCCCTCGATCTCCACCGAATCGGACAAGCACCGCATCTTTGAAGTGGCCGCGCACGAAATTTCCCACCAGTGGTTCGGCGACCTGGTGACGATGCAGTGGTGGGACGACTTGTGGCTCAACGAAGGCTTTGCGTCCTGGATGGAAGGGCGGACCACGGCCAAGCTGCATCCGGAATGGAATACCGAACTCGATCGCGTCGGCGGGCGCGAGGCTGCGATGGGCCGCGATGCCATCGCCACGACGCACCCGGTCGTGCAGCACGTGGAAACCGTCGAGCAGGTCAGCCAGGCCTTCGACACCATCACCTACCAGAAGGGCGAGGCGGTGATCGCCATGCTCGAGGCCTATGTTGGCGCCGATGCCTGGCGCGAGGGCGTGCGCAGCTACATGAAGAAGCACGCGTATGGCAGCACGGTCAGCGATGACCTCTGGCGCGAAGTGGAAGCGGCGGCCGGCAAGCCGGTCACCGACATTGCCCACCAGTTCACGCTGCAGCCGGGCGTGCCACTGCTCCGGGTGGACGGCGCCCCGTGCCGCGACGGTCGCACCGCGGTGGCCTTGAGCCAGGATGAATTCACCGTCGACCGTCCCGACAAGAAAGCCTTGCGCTGGACGGTGCCGGTGATCGCCAGCGCCGGCGGCGAATCCGCGCGCGCGCTGGTCAGCAACGGCAGCGGCACGCTGGAGGTTCCCGGCTGCGGCACGCTGGTGGTCAACGC
>JANPDF010000190.1:0-5871 GCA_031431355.1 Gammaproteobacteria bacterium
AGCTCGGCGACAGCGGCGACGACCGCCTTGTCCATGCCGCGCTTCAAGTCCATCGGATTCATGCCGGCAGCAACGGCCTTCATGCCTTCGCGGATGATGGCCTGGGCCAGCACGGTCGCGGTGGTGGTGCCGTCGCCGGCGATGTCGGAGGTCTTGGAAGCGACTTCCTTGACCATCTGCGCGCCCATGTTCTCGAACTTGTCAGCGAGCTCGATTTCTTTCGCAACGCTCACGCCATCCTTGGTGATGGTCGGGGCGCCGTAGCTCTTGTCGAGCACGACATTGCGGCCCTTCGGGCCCAGGGTTGCCTTGACGGCGTTGGCGAGGATGTTGACACCCTTCACCATGCGGGCGCGGGCGTCTTCGCCGAAGCGGATTTCTTTGGAGGCCATTGGAAATTCCTTGAATATTCTTGAGAGATGAGTCGGGGATCAGCGACGGAACTCAGCGGCTCTAGGCGCGCGAGTTTCCGAAATCAATCAACCCAGGATTGCAAAGATGTCGTCTTCCTTGACCACCAGGATGTCCTGGCCATCAAGCTTCACTTCGGTGCCGGCGTACTTGCCGAACAGCACCTTGTCGCCAACCTTCACCAGCGGTGCGCGGACCGAACCGTTGTCGAGCGCCTTGCCGGCGCCAACGGCGATCACTTCGCCCTTGATCGGCTTCTCGGTGGCCGAGTCCGGAATAACGATGCCGCCAGCGGACATCTTCTCTTCTTCCATACGCTTGATGACCACGCGGTCGTGCAGCGGCTTGATATTCATGAGTTCCCTCTTTTGCTTGATGATCAATGAGTTACGGGCGCGGCTCGGGCTCTTGTTAGCACTCAACACCGTCGAGTGCTAATTTTAGCGCGGAACCTGGCACCCCGCCAGAAGTGTCGCCCCACCTGAATGGGGGCAGCCGTCCGGCTTTCAAGCGGGGCCAGGGCCGGCGCCGTCCCCGGAAGCTGAACTTCCCGGGATAATGCGCATCCAATCCAGGCAGTGGCTCACTCGCGAGTCGCGAAGCCTGCGCCACGCAGACGAGGGTATTGATGAAGCGATTGACCAGGCACGCCGTTGCCGCGGTGCTGTGCCTCCTTGCGCTGCTGCCGCAGGCCGCCTTCGCCGTGAGCGAGGCAGACCTGCTGCCGGTGGACGAGGCCTATGTGCTGTCCGCCAAGGCAGTTAGCCGCAACCGGGTCGAGTTCACCTGGCAGATCGCACCGGGCTACTACCTGTATCGGCATCGCTTCGCCGCGTTTCCGGTGGACTCCTCGTTCAAGTTCAATCCGCTGGAAATACCACCAGGCAAGCAACACACCGACGAGTTTTTCGGCAAGGTCGAGACCTACCGGCAAGCGGTGACGGTCGCGCTCACCGGCGCTGCGGCCAGCGGCGTCAGCGCGGTCACGTTCAAGGTCAAGTACCAGGGCTGCGCCGACGTCGGCGTGTGCTATCCGCCGCAGACGCGCACGCTCACCGTAACGCTGCCCGGCGCGCCATCGGCCGGCGGCGCGAGCACGCCGGCGACGGACGCGCTGGCGGGGCTGGCTGCCGCGAATTCCTCCGTACTGGCCGCGGGCGATGCGCTGCCCGAGGACCAGGCTTTCCGATTCGAGGCGATCGCAAACTCGTCGGCGGAGCTACTGGTCCGGCTGACGCCGGCGCCTGGCTACTACCTCTACCGCGACAAGACGTCGTTCCAGTTGCCTGATGCCAAAGGTGTTTCGCTTGGCGCGCCACGATTCCCGCCGGGCAAGCCGTTCCATGACGAACACTTCGGCGATGTCGTCGTCTATTTCGACATGGCCGAGATCGCGATCCCGGTCGTGCGCACGGCGACCGGCGCCATGTCGGTGTCGTTGCAGGCCAATTTTCAGGGCTGCCTGAAAGACGGGATCTGCTATCCGCCGATGACGCGTGTCGTGCAGGTGTCACTGCCGGCCGGTGCCGGTGCTGTGGGAGTGGCTTCTGTAGGAGCGGCTTCTGTGGGAGCGGCTTCAGCCGCGAATGTTGCGGAAGCAGTCGCGGCTGAAGCCGCTCCTACAGGCGCTGCGTCAGCGGGGCTGCTGCTGTCCTTGTTGCTGGCGCTGGTTGGCGGATTGATCCTCAACCTGATGCCGTGCGTGTTGCCGGTGCTGTCGTTCAAGGCGCTGGGCCTGGCGCAGGCCAGCCGCAGTCATTCCCACGCGCGCGCGCATGCGCTTTGGTACACAGCCGGCGTGCTTGCCTCGTTCGCGCTGGTCGGCGCGCTGGTGCTCGGGCTGCGTGGCGCGGGCCAGGCGCTGGGCTGGGGTTTCCAACTGCAACAACCGTGGGTGGTCGGTAGCTTGGCCCTGCTGATGTTCGCGATCGGCCTGAGCCTGTCGGGTGTCTTCCAGTTCGGCGCGTCCATGGCTGGCGTCGGCCAGTCGCTGACCGAGAAGTCCGGCGCAGCGGGCGATTTCTTCACCGGCGTGCTCGCAGTGGTCGTCGCCAGTCCGTGCACGGCGCCGTTCATGGCTGGCGCGCTCGGCTATGCGTTCACCGCGCCGGTGCTGCCGGCGATGCTGGTGTTCCTGATGCTCGGCCTGGGCCTGGCGCTGCCCTTCCTGCTGATCGGGTTTGTCCCGGCGCTGGCTTCGCGTTTGCCGCGGCCCGGCCCATGGATGGAGACGATGAAGCAATGGCTGGCCTATCCGATGTACCTGACAGCGGTCTGGCTGCTGTGGGTATTTGGCAAGCAACGCGGCATCGACGCGATGACAGTGTTGCTCGGCGCGGGCGTCCTGCTCGCGCTGGGCCTGTGGTGGTTCGAACGCCAGCGCTTCGCCAGCGGCGGCGGCCGGCACATCGTGGCGGCGCTGTTCATGGCGTTCGCCCTGGGCGGGCTGATCCTGGCCAACCGCGGTCCGGCCGAGGTCCGGCGCGCGCAGCTTGAGACCGGCACGGTCGCCTACTCCGCCCAGGCACTCGCGCAACTGCGCGCCGAAGGCCGGCCGGTCTTCATCGACATGACCGCGGACTGGTGCATCACTTGCAAGGTCAACGAGAAGGCAGTCCTGCATACCGAAGCGTTCCGTGCGTTGCTGAAGCGCACCGGCACCGTTTACATGGTCGGCGACTGGACCGACCAGGACGCCGCCATCAGCGCTTTCCTGGACGAATACAAGGCACCCGGCGTTCCGCTTTACGTGGTCTATCCCGCCGATGGCGGCCCTGGCCGCAAGCTCCCGCAAGTCCTGACCCAGCAGATCATGCGTAGCGCACTCGAAGACGCGGCAGCGAAATAGCATGGGCTGGAAACGCGCCGCCCTGATCGCCAGCACGGCGCTGCTGGCCGCTTGCCTCGGGCTTGCAGCCAGCGTCGCCCTGCTGGGACCGGCGCCGCTGCTGGCCTCGCCGCTGGGCCGGGCGCTGGTGGACTGGATGGCGGCGAACCAGTCGGGCGCCGATCGTCCGGTCGCGATCGGCGAACTCGCCGGCACGATTTCCCTGCGTGACCGCGCCGGCATCGAGCACGCCTTGCCACGACCCGGCCGTCCGCTGCTGCTCAACTACTGGGCCAGCTGGTGCCTGCCGTGTCGGCAGGAAATGCCGATGCTGGCGGCTTTCGCGAACAGGCAGCCCGGTCGGGGTACAGAGGTGGTCGGCATCGCGCTGGACACCCCGGAGGCGGCCGCGGCGTTCCTGGCACAAAGCCCGGTCTCCTTCCGCACCTTCGTGGAAGCTCCGGGCCTGCAGGACAGCTCCGTGCGCCTGGGCAACGCCCGTGGCATCCTGCCCTTCAGCGTGCTGATTGGTGCCGACGGGCGCCTGCTCAAGCGGCGCTTCGGCGCTTTCAGCGATGCCGCTGATCTCGAGCACTGGGCGCAGACCGGCCAATAGCCTCGGCTGCGGGGCGTTACTAATCAAACGGCTGGCATCTTCCGCGAAAATGCGCGGATCGTCTGGACAGCACGCATATTCTGGGCGACACTCCCCTTCCGCTATGGAGGGACCGTGGCCAAGATCCTCGTCCTGCATGGACCCAACCTCAACCTGCTAGGCGTCCGCGAGCCCGAACTTTACGGTCGCACGACGCTGGCTGAGATCGACGCCCGGCTGATGGCCAGGGCCAACGAACGCCACCACATCCTGGAGGCGTTCCAGTCGAACGCCGAGCATGAACTGGTCGATCGGGTCCAGGCCTCACTCCGCGATGGAACCGCCTACATCCTGATTAACCCGGCCGCCTTCACCCACACCTCGGTGGCCCTGCGCGACGCCCTGTCGGCGGTGGCGCTGCCCTTCGTGGAAGTCCACCTGTCCAACCCTTACGCCCGCGAACCCTTTCGTCACCACTCCTATTTCAGCGACCTGGCCAGCGCCGTCATCTGCGGCTGCGGGGCCGATAGCTACTTTTTCGCGCTCGAGCATGCGATTCGCCGGCTCGGTGCCAAGCCCCGTTCCGCCGCCGTCGGCTGAACCGAATCTCCCCCCACACCAAAACTACAGACGAGGCCGCCATGGACCTTCGCAAGATCAAAGCGCTGATCGACCTGCTCGATAAATCCAACCTGGCTGAACTGGAAATCAAGGAGGGCGAGGAATCGGTTCGCCTGGCGCGGCATTCGCGGCACGCGCCGGTCGCTGTCGCGCCGGCACCCCCGTCGGCCGCCCATGCCCCCATCACGGAGCAGGAGCGTCGCGGCACGGCTCAGCCGATGCCGGCGGTCGCGGCCACGGCCAGCGAAGCGCAGGTGGGCAAGAACGGCAAGGACGTTCCCGACGGCCACATGGTCCGCTCGCCGATGGTTGGCACCTATTACGCCTCACCGAATCCCGATTCGCCGGCGTTCGTGAAGATTGGGCAGACGGTCAAGGAAGGCGAAACGCTTGGCATCATCGAAGCGATGAAGATGTTCAATCCGATCGAGGCCGATGTCTCGGGAACGGTGCGTGCGATCCTGGTCACCAGCGGCCAGCCGATCGAGTTCGACGAACCGATGTTCGTCATTTCCTGATGCCGCAGCGAACCGGACGTCCCCATGCTTAAGAAAGTCGTCATCGCCAACCGCGGCGAAATCGCGCTGCGCATCCTGCGCGCCTGCCATGCACTCGGTATCAAGACAGTCGCCGTCCACTCCACGGTGGACCGCAACCTCAAGCACGTGGCCATGGCCGACGAGTCGGTCTGCATCGGTCCGGCGCCGTCCAGCGAGAGCTACCTCAACATTCCGGCGATCATCGCCGCGGCAGAAGTCACCGACGCCCAGGGCATCCATCCGGGCTACGGCTTCCTGTCGGAGAACGCCGACTTCGCCGAGCGCGTGGAATCCTCCGGCTTCGTGTTCATCGGCCCCACGGCCGGCGTAATCCGGATGATGGGCGACAAAGTCGAGGCGATCCGCGCGATGAAGGAAGCTGGCGTGCCCTGCGTGCCCGGCTCCGGCGGCCCGGTCGGCGATGACGGCGACGAAGCGTTGCGCATGGGTCGCAAGATCGGCTACCCGGTGATCATCAAGGCCACCGGCGGTGGCGGCGGGCGCGGCATGCGGGTGGTGCACACCGAGGCGGCCCTGCTGTCCTCCATCAACACCACCAAGCAGGAAGCCAAGGCGGCTTTCAGCAACGACATGGTGTACATGGAAAAATTCCTGGAGAACCCGCGCCACGTGGAGATCCAGGTGCTCTCCGACGGCCAGGGCAACGCCATCCACCTGGGCGAGCGCGACTGCTCGATGCAGCGCCGCCACCAGAAGGTGGTCGAGGAAGCGCCGGCCCCGGGCATCAGCGACGAACAGCGCGCGCAGATCGGCAAGATCTGCACCGATGCCTGCGTGCGCATCGGCTATCGCGGCTCCGGCACCTTCGAATTCCTGTTCCAGGATGGGCATTACTATTTCATCGAGATGAATACGCG
>JANPDF010000191.1:0-1580 GCA_031431355.1 Gammaproteobacteria bacterium
GGCCGGGCCACCAGGCGATCACGCCGCTGTCGTAGATGCGATCGGCGCGCGCCGGCTTCAGGCCCTGATGGAAGCCAACGCTGCACAGGCGATCGGTCTCCTGCCAGTAGCCGATCGCACGCACGTAGGGGCGCGCGATGGCCGCGTTCTGCATCGCCTGCAGGTGTTCGGGCGAACAGCGCGCAGCCGTGTGGCGATTGAAGCCATCGAGCATGTCCCGGCTGTCGAGGAAAATGTGCTCGGTGCGTTGGCCCAGCGAGTTGGCCAGGCCAACCGAATACGCCGCTTCGGCGGCGACCGATTCCTTCCACAGGAACCAGGCGATCGAGCCGAACAGCACGACCACGCCGACCAGCGCGGCGAGTATGGCGACGAAAAGGATCCTGCCGCGTCGCCGCATGCGCCGCTCAGGCGTCCGGCGTGGGCGCCACGTGGCTGTCAAGCAGCAACTGTGCCAGCCACGGCTCGCCCTTGCCAATGATCTCCAGCGGAGTCAGCTCCCAGCTGCACAACACCATCGCTTCGGAGACGCTGAACTCCAGTTGCGCCTTGGTGAACTTGCGATCGCCGGCGAGCACGGCCTCGAGCACGGCCTGCCCGGGCATCGGCGCGTTCATCTCGGCTTCCTTGGCAGCCAAGGCAGCGGCCGGATCGATGCCGCCCCGGCGCGCCAGCCATTCGATCCGGCGCAGGGTCTGGTGCTGGCTGTCGCCATCGTTCTCGCCGTCATAGTCGGGACTGGCTGCGCTCAATGTCTTGTGCAGCGTATTGAGCTGGCCGAGCACGCGCATGCGCGCCAGGCTGGCGCCGTCGCGGGCGTGTTCGGCATCCTCGACGTCCTGGCGCAAGCGCTCCAGCCGCGCCGACTCTGCTTCCAGCGCGGCGCCGAGGGCGTCGAGCAGTTCCAGGCGTTCGCGGCTGGCCTCGGCGGGCGAGGCTGCCATCGCGGTGCGTAATTGCGCCAGTAGTTCGGCCGCCGGCTTCATTTGCGTGCGCTGCCGCTGGTGCCGATGAACTGCAGGAACTCGGCGCGGGTGCGCGCGTCGTCTCGGAACGCACCCAGCATCGCGCTGGTGACCATGCTCACGCCGCGCTTGTGGATGCCGCGCGTGGTCATGCATTCGTGCGTGGCCTCCACCACCACGGCGACACCGCGCGGCTGCAGCACTTCTTCGATCGAGCGGGCGATCTGCGCGGTCAGCTTTTCCTGCACCTGGAAGCGGCGCGCATAGGCTTCCACCACGCGCGCGAGCTTGCTAATGCCGACCACGCGGCCGTTGGGCAGGTAACCGACGTGGGCGCGGCCGATGATCGGCGCCATGTGGTGCTCGCAATGGCTCTCGAACTCGATGTCGCGCAGCACGATCAGCTCGTCGTAGCCCTCGACTTCCTTGAAGGTGCGCCGCAGGTACTCGGCCGGATCCAGCGCGTAGCCGGAGAACCAGTCCTTGTAGGCCTTGGCCACGCGGGCCGGCGTGTCGAGCAGGCCTTCGCGAGCGGGATCCTCGCCGGCCCATTCGAGCAGGGTGCGGACGGCGGCTTCTGCCTGTGCCTGGCTGACGGACTCGGCCATGGGACTC
>JANPDF010000192.1:0-2677 GCA_031431355.1 Gammaproteobacteria bacterium
TGCCGCCGCGCTGGAGCACGGCAGCCGGCACCCGCTCGGCGCTGCCTTTGCCGCCAGCGGAATTCCCGGCACGGTTGCCTTCGACACGCGCGAGGTTTCCGCCTGCGGTATCGAGGGCGTTGTCGATGGCATCCGCTTTCGCATCGGCCGCGCAGACTTCGCAGCCGCCCGCGGCGGCGAGGATGGCGTCTGGCTGGGCGACGGCAGCCAGGCTTTCGCGCGCTTCGACGTGCGCGAAGCCTGCCGCGCAGAATCGGTCGAAGCCGTGGACGCCCTGCGCGCTTTGCATATCGACGCCGAAGTGAGCAGCGGCGACTCCGCCGAAGCCGTGCAACGACTGGCCGCCGGGCTCGGCATCGCGACCGTTCGCTTCCGGCAATCGCCAGAGCAGAAACTGCAACGGGTACGCGACCTGCAAACGCAGGGTCGGGTCGTGGCCATGGTTGGTGACGGCATCAACGATGCGCCGGTGCTTGCCGGCGCGAACGTGTCGCTGGCGATGGCAGACGGCGCCGCGTTGGCGCAGCGCGCTGCCGATATCGTCCTGACCAGCCCATCGCTGGCGCGCATTCCGCAAGCCATCGTGTTGGCGAGGCGCACGCGTCGCATCATCCGGCAGAACATCGGCTGGGCGGTCGCCTACAACCTGGTGGCATTGCCGCTGGCCGCGACCGGCCATGTCTCGCCTCTACTGGCGGCGGTCGGTATGGCGATTTCTTCCCTCACAGTGATCCTGAATTCCTTGCGCCTGGCGCGGCGGGTGGACTGAGGTGGGCGTCCTGCTGATCCTCGTTCCAATCAGCCTGTGCCTGCTCGCGCTGGCCATGGGTGCATTCATCTGGGCGGTTCGCCACGGGCAATTCGACGATGTCGACAGCGCGGCCATCGACATCTTGGCGAACGACGCATCGGAGCCGCCAATAGCAGCGGCTCCGCCGACCGCGGGTGAGCCCGATGCCGATTGACTGGCTGACCATCGGCGGCGCCCTGCTGGCCGGACTGCTCGGCTCGGCGCATTGCGCGGCGATGTGCGGCGGCATCGCGACCGGCTTCTCGTCGATGTCGCGTGCCGGTGGCTTGATTCCCGCGGTAGAGGTGAACCTCGGCCGTGTTTCCGGATATGTGCTCGCCGGCGCCATCGCTGGCGGCATCGGCCAGGGCATCGTCGAGTTTGCCCGCCAGCCCTGGCTGACCTTCGCCACCCGCTCGCTGGTTGGCGTGGTGCTGATCATCGTTGGGCTACGCCTGTTGCGTGGCAACGCGACGCCGGGTGCAATCGGACGACTGGGCGCGCGTTTCCTTGCCGGACTACGCCCCCTGCAGCGACGCATGATGCCAGCGGATTCCAGGCTCAAGCGGCTGGGCTTCGGCATGCTCTGGGGCTGGCTGCCCTGCGGCCTCAGCACGACCTTGCTGGTGGCGGCGTGGCTGCAGGCCGACGCGCTCAACGGCGCATTGACCATGGCTGCGTTCGGACTCGGCACGTTGCCAGTGATGCTTCCGTTGACCTGGTCGGGATCCAGCCTCGGTCGCTGGCTACAGCAGAAACAACGTCGCCGTCTTGCCGCTGCGCTGGTGCTGACCGCGGGCACGGCAACGCTGGCGGCACCCTGGCTGATGATTGCCATGCCACAATTGCATGGGCCGCTGGCTGTCCTGGGATGCCAGCCGCCGCCGTTCTGATTGATGCACGTCAACTTGCCACCGACGCTCGGTGGCTAGTCTGGTTCCGGTAACCGCCCTGGAGAAGTTCAACATGCAGACGCCCGAATCCGATTCTCCCGGGCCAGACGCGGCAACCCTGCGCTGGTCGGAGACCCTGCACGACCACAGCCACGTGGTGATACGCCATATCGTTCCCCAGGACCGGGAAGCGGAGCGTGCCTTCATCGAAGGCTTGTCGGACGAGGCGCGGCAGATGCGCTTCATGGGCCAGGTCCGGCACCCCAGCGAAGCCACGCTCGATCGCTTCACTCGGATCGACCGGGAGCGCGAGGCCGCATTCGTCGCCGTCACCATGGAAGATGCGCATGAACGCATCGTCGGCGTCAGCCGCTACAGCGGCGACCCGGACACCGGCGAGTGCGAGTGCGCAGTGACGGTCACCGATCAATGGCAGAACAAGGGCCTGGGCACGATCCTGATGCGGCACCTGATCGATGTCGCGCGCGCCCGCGGAATGAAGCGCATGGTGTCCCTGGATTCGGTCGAGAACATGGAGATGCGCGACCTGGCCGAGCACCTTGGATTCACCCGCCGCATCGATCCCGAAGACGCTTCGCTGGCGATCCACGAACTGATGCTCTGAGCGGCGGCGTCGACGTCGTGGCCGGGGCAAGACCGCGCAGGATACTTCCTGCCGCATTGCTGGCGGTGTTCATCGTCGTTTGGGCCGTGCTTGCGATCGCGCCCAGCTATCGCCAGGACTGGGCGCTGGAAAACGTGCTGGTGTTGGTGGCCGTGGCTGGCGTGGTCGTACATGCGCTTTCAGTTCAGCAATCTTGCCTACAGCACAATGTTCGTGTTGTTCCTGCTGCACGAAGTCGGCGCCCACTGCACCTAGGCCGAAGTACCCTACGACCGCTTCCTGGTCGAGCACTTCGGATTCTCGCTCGACGCGGCGCTGGGATTCTCGCGCAACCATTACGACCGTCTCGTGCATGGCATGGCCGGCGTG
>JANPDF010000193.1:0-9524 GCA_031431355.1 Gammaproteobacteria bacterium
GCACCTGTACGAACAGGGCCGCAACTTTACCCGCCAGGATTCCACCATCTTCTCTTCGATAGAAGACCCGCAATTGGCCGCCCGGATTGGCCTGGACATGCTGGCTGAAGTGCGGGAGGAATTGGATCTGGTGCACGGCGCCTCGCATCCGTTCGACCTGGACAAGTACCTGTCCGGCCAGCAGACGCCGGTGTTCTTCGGCTCGGCGGTCAACAACTTCGGCGTGCAGCTGCTGCTCGACTTCTTCGTCGAGCACGCGCCGTCACCGCGGCCACGCGCGACCACCTCGCGCGACGTGTCGCCGCTGGAGGAAACCTTCTCCGGCTTCGTGTTCAAGATCCAGGCCAACATGGATCCCATGCACCGCGACCGCGTCGCCTTCCTGCGCGTATGCTCGGGTCGCTTCGACGCGGGCATGAAAGCCTTCCACGTGCGCTCGGGCAAGGAGCAGAAACTAGCCAACGCGCTGACCTTCATGGCCAGCGATCGCGAGATCGTCGAGACTGCCTACCCCGGCGACGTGATCGGCCTGCACAACCACGGCACCATCTCGATCGGCGACACCTTCACCAGCGGCGAGAACCTGGGCTTCACCGGCATTCCTAACTTCGCGCCCGAGCTGTTCCGTCGCGCGCGCCTGCGCGATCCACTCAAGCTCAAGCAGCTGCAGAAAGGCCTGGCGCAATTGTCCGAGGAAGGCGCCACCCAGTTCTTCCGACCGATGATGAGCAACGACCTGGTGCTCGGCGCGGTTGGCACGCTGCAGTTCGACGTGGTCGCCTACCGGCTCAAGGACGAGTACAGCGTCGATGCGATCTTCGAGCCGGTCGGCGTCTCTGTGGCGCGCTGGGTGCGCGGCAACGCCAAGAAGCTCGAGGAATTCCGCGAGAAAGCCGCCACCAACCTGTCGATCGACGCCGCCGGCGAACTGGTCTACCTGGCGCCCACGCGGGTCAACCTGCAACTGACGCAGGAGCGCTGGCCGGACCTGGTGTTCGCCGCCACCCGCGAGCACGCGCACGCGGTGGCGCTGGACTGAGCAACGCGGCAGTGGCGGGCGCCCGACCTGGCCAAAGGAAAACACCTGCCGCCTGAGTCAAGGAGCCAGCGTCGTCCGGAAGCTCGCGTGAAAATGGTGCGCAGCAGCCTTTCCCTTGAATGCATATTCAGGCCGCTGACTCCAACGGAACTTCCCAGCCGGGAAAAACCAGCACAGCAGGATGGCAGCGCAACGCAATCGCGAGCACCTTGGCGCGCTCAACCCCCAGATTGACGCGACCATTCTCGATACTGGAAATAGTGGTCCGGGGAATGCCACACAACGCGGACAGTTGAGTCTGGCTGAGTCCTTGAAGCTCGCGAATGATTCGCACGGACTCACCCGGGGAGACTTCTACTCGTTTCTTGGCTGGGCTGAAGTTGCGCATACTAGGATTTCCCGTAGTCGTGAGGCGTGACGCGGACCACCTGAACAAGCAATGCGTATGCGACGACTTTGTAAATCACGCGCCATTGCTCATTGAGCCTGGACGAGCGGAATCCCTTCCATTTGCCACGTAGGGCTTCGTCGCGAAAGCCCTTGATGGCGCGAAGCCCGGATGGGCCGGACAGACTGGCGATGTCTTTCCATTTCTCGTAGCGCTTGAGAATGTCGATCGGCACACGGCCGGATAGCTCCTTACGGCATTGTTAGGCGCGTGCTGCAGACACTAGTGGGAATGCAGCTGAGTTGCGAATGGACGCAACGGCAAGGTCCACATCTAGAGACGGCCAATATAGATGGTCTGCGGTCGGATGCTCGATCTCGCAGAGCTGATCGATAGTTGCAGCCTTAAACCATGGGAATTCAGCGAAAGAGAGGAACAGCTCTTCATCTCCCAAGAGAAGCCAGAGGCCATTTCTTGAGACGTTCGTGACCTCAGCTGGGGAAGTGAGTACGCCAGGCATTCGCTATCTCCTCGAGGTGGATTGTAACAAGTCTCTCGGCTTCCTTCGGCTGCTTAGGCGAGAGACCAATATTTGTGGCCAAAGCCAAGTCTGGAGTGAACCAGAACTTTCCCTCGCCGTCAGGGTGCGAGACGTGCACGTGCATCCTCGCCTCCTCTCGCGAAAACAAGAAAAAGCGGAAACTGCCTTCACGAAAGATTGTGGGTGACATCGGTCTATTTTGGCGCCTAACGCCTTATGTTAAGGGGACAATAATCGGTACGATTATTGTTCCGCTTGAATGAATAGTTAGGCGGCACTTGCCTTGTGCGGCACGAGTTTCACCTGGAGGTCGCAACCGACTGCCTTGGCATAACGCTGGAGAGTAGCGATAGATGGTGCGTGCTTAGTGGCCGCCTCAAGGCGCGAAATCGCGCTCTTTGTGGTGCCCATGAGATCGGCAACTGCATCCTGCGTAAGACCAGCGCGGGAACGTGCCTTGAGCATTTGGTTGGCCAGTTGATACTCCAGCTCCAAAGCCTCATATGCTTCGACGAAGCCTTTACGCTTGGACGCACGGACCATGAAAGCTCTGTGATCGTGTGCGACGCGTTTGTATTTGAGGTTAGCCATCTTGCAGCTCCTTGACCCGCTTACGGGCCAACTTAAGTTCTTTGTCAGGAGTTTCTTGGGTCTTCTTGATAAAAGCATGAACAACAACGATGCGTTTGCCAATCAAGAAGCAGTAAAAGGCACGCCCAATGCCGGAGCGGCCACGCGGACGCAACTCAAATAAGCCGTCCCCAAAAGCTTTGGAGTGAGGCAGTCGAAGACTTGGGCCATGCTGGGCAAGGAGCTCAATCAGACGAGCATAGTCCGCCAGAACGTCGACAGGCCAAGACTCGACCTCTGTCAGAACGCGCTGATGGAAGTAGTCGATTTGGTAGGCCATGCGGGAATGTTAGCAAATACGCTAACCGTGTGCAAGATGCTCGCCGTGCCGCCTAACTAGCGATCGCGCACCGAGCGGCCGCCGGCAACGCCCGCGGCCATCCGATCCAAGGGGCTTAGTACACCATGGCCGCCACGGTTCAACACGTGCGTGTAAATCTGCGTGGTCGCAACATCCGCATGGCCAAGCAATTCCTGCACGGTGCGGATGTCGTAGCCGGCCTCGATCAGGTGCGTGGCGAAAGAATGACGCAGCGTGTGGCAGCTGGCCGGCTTGCTGATGCCGGCGCCCAACACCGCCTTGCGCACGGCACGCTGCAGCAGCTTCTCGTCGATATGGTGCCGGCGCAGCGCGCCGTCGCGCGGATCCTGCGAACGCTTCGCGGCCGGGAACACATACTGCCAGGCAATCTCGGTCGGCGCCTTCAGGTACTTGCGCGCCAATGCGTGCGGCAGGAATACGCCGGCATAGCCCACGGCCAGGTCCTCGCGATGCAACTCGCGAACCCGATCCAATTGCCGAAGCAATGGATCGACCAGGCTACTCGGCAACACCGTATGCCGGTCCTTGCCGCCCTTGCCGTCGCGCACCGTTATTTCGTTGCGGGTGAAGTCGACATCCTTGACGCGCAGCCGCACGCATTCCATCAGGCGCATACCGGTCCCGTACAGCAGACTGGCCATCAACCAGTCGCGACCATCCAACCGCGCCAGCAACCATTGCACTTCCATGGCCGAGAGCACGGTCGGCACCCGCTGCGGTCGCTTGGCCCGGGTCACCGACTCCAGCCACGGCAGCTCGACGCCGAGGATTTCCTTGTACAGGAACAGCAGGGACGACAGTGCCTGGTTCTGCGTCCCCGCCGCGACATTGCCGACCACCGCCAGATGGGTCAGGAACTGCTCCACCTCCGCCCCACCCATCAGGCGCGGATGAACCTTGCCGTGAAACAGGATGAACCGCCGGATCCAGCCCGAGTACGCCTGCTCGGTGCGAATGCTGTAGTGCTTCAAGCGGCAGCGGCTGCGAACTGCATCGAGCAGCTTCATATCTCCGGCAATTGGCGCGGGCGGCGATTCCGAAGCAACTGTAGTTAATACCGGGGACTTTTGTGGGGTGTAACGCATACAGAGCCGTTTGCTGGCGATAGCAAGGAGTCTTAAGCACTCGCGCGCCGCCAGCAGTAGGGTAAAGGCTTGAATCCTTGTAGGAATTCATTGCACCGTCGGGAGCGGCACGACCATAATCGCGGTAACACCCCACCTTGGGGCTCTACATAGCGTTAGGTGCAAATGGTGAGTGCCCAGCTCTTTACGCTCCAAAAGGCAGACCAGTGGCAATGTCCTTGCGGTTGTGAACGGAGTTTTCCGCGCCATTCCGGAATGCTCCACTACTCCGCATCTGGCCAAGCTGTGTACCGCGCCCATCTGCTGGAAGAAACAATAGGCGAGCCACACCTTTGGCTGCTTCTTGGAACTGGCTCTTGGTTAGAGGACGAGCCCCTTGGTAGTTGGATCACGGTCCACTCCTGGACCGGAAACGGTCAGGCCACTGCCCGGATTGAAGACCCTGAAAAGTCGCCCTTCACGTGCGAGGATTCATTTGAGGAACGCCTGCTTACCCGGGAAGAGGTGTTGGCCCAGCCTGGCGGCAAAGAGTGGGTGTTCCGCTGCTACGACCTAATCGTGGAGAATCACCCCGAGGTGTCCCGCTTCCTCGGAGTTGGCACCTAACTATTCATTCAAGGGGAACGGTTCCGCGTTGCGGATCCGTCCCCTTAATTCAGGCGTTAGGCCTGTTGTCGCGCTTCGTAGTTGGCGCACCCAACAGGCACTCCGAACCGCATCGAGTTGCACACTTCGGCTTCCGGGTACTTCGCACCGGGCAAGATTCTCCGGCTTCGGCGCATTAACTCGCCGCCAGGCAATTGGCTCCGCTCGCTTTCACTCCCCTGCTTTTGTCGCATAATCGCCATTGCCGGGCTAGCTTCGGTAGCGCGCACAACGCAACTACCGTCGTTAGCCTAACTAGTCGTTCAAGGGGACAGCTGATGTGTCCGGACTTGATACCTTTTCCGGGCGGCTGCCCCTTAACTCCGGCGTTAGGCAGGTGTTTTTATGGCCAGTTCCGGAAGAATCGCTATACAGCGCAGTAAGTTTAAGATTGCGCTCTTGCTTCTCCTTGCCTGCGGTTTCGTCGCCAGCGGGGTTTGGATTGTCGGACTCGACGATGCGGCCATCGAGGCCCAACGCCGTTACAACAGTCCGTTTATGGTTCACGCCGTTGGCGTCTTCACGATCGTCTTTTGTGGAGTCGGCGCGGTGTATTCACTTCTGAAACTGTTTGACTCCACGCCAGGCTTGGTAATCGATGAGGCTGGAATCACCGATAACTCAAGTGCACTTTCGGCCGGTTTTATCCCATGGTCTGAAATAGTCGGCGTTACTGTTGGCAAGGTTCAACGACACAACTTTGTTTACATACAAATTAGGGAGCCTGACCGGTATCTCGCGTCATGCGGCCCGTTCAAGCGACTGATGATTAATTCGGGCCCGGGAATCAGTCCAATTGCGATCAGCTCGATCTCACTGAAGATAGGCTTTGACGACCTGGCTTCTCTGATCAAGCGACGGGTGGCGGCCCGTTGCACCTAACTATTCAATCAAGGGGAACATGCCAAACTTCGTTTGTCATGTCCCCTTATCTCATGCGTTAGGCCTGATACCCAGCAACCTGAAGTGAGGTCCCATGGCAATCCCGCGAATCGTAGCCGCCCTACTCCTTGCAATGGTCGCCGTTGCTCAAACCGTACGCATATTCCTGGCCTGGCCAGTCACGATCAATGGGCTCTCGGTTCCTCTCTGGGTGAGTGCTGTACTAGCTGTGGTCTGCGCCAGCATCGCGGTTATGCTCTGGCGCGACCGCCGCACTAATCTGCAGCCCTAACTGGTCATTCAAGCGGAACGCGGATGTATCCGATTATCAAACATCCATCCGGCGGCGCGTCCGCTTAACTCCGGCGTTAGGCCCGTGACCGCTTCCGACACCTTGGCTAACTTCGGTCTCTTTTCCCTGTTCGTAACGGTTGCCTTTTTTCCGATCATTGCCTCGACGATAGTTGGATGGATGACTAAGCACCCCTTGCCTCGCCCACGTGTTTTCGTTCTCATTTGCGCTTCCGTGAGCTATGGGATCGGCGCCTTCTTCACTTTGGTCGGTTCGCTCGTTGAGATGGTGAATGGATTTCTTGGCGCCGGCGCGCAAGCCGTAGGGCAAGATTGGATATTCCAGGCCAGTGGTTACGTTTCGAGGTACGGTTTTCTGGTGGTATTTGCGATCTTGCTCTTCCTATCTGTGGCAGTTCCGGTCCGGGTGTCTCGTTCCTGGTCCTCTCTCGTAGCTGCGTGGACCTAACTATTCACTCAAGGGGACGGCTTCTGTGTCCGATTATCGAGCAGACTTCCGGGCGGCCGCCCCTTACCTCAGGCGTTAGGCCGGACATAAGAACTCACTGATAGGCACCGTTATGAGCACCCTCCCGAAATCCGGCGGCTGTCAGTGCGGCCTCTTGCGGTACGAGGTTCACGCCAATCCTCTAGACACGTATGTCTGCCACTGCCGCGAATGCCAGCATCAATCTGCTTCGGCCTTTGGCATTTCCGTAATTGTCTCTGTGGAGGCGTTCCAACTAGTTCAGGGCGAACCCGAACTGTGGACGCGACCAACTGACTCCGGTCGCACGCTTGATTGTTGCTTCTGCGCCAAATGTGGCTCAAGGGTATGGCATCAGCGAAGGGGGTTTTCGACCCTTAGCGTTAAGGGCGGATCGTTCGATGAGCCTGTGGATCTGACGGGCGCTATTCATATCTGGACTTCGCGTAAGCTGCCGGGCATCCTGATTCTGAACGATGCCAAACAGTTTCCGGCAGAGCCTCCGGAGTAGTTGCTCGCGCGAGTGCCCTAACTATTCATTCAAGGGGAACGCGCCTGTCCCCGATTCTCAACCGAAGCTTCGGGGCGCGCGTCCCCTTAACTCAGGCGTTAGACCCATGAGCAGCGAGTATTTGATGTTTCGCGCCGCGGCTGGCCTGGACCCGCAGGAAGCGGCCGATAATGGCGCATTCGAGGGTCTTGGCTCGCTCGATGAACTGTCGACCGCCATTTCAAGAGTATTTCCTTCGGTGCAATGGAAGGCGTCAAAGGTCAACGCAGCGGTGGTGACAGGCGGGCCGGCCCCGGAGTTTTTGCTTAACGCCGAGACCGACGGTCAAGTACATTCATTTACTATGTCGCGGGCATCTGCTCCGCAAATCAATGAGCTTACGAACGCGCTAGAACTCTCAGCCTTGGACATGGAGTCCGGCGAGGTCGTCGAGCTCTAACTATTCATTCAAGGGGAACGGTTCCGCGTTGCGGCCCCGCCCCCTTGACTCAAGCGTTAGGCCTAGGAGCAAAGTACCTTGAGTTGGCCAGAAGACGATGACGGCGATGTAATGCGAACACTTGAGGAATCGCGATTCGATTTCACGAAGGAGCACGAGATTGACTTTAACGTTGAATTCTTTGGGTGGCCTCCGTCTCAGGAAGCCCAAGACCGGCTTCTGTCATTCGGAAAGCTAGAGCTGGTCGGACCTGATGATCACGGCCCTGGCTACGTGGAGATTCAAGTGCGAGCTAAGTTGACTTACGAACTCGTGACCTCCATGCAGCGCCGCGTCTCTAATGCAATGGCGCCGTACGGCGGGATTTGTGAGACCTGGGGCGTTTTCCAAGCGTCCTAACTATTCATTCAAGCGGAACCATAATCGTACCGATTATGGTCCGCTTAATTCAGGCGTTAGGCACACATAATGCTCGACATTGTCCTATTCATCGCTCTGGCAGTCCTGTCAGTCCGCGCGTTTCTTGCACTGCACCGAGAGGCAGCGGTGCTGTCGGAGTTTGGACGCTCGCGGTTACTCACGTTTTTCACGCTTCTCTATCCGCTCGGCCCCGTCGTCCTATTCGCAGGACGGTTCTTTGTTCCGTACCTTTTGTCGTTCGCAATCGCAACTAGCCTTTTTGTGGTCGCACTCATTCTCACATCAAGGCAAACCGAAGCGCTCGAACGCGCGGGAACCGATCGGGCACGTGGCGCTCTTGACGCTACTTCCCTGGCCGGTACCGGCGCGATAGTTGGAATAATCTATGTTGGGCTGGCTGCGGTATTTGCTGCTATCGTCTACCTACTTTGATCGCAGGCACCTAACTATTCATTCAAGGGGAACGCTTCTGCGTACCATTTTCAAGCGAGCTTCCGGGCGACGCGTCCCCTTAACTCAGGCGTTAGGCCTCATGACAACGGTCGCAAGCATTTCCAAGTGGCTGTTTCTGATCACAGGAGCCTATACGGTCCTTTGTGCACCGGCGATTCTGCTTGCGGAGCATTTTGGCCTCCGTCAGTCTCCGCTGCACATCAGCCAGTTCCTGGCCGCTGCGGCGTGTGCACCGTCAAGCGCGGCGTTTCTGTGGGCAACCCGTGGAAGCGCCTTTACCGCAGCCCGCTGGGCGGCGGCCCTTGCGTTAGTTTGTTCGGCCCTTTGGGTAGGTGCGATCGTCAGCTTTGTGTTCTTTGCAGATTGGCCCGTCGATTAGCGTGGCATCATGGGCAACGTCACTCGCAGCTACCCTAACTATTCATTCAAGGGGAACGGTTCCGCGTTGCGGATCCGTCCCCTTAACTCAGGCGTTAGGCCATGAAAAGAGCGATCCATACCGTTGGCTGTCTCTTGCTCATCGCGGGTGGCCTCGTGGCTTCTTGGTATGGCGCGACCTCGCTCATTCAGAACCACAACTTCCTCGCGTCGAGACACCATCCCAACCGATCTGACGCGATGGGTGGATTGCTTCTGTTGGTTATCGGCTTGGCTTCTGGCGCGACGGGACTGCTCAAACTCTCGGAGCCTGGCGAGTAGCCGCAATCGTTCTGCTAGGCTAGCCCTAACTATTCGTTCAAGGGGAACGGCTCCGCGTTGCGGACCCGTCCCCTTAACTCAGGCGTTAGACCAACTAGACTCGAGCCGTGGACAACTCAGAAGAGCAGTTTCAAGAACTTATGGCGAACACCATCGCTCGAGGCAATGCAATGCTCAGGGAGCGCGATGAAGTTGCTGCCTTTGCTCTGATGATGAGCTCCGATGGTGCCGTCGGCATCGCGGTAGCGGCGGTTGACGATTGCGAGTCCGCTGTTGCGATGCTCACTGACGGGTTGAGGCAAGAAGCGAAGGAAGGAAGCATGGTCGCTTGCGCCGTTTGTTCTCCCCGGGGAAGTTCGGCGCTTATGGTCATGCTTGAGAACAACGAGAACTATTGTGCGGACATCCTGTTGCCATTTGCCGGCGCATCGCCACGAGAGATCGACATGGACGGCATTTTGGTTGAGGATGGTGACGTTCGCGTGTTCGGCCTCGTCGAATAGCCAGGCAGCTCTAACTATTCATTCAAGGGGAACGGTTCCGCGTTGCGCATCCGTCCCCTTAACTCAGGCGTTAGGCGCCGTATGCATCGCCAGCAATCGGAGAGAACCGTGCGAAATTGGTCGGTATCGCTGACGCTGCGAGGCTTCGATTGCACTCCGGACCAGGCACAAGCCCTGATCGGCGCTCGC
>JANPDF010000194.1:0-6360 GCA_031431355.1 Gammaproteobacteria bacterium
GCGGTGAGGGCGCTATCACTCTTCATGCTTCCACTATTCCGGAATTTAGGAAGAGTGTCAAGCGCCGGCCTCGACGACATGTGCGGACCTAGCCGCGGCAAATTGATAGGCATCCAAAAAGTCCGCGCGTCCGCTCTTGGCCGATAGCGGGCGCTGCCCGACTCAGGGCGTCGCGACCGCCAGATCCAAGCGCTGGATGGTCGCCGGTGTGGTGGGCGCGAGCAGCAGCTTTCCCTCGATTCTGCCGGTCCCGCAGCGCCATGTGAACTTCCCCGCAAGCGCGCCGGTAGCGGTGATCGGCGCGCTGGTATCGCAGGCGCCGACCTGCTGCTTCAGGCGCAACAGCTCGGCCTTCCAGTTGGCCGTGGATCGGTCCATCAGGAAGTTCATCGCCAGCAGTTCGCTGGCGGTGTTGACCTCACCTGCACGGTAAATCGCGCCGGCTGCCGCATAGCTCGCTGCGAGAGAAGCACTGACCGGCTCTTCACGGGCGTTGAGCGCTCCTGCTTTGTGCAGCGCCACCGCCGCATCCCACACCGCGACCGAGGGGCCGGCATAGGTGCGATTGGCAAATGCGAAGATGCCGATGCCGTAATCGGGTAGCAGCAAGACGTGCGAGCCAAAGCCGGGATAGCCGCCGCCATGGAAGAGAGTAGTGCCGAGTTCGCAATCGGCGGCGACGTACATGCCCATGCCATAGGCGGACGCCAGCTTGCACGCCTCCGCGCCGGACTTGCCGTAGCGCGGGCGGATGCGCACGAAATTCGAACCCTGGCCGAGTTCGCGCACGCTCGAGCGCCGCACCGGGCCAGTCTCGGCGCTATCGCGCGGCGGCCAGGCAGAGAGCAGCCATGTGATGTACTTCGCGTAGTCGCTGGCGCTGGTCTGCAGTCCACCCATTGAACCGAAGGCCCCATCGGCCATGGTCGGTTCCTCGGCCCAGGTGTTGTTCTCCCAGCGGTAGCCAATGGCGCGGCGTTCGGTTGGCGCCGCCGTAACCACGTAGCCACTCGCTGTCATGCCCAGCGGACCGAGCAGGCTCTGTTCAACATAGCTGCGATAGGGTATGCCCGAGACATTGGTGATGATGCGGCCGAGCAGGGCAAAGCCGAGATTCGAGTACTCCATGGCGGTGCCGGGCGGCCGCGTGAACGGCACGCCGGTGCGCAGCAGCGCAGAGACTTCCGAATCGGGCAGCGGCTGCTGCCGATCGCCCCACGGGTCGTCAGTGACGAAGCCGGCGGTGTGATTGAGCAGGTCGCGGACGCGAATGCGCGGCGAGTCGCTGGTCGGATAGCGCCAGTCACGCATTTCCGGAACGTAAGTCTCGGCAAGGGCATCGAGCGAGAGCTTGCCTTCATCGCGCAACTTGAGGATCGACAAGGCCGTGAACGACTTCGTCATCGACGCGATGCGGAACAGGCTGTCGGCGGTTACCGGCCGCTTCGGGCCCAGTTCCTGGGTGCCGAGGCCCTTGACGTAAACGAGCCGCCCATCGGCGACGATGCCGTACACGACTCCAGGCACGTGGTTGTCCAGCTGGTAATCGGCAAAGATGCGATCGACTGCTGGAATGGCCGCGTTGATCGCCGCGGCCGAGTCCGCCTGCTTTGCGGGTTCCGCCGGCGTGCGGGCCGACGCCACGCCACAGGCGACGAAGACAACCATCATCCAAGCCTTGCGCATTACCTCACTCCTTCGCTGGGGTGCCGGGACAGGGTACGTGAACCGCCGACCCTCGGCCAAACTCATCGGGCAGGTCGAAGCCGAAAGCGGTCAGAACGGTGGGTGCGTCCCTTTCTGGACAGTTGCTAGAGCGGATGCAGGGCAGTCGCGGCTGAAGCCGCTCCTACTTACTCAGCGTCCAGGTAGCGCACGCGCTTGGCGTCGCGGCGGGCTTCAACCAGCGCGCGAATCTTTTCGCGGACGCCTTCGGCATTGGCGATGTAGGGCAGGCGGATGCTGGGCGAGGTCTCATCGGTGGTGAACAGGTCGATCGCGCCGAGGCCGACCATGCGCTCCAGGAAACTCTGCTCGAACTTGGTGTCGCGGACCCGGTACAGCTCCAGATCCTCGGTGGTCTTGCTGAGCACGCCGCGGGTGAATTTCAGGCGCTGGTCGGTCAGCGTGTAGATGGTGTTGCGGGTCTCCAGCCACTTCCACAGCGCCCACGGAATCGGAATCAACAACAGGCAGAGCAGGAACCAGCCCAGGTTCTGCCACTGCGAAGGACTGCCGCTCCATTGCACCTGTTCGTCGGTCATCTCGTTGCTCCAAGGGCTAGGTGGCTAGTCAAGCACGGGCACGCGGGCGAGACAATCGGATCAGTCGGCCGGGCCGTCGAAGTCGGCATTGCCGCCCGACAGCAGCAGTCCGATCCGCTGCCCGACAAAGCGCGCGCGGTGGCGCAGCAGCGCCGCAAGGACTGTGGCGCTGGACGGTTCGACCAGCAGTTTCATCCGCTCCCGCAGCAGGTGCATGGCGGCCAGCGTCTGCGCATCGCTGACCAGAAGGATCTCCACGGCATGCCGCTGCAACAACTCGAAGTTGACCTGGCCGATGGTGCCGCGCAGTCCGTCACAAACCGTGTCTGGTTCGACGTCGGTGACGCGCTCGCCGCGAAGCAGGGACTGCTGCGCATCGGCGGCACCTTCCGGTTCGGCGCCGAACAGCCGCGTCGCCGGGCGCCTGCCGGCGACCGCAATCGCCGTGCCGCCGACCAGTCCGCCGCCGCCCACCGGCACAATCACGCAATCAAGATCGGCAACCTCGGCCAGCAGCTCCAGCGCGGCAGTGCCCTGTCCGGCGATCACCGCCGGATCGGTGTACGGATGCACCATGCGTGCGCCGGTGCGCTGCTGCAGTTCGGCGGCCATCGCTTCGCGGGCGGCCAGGGTCGGGGCGCAGGTGTACACAGTGGCGCCATAGGCGCGGATGGCGGCGACCTTGGATTTCACCGCGCCCTCGGGCACGACTACGTGCGCGGCGATGCCGCGGGTGCGCGCGGCCAGCGCCAGCGCGGCGCCATGGTTGCCCGAAGAATGGGTGACCACGCCGTTCGCGGCCTCGCTTTCGTCCAGCGACCACACCGCATTGCAGGCGCCACGAAACTTGAAGGCACCGACGCGCTGCAGGTTTTCGCATTTGAAGAACAGTTGTGCGCCGGCGAGCGCATCGAGCGAGCTGGAACGCAATACCGGCGTCACGTGCGCATGCGGCGCGATGCGCGCGGCGGCGGCGAGCACGTCGGCCAGGCTCAGCTCGCTTTGCTCGTGCCCGTTCACGCCCGACTCTCCGCGCGCGCGCCGAGCAGGCTGCTCATCGCCGAGCCGACCACGACCAAGATCGCACCGGCGTAACCGAGCATCGTCACCCGCTCCGGTGCGATGGATGCCGGCCACAGTGCGTGCACGATTGCGATCACCGCCAGGCTCATCAGCGGCGTCGCCGCCAGGATGGTCGACACGCGCGAGGCCTCCCAGTGCGCGAGCGCCTCGGCGAACGCGCCATAGGCGACCAGGGTATTCAGGGCGCAATAACCAAGCAGCCACCAATGCCGCGCATCCAGCGCCAGCAGCCGCGACGGTTGCGCCAACGGCAGCAGCAGCACGCTCGCCACCACGTAGATGAACAGCAGGATCGCCGGCGACGACAGCCGCGTCAGCAGCTGCTTCTGGATCAGCGCGTAGGCGGCCCAGACCACTGCCGCGGCGACCACCAGCGCCGAGCCCCAGGCGTATTCCTGCCGGCCGACCGTCGTCTGCACCGACTGGTCGCGAAAGAACAACAGCAATCCGGCGGCGATGATCGCCAGCCCCAACCATTGCCCCGGGCGATAGGACTCGCGAAACACGAAAATGCCGCCCAGCGCCATCAGCAGCGGCGCCAGCTGGATGATCAGCTGCGCATTGCCGGGCGTGGTGTGCTGCACGCCGAGCAAGTACAGCACGTAGTTGCCGATCAGCAGCAACGCCGCCAGCGAGAGCAGCGCCCAGCGCCGCCGGCCCAGTTCGGCGAAGCCGGCGAAGCCCTCGCGCGCGGCCATCCACGCGAGCATCACGCCACCGGCGATCACGAAGCGGAACCAGGTCAGCGTGTAGGCGTCGAGTTCCTCCAGCGTGATTTTCAGCGCCACCGGCAGCGTTGCCCAGCAGGCAGCGGTGACCAGCGCGAGTGACAGGCCGAGCTTCCAGCGGCCGGAGGCCTGGTGCAACGCCATGGGAGACTTCCGATTGGACAACGCGCACCATAGCATCGGGTCGGACGCGCTTGGATCAAGCGGCAATTCACCAGGTCCGCGGAACACTGCAGAAAGCACAGGGGTGACTCATGGACAAGCGGACACTTTCGGCCGTCACCGCGCTGGCGCTGGCGTCGGTCCTCGTTGGCTGCGCAAGTACCTCAGTGGGCGTCCGCTCCGGACTGGTCTATGACGACGGCAGCTATTACTCGGCCGCCGCCGATGGTCAGGGCGACTATTACTTCGCGCCCGAGCCGCGCCGCGACGACTACTTCGATGTCTTCGGTTTTTACAACTCCGGCTTCTTCTACGGTTCGCCGTTCTATTCCCTGGCCGGCTACTGTTCGGTGAGTTACCGGTATTGTCCGCCGTTCTGGTATGGCTACTACGGCTATGGCTATGGCTATGTGTTCTATCCGGCGCCGTACCCGGTGCAGCCGGCACCGGTGGTAGTGGTCGAGCCCGGCGATGACGCGGGCCCGGGCCACCCGCCGCGGCCACGGCCGCGGGCACGGGCATCGATCCCGGCGCAGCCGGCGCCCGCCGCTAACCCGGTGCGCGTGCGCTATCCGGTGCTGGAATCCAGCCCATCGCCGCGGCCGCGCAGCACGCGACGGGGCAGCGAACGCAGTAGCGACTCGGAGTGACCGTCGCCCGGGAGTGACCCGGAGCGTCGCTTTCTGACCGACGCCGAAGCGGGCGGCAAAAAAAAGCTGGGAGCTCCCCCCGGAGCTCCCAGCCGGCAATCCCACGCGGGACTTGGGCGAATCCCTGGAGATTCGCCGACGCCCCCCGGCGTTAGTCCGCGTCGGTTGCCGAAGAGGCAATGCAGAAATCGTGCCAAGCCCGGAACTGGCTGCCGCTGGCCGCCTGCGCGACAATGCGCGCCTGATGAAGAACAGCTTCCAGCGCTTCGATGTGATCGTGATCGGTGGCGGCCATGCCGGCACCGAGGCGGCGCTGGCTGCCGCAAGGGCCGGCGCGCGCACGCTGCTGCTGACCCATAGCATCGAGACTGTCGGCCAGATGAGCTGTAATCCGGCCATAGGCGGCATCGGCAAGGGCCACCTGGTCAAGGAGATCGACGCGCTCGGCGGCGCCATGGCCCACGCCGCGGATCGCGCCGGCATCCAGTGGCGGACCTTGAATGCCTCCAAGGGACCAGCCGTCCGCGCCACCCGCGCCCAGGCCGACCGCGTGCTGTACAAGGCGGCGATCCGTCGCGCCGTGGAGTCGGAGCCGAACCTGGCGCTGTTCCAGCAGGCGGTCGACGACCTCATCATCAAGGACGATCGCATCCTTGGCGTCGTCACCCAGTCCGGCCTGCGCTTCGAAGCCGCAGCAGTGGTGCTGACCGCCGGCACTTTCCTGGCCGGCAAGATCCATGTCGGGCTGAGCAACTACGCCGGCGGCCGCGCCGGCGATCCACCGGCGACGACACTGGCGATGCGCCTGCGCGAAGGGCCCTTCGTCGTGGACCGCTTGAAGACCGGCACACCGCCGCGGATCGACGGCCGCAGCATCGATTACTCGCAGCTGGCCGAACAGGCCGGCGATCTGCCAGTGCCGACCTTCAGCTTCATGGGCGAGGCGGCCGAGCATCCGCGCCAGGTGTCCTGCTGGATCACCCACACCAGCGAACGCACGCACGAGATCATCCGCGCTGGCCTGGACCGTTCGCCGATGTACTCGGGGGTGATCGAAGGCGTCGGGCCGCGCTATTGCCCGTCGATCGAGGACAAGGTGGTGCGCTTTGCCGACAAGGCCTCGCACCAGATCTTCGTCGAGCCTGAGGGCCTGGACACCTACGAGATCTATCCCAACGGCATTTCCACGTCGCTGCCCTTCGACGTGCAGCAGGCGCTGGTGCATTCGATCGCCGGCTTCGAGAACGCCCGCATCACCCGCCCGGGCTATGCCATCGAGTACGACTACTTCGACCCGCGCGGGCTGAAGTCCTCGCTGGAAACCAAGGCCGTGCACGGCCTGTACTTCGCCGGGCAGATCAATGGCACTACCGGCTATGAAGAGGCAGCGGCGCAGGGACTTATCGCGGGCCTGAACGCCGCGCGTTCAACGCAATCGCGCCAGCCGTGGTCGCCGCGCCGCGACGAGGCCTA
>JANPDF010000195.1:0-3062 GCA_031431355.1 Gammaproteobacteria bacterium
CAAGCGCGAGGAACAACGCGCCCGCCACGCCCGCTACAACGACACCGCCGACAACCTCGAGCCCAACCTGAAGGAAGGCCCGGGCGGCCTGCGCGACCTGCACACGGTCACCTGGATGGGAATGCGCCTCTACGGCGTTCCCGGCCTTCGGGCGCTAGTGCCGTTGGGCCTGCTCGGCGAAGTGGAATGTGGGTCGCTGGAACAAAAATGGGCCGAACTCGCCAGGCTTCGCTTTGGCTTGCATCTGGTGGCCGGGCGGCGCGAGGAACGCCTGCTGTTCGACCACCAGAAGTCCCTGGCCACGCTGATGGGCCTGCACGACGAAGCTGGCAACCTGGCAGTCGAGCAGATGATGCAGGGATTTTTCCGCGCCGCCGCGACGATGCTGCGGATCAATGACCGCCTGCTGCAACGCTTCGAGGAACAACTGGCGGGCGTGGCCGCACCTGTGCCGGTGGCTCCGGGATTCGAATTGCGCCATGGCTATCTCGCGATGACTGACGGTTCGCGTTTGAACCAGGGCATGGCGGAAGTGCTTGCATTGTTCGCCGTGTGGTCCGGCCTGGATGATGCGCGCGGACTGCACTCCGAGACGGCGCGCGCGCTGGCCGAGTCCTTGCCCGCGATCCGGCCCTACACCGAGGAGCCACCCGAGGTGCGCGCCCAATTCATCGAGCTGCTGGCGCAACCCAATGCGGTGCCGATGCTCAAGCGGATGGCCAGGCTTGGCGTACTCGGGCGCTACCTGCCGGAGTTCGGCAAAGTCGCCGGTCGCATGCAGTACGACCTGTTCCACGTCTACACCGTGGACCAGCACACGCTGGCCGTGCTCAAGCTGCTCTCCGACTTTCTGCGCGGTGCGTCGGTGCCTGGTTTTTCCATGACCACCGAGGTCGTGCCGCGCCTGCGCAAGCCATTCCTGCTACTGCTCGCCGGCCTGTTCCATGACATCGCCAAGGGCCGCAGCGGCGACCACTCGCAGTTGGGTGCCGACGATGTGCGCGCCTTCGCCGAAGCGCACGGGTTGCCGAGCGCGGATGTGGAGCTGCTCGCCTGGCTGGTCCGCGAACACCTGCTGATGTCGGTGACCGCCCAGCGCCAGGACATCTCCGATCCAGAGGTGGTCACGCGGTTCGCCACGCGGGTCGCCGACCGCGAGCACCTCGACTACTTGTATCTGCTCACCTGCGCCGACATTGCAGGCACCAGTCCCAAGCTGTGGAACAGCTGGAAAGACCGGCTGATGGCCGACCTGCATACTGCGGCACGCTACGCGCTGCGGCGCGGACTCGAGCATCCCCTCAACGCCGAGGACATCATGGCCGACACCGGCAACATGGCGTTGGCCAAGTTGCTCGATGCGGGCCAGGACGAAGACGCGATCGCTGCATTGTGGAAGACGTTCCCGGACGAGGCCTTCCTGCGCTACCGGCCCGAGCAGTTGGTATGGCAGACGCGCGGCGTGCTCGCAGATGCCGGCGAATCCTCTGAGGTGCTGGTGCGCGCACACGACACGCCGGGTGGCTTCGAGATATTCGTGCGCACGCCTGACCGTGATGGTGTCTTCGCCGCGCTGGTGGCCACGCTGGACCGGCTCGGACTCAGCGTGCTAGATGCCCGCATCCTTGCTTCGGCCGATGGCTACGCGCTGGACAATTTCGATGTGCAGGCCAGTGGCCACGTGCCGGAAGCGGCCACCATCATCAACCCGCTGCGCAACGCGTTGCGCGACCCGGCCTCGGTTCGCCCGGCCCGCCGCGCGACGCCGCGCCACCTGCGCCACTTCCGCGTGCCGGTGCGCGTCGACTTCGATACGCTGGAGGGCGGCCAGCGCACGCGGCTCAGCCTGGTCGGCACCGATCGGCCGGGTTTGCTGGCCGATGTCGCCCAGGTGCTGCGCAAGAACCGCTTGCGCGTGCATGATGCGCGGATCGCGACTTTCGGTGAGCGCGTGGAAGACTTCTTCCTGCTCAGCGACCAGGACGACCGCGCGCTGGATGCGAGCGGACCGATGGAAGAAATGCGCAGCGCGTTGATCGCCTGCCTTGAAGGGAATGCGGAAAATGAGCAAAAATCAGCAAGCCGATAGGGATCTTCGCGCGGCCATCGAAGACGCGTTCGAACGGCGGGCTACGTTGACCACGGCTGAGATCGACAGCAACACGCGGCCGCTGGTCGAGCAGGTCATGGACCGGTTGGAGTCGGGTGCCGCGCGCGTGGCCGAACCTGGACCCGACGGCTGGAAGGTCAACGAGTGGCTGAAGAAGGCTGTGCTGTTGTACTTCCGATGCAACGACATGCGCCTGCTGCCTTCGCCTTCGCCCGGACCGTACTGGGACAAGGTGCCGACCAGGTTCGAAGGATTCGACGAGGCCGACTTCAGGGCTCTGGGCGCCCGCATCGTGCCGGGCGCGGTGGCCCGTCGCGGCGCCTGCATCGGCAAGGATGTCGTGCTGATGCCGAGCTTCGTCAACATCGGGGCCTATGTGGGCGCGGGCACCATGGTGGATACCTGGGCGACCGTCGGCTCCTGCGCGCAGGTCGGCGCGCGCTGCCACCTGTCCGGCGGCGTCGGCATCGGCGGCGTGCTCGAGCCCCTGCAGGCGGCTCCCACGATCATCGAGGACGACTGTTTCATCGGAGCACGGTCTGAGGTCGTGGAGGGCGTGGTGGTCGAGCAGGGCAGCGTCGTCGGAATGGGCGTCTTCCTGGGCCAGAGCACGCGCATCTACAACCGGGCCACCGGCGAGGTCAGCTATGGCCGGGTGCCGGCCGGCAGCGTCGTCGTGTCGGGATCGCTGCCGGCGGCCGATGGCAGCCATTCGCTTTACTGCGCGGTGATCGTCAAGCAAGTGGATGCCAAGACACGCTCGAAGACTTCGGTCAACGACTTGCTCCGCGGCGCCGTCGAATGAGTGCATGCGCGGCAACCTTGTACGGGCTGGCCAACTGCGACACCTGTCGCAAAGCACGCAACTGGCTTGACCGTTTCGGCATGGAACACCAGTTCATCGACTACCGGGAGCAACGAGTCGCGCCAGACGTGCTCAAGGATTGGGCGC
>JANPDF010000196.1:0-1881 GCA_031431355.1 Gammaproteobacteria bacterium
GGGGCGCCAAAAAATTTGGGCCCCCCCCCCCCGCCCCTTCGCGGCCGGGCTCGCGCTTGGCCCCCCGGACTTCGGTGAAGATCCAAGAAATACGCCCCTCGGCGCGATTTTTCGTTTCGCGGCTGGTTTTCAACAGCCGAATGGCTGGTCAGCCGCTCCCACAGTGCTAGCCAATACCGCCCTTGGTCAGCGACTTCGGATCCAGCAATTTGCGCAGCTGCTTCTCGCCGAGCGTGGTCATCTCAACGGCTACTTCCAGCACCGGGCGGTTTTCCTTGTACGCGCGCTTGGCGATCTGCGCCGCCGCCTCGTAGCCGATCACCGGGTTGAGCGCAGTCACCAGGATCGGGTTGCGCGACAGGCTCTGCTCGAGCCGGTCGCCGCGCACGCGGAATCCGGCGATGGCGTTATCCGCCAGCAACCTCGACGCGGTCGCCAGCAGTTCGAGTGACTGCAGAAGGTTGTGCGCGATCACCGGCAGCATCACGTTGAGCTGGAAGTTGCCGCTGGCACCGGCGACGGTGATCGTCGTGTGGTTGCCCATCACCTGCGCGCAGACCATGGCCGCCGCCTCGGGAACCACCGGGTTGACCTTGCCGGGCATGATCGAGCTTCCCGGCTGCAAAGCCGGCAGCTCGATTTCGCCGAGGCCGGCCAGCGGCCCGGAATTCATCCAGCGCAGGTCATTGCTGATCTTCATCAGCGCTACCGCCAGCACATTGAGCTGGCCGGAGAACTCCACGGCGGCATCCTGCGCGGCGATGCCTTCGAACAGGTTTGCCGCCTGCGAAAAACGGATGCCCGTCGCCGCACGCAACTGCGCGATGGCGCGCTTGGCGAACCGGGGGTCAGCGTTGACTCCGGTACCGATTGCGGTGCCCCCGAGCGGCAGCCGATGCAGCCGCGCGCTGCTGTCGTCCAGGCGCTCGATGGCAGAGGTCACTTGCGCCGACCATGCGGACAGCTCCTGCCCCAGGGTCAGCGGCATGGCGTCCATCAAATGCGTGCGGCCGGTCTTGGTGACATTGGCGAGCGCCTTGCCGCGGCGGTCGATGGTCGACTTCAGGTGCTTGAGCGCGGGGCGCAGCTGCTCGCGCCAGACCATGGCCGCGGCCACCTGGATCGCCGTGGGAATGACGTCGTTGGAACTCTGGCCCAGGTTGACGTGGTCGTTGGCGTGCACCGGCGTCGCCTGCGATCGGCTGGCCAACGTCGCGATGACTTCGTTGGCATTCATGTTGCTGGAGGTGCCGGAGCCGGTCTGGAAAACGTCGATCGGAAACTCGCTGTCGTGGACGCCATCCGCCACCGCGCCAGCGGCCTTGGCGATCGCCTTCGCCACGCCGGCGGACAGCAGGCCCAACTCGCCATTGGCCTGGGCGGCGGCGGCCTTGATCAGTCCCAGCGCACGCAGGAAGGCGCGCGGCATGCGCAACCCGGAGATCGGGAAATTGCCGACCGCGCGCTGCGTCTGCGCGCCGTAGAGGGCCTTGGCGGGCACGCGCAACTCGCCAAAACTGTCGTGTACCAGACGCGTGTTCGTGGCCATCCTGTGCTCCCCGGTGCCGAGGCCCCGATCATAGCTCCGACGAAGGGCCGCGGCGCCCGGTGTAGAATCTTCCGTCCCCTGGAGCGCGAACCGATGTCCGAACACACCCTGCTCGCCCTGTCCCCGCTCGATGGCCGGTATGCCGGCAAGGTCGTGGCGCTACGTCCGATTTTTTCCGAGTTCGGACTGACCAGGGCCCGGGTGCGGGTCGAGGTCGAGTGGCTGCTTGCCCTTGCCGGCGAAGCGGGCATTCCGGAACTGCCGGCGCTGTCGACCGGGGCGGCAAGCCGGCTGCGCGGTCTTGCCGAGGGTTTCGATGTCGCCGACGCCGC
>JANPDF010000197.1:0-5865 GCA_031431355.1 Gammaproteobacteria bacterium
GTGATGGCGTCCAGGAAGGCCTTCTTGCCGGCGGCGACGAAGGCAACTTCCTTGGAGTCGACCGGGTGGTACTTGCCGTCATAGACAATCACGCGGACGTCCTGCAGTTGGTAGCCGGCGATGGCGCCGCCGTGCAGCACCTGGCGCACGCCTTTTTCCACCGCCGGGATGAACTGGCCGGGGATGGTGCCGCCCTTGATCGCATCAACGAACTCAAAGCCGGCGCCGCGCTCCAGCGGCTCGATCTTCAGGAACACCTCGCCGAACTGGCCGGCACCGCCGGTCTGCTTCTTGTGCCGGTAGTGGCCTTCGGCCTTGGCGCCGATGGTCTCGCGGTAGGCGATCCGTGGCGGCCGCGCCTTGACGTCCACGCCGTAACGCTCCTTCATCCGCTCGATCATCACGCGCAGGTGCAATTCGCCCAGGCCACGCACGACGGTTTCGTTCAACTCCGGATTGTGCTCGACCGAAAAGCCCGGATCTTCTTCGGCCAGCTTGTGCAGGGCGGTGGCCAGCTTCTGCTCCTGGCCGCGGGTCGCGGCCTCCACGGCCAGGCCGAACATCGGCTTGGGAAATTCCAGCGGCTTGAGGTGGATCTGGTCCTCGTCATGGGAGTCGTGCAGCACTGCATCGAAATGGATTTCCTCGACCTTGGCGACTGCCGCGATATCGCCGGCGATGGCCTGGTCAACCTCGACGTGGTCCTTGCCCTTGAGCTTGAACAGATGGCCGACCTTGAATGGCTTCTTGCCGTCATCGATGAACAGCTGGGTGTCCTTGCGCACCGTGCCCTGGAAGATCCGGAACACGCTCAGCTTGCCGACGAACGGATCGTTGACGATCTTGAACACGTCGGCAATTACGTGCGCCTTCGGATCGGCATCCAGCCGGACTGGCTCGGCATCGCTGCCAGTGCCCTTGACGAACATCGGCGGGTTGCCCTCGAGTGGGCTCGGGAAAAGTTTCTCCGCCAGGTCGAGCAGTTCGCGCACGCCGGCGCCGTTGCGCGCGGACACGAAGCAGATCGGCACCAGATGACCCTCGCGCAGGCATTGCTCGAAGGCGTCATGCAACTCCGCGCCGGACAGCCCGGCCTCGCCCTCGTCCAGGTAGCGCCCCATCACCGACTCGTTGATCTCCACCACCTGGTCAATGATCCGCTGGTGGGCGCTGGCAACGTCGCCGACATCGCTGTCGCCGGTGGTATTGAAGAAGCAGTCGACAACGCCGGTGCCATTGCCGGCCGGAAGGTTGATCGGCAGGCACTCGGGACCGAAGGAGTTGCGCAGTTGCTCGATAAGCGCAGCCAGCTTCCCCGGTTCGGCATCCATCTTGTTGACCACCAGCACGCGGCACAGCCCGCGCGCCTTGGACATCTCCATCATCCGGCGGGTGCCGTACTCGACGCCATGGGCGGCATTGACGACCACGCACACTGTCTCCACGGCCGAAAATGCCGAGAGGGTCGGGCCGCGAAAATCGGCGAATCCAGGGGTGTCGATCAGGTTGACGTGGATGCCGCCGTGGTCGGTGGAGGCTATGGCGGTATTGAGCGAGTGCTGCCGCGACTTTTCCATCGGGTCGAAATCCGAGACCGTGGTGCCGCGCTCGATGGTGCCCGCCGTCTGGATCGCGCCACCGGCATGCAGCAGGGCTTCGAAGAGCATGGTTTTGCCGGAGCCGGAATGGCCTGCGAGGGCGACGTTGCGAATTTGCGCCGTGCTGTAAGACATGACGACCTCTCCTTGGTTCGGCGATGAGGACGGACACGCCTAGCCTTTCACCGCCGCCGGTTGGGGTCAAGCCGCCCTCCCGGCGGCGCTGTCGGGAGCATAATGCGCATCCGACCGCCAGCCAGGGAGAGCAACATGGGCTTCAAACGCTATGCCACCGCACACTGGGAAGGCGACCTAAAATCCGGCAAAGGCGCGATGAGCACCCCGCAGAGCGGCCTGTTCGCCAACCAGAATTATTCCTTCAACACGCGCTTCGGCGAGGAGAAGGGCACCAATCCGGAAGAACTGCTGGCCGCCGCCCACGCCGGCTGCTACAGCATGGCGCTGGGCTTCATGCTCGGAAACGCCGGCCATGTCCCGACCCGGATCGATACCCGTGCCGAAGTGGCCATGGAAACCGGTGAGGCCGGTCCCAGCGCAACTGGCGTCCACTTGGTGGTTTCCGCCACGGTGCCCGGGGTGACTGCCGAGCAATTCGCGGCCATCGCCGACAACGCCAAGAAGAACTGCGTGATCTCGCGGGCGCTGGGCATCCCGGTCACCCTGCAGGCGACCCTGACCGGCTGACTGTCGCCAAACTGAACGAGATTCAGGAGCGGGCGCCGAGTTAAGCCTGCGGTTAGACGGGACTTCGTATTGTTGAGTCCGCGCCAATACCGGCGTTTGGAGTCTTCATCATGAAATCTATTGCTGTAAGTGTTCTGGCCTTGGCCCTATCCGCTGCTGCCGGCAGCGCTGTCGCAGCCCCTCAGGATTACGGCTCCCGCTCAGATTCTCGCTACGACTCTCGCTACAACAACGATTACGATCCCTACGACTATGATCGCTACGACGTCGCCCGCCCGCGTTACGACATTGCCACCGTCATCCGGGTGCAGCCGCGTTTCGCCGAAGGCTATGCCCGGCAGGAGTGCTGGAACGAGCAAACCCGTGGCTACGACAACGGCTACTACCGTGACAGCGACGGTCGCCTCTACCGCGGCGACAGCACCGCCAACGGCACGCTGCTCGGTGCCTTGATCGGCGGCGCCCTGGGCAATCAGGTGGGCAAGGGAGACGGCCGCAAAGCTGCTACTGTTGCCGGTGCCGTCATCGGCGGCGCACTGGGCCGCGACATCGACCGTGACCACGACGGCTATTCGGACGATGGCTATGCCTACGGCGAGTTCCGCGACCAGTCCGGCATCGTCCGTCGCTGCCGCACCGTTGGCGCCGGTGGCTATGGTTATGACAACCGCAGCCTGCGCGGCGGTTATGAAGTGACCTACCGTTACGCTGGCCGTACCTACCACGCGATCACCGCTACCCGCCCGGGTCGCACCATTCGCGTTGCCGTGGACGTGCGTCCGGTTGATGCGCCGGTTACCTATCGCCGCTGAGTCAAAGCGTCATAGTCAGTAAAGCAGAAGGGGCCGCAAGGCCCCTTCTTTTTACGTGTTGCCGAGCAACGGCTGCTCACCAGTGGAAAGAGCCCTCGATCACCGTCTCGCAGCTTCCGCCCACCCACACCTGTCGGTCCCCATCCAGGCGCAACAGCAGCCGCGCGTCGCGACCCATCTCCTGGCCCTGGCTGACCCGATAGGCATTGCCCAGTGCGCCGAGCGCCCCGGATTCGTCCAGGAATGCGGCAATCGCGGCGTTGGCCGCGCCCGAGGCCGGGTCTTCGTCGATTCCGACCCCGAGCGGGAAGGCGCGCACGACCAGGTCGTAGCCGGCGCCGCCGCTGCGCGCAAAGATGCATAGCCCCAGGCTCTGCGATCGCGCCGCAAGCCGGCGTATCGCTTCGCGATCCGGTTCGAACCGGCGGACTTCGTCCTCGCTGGCCAGTTCCGCCAGCCACCACCGGCGCCCACCTTCGACCAGCGTCGGCGGGAGCACGCCTCGACGCGCGCTACCCAACGCCTGATCGACCCCGCCATCGTCGGCCGGGGCCGGCTTCACCACCCGCGATCTTGGTACCCGGACCAGCAGCAGCTCAGCCTCGCCGTCGCGGTCGACCTGGATCGGAAGCAAGCCAGCCGGGCACTCCTGGATATGTTTTGCGCTGGCACGGTCCACCAGGCCGATCCGCCGCGCGACATGAGCGCTGCCGATGCTCGGATGGCCGGCGAAGGCGATCTCGCGCTCGGGCGTGAAGATGCGCACGCGATAGTCCGCGCCCGCCTGGGTCGGCGCAAGCAGAAAGGTAGTTTCGGCAAGATTGTTCCACGCGGCGATCGCCTGCATCCGCGCATCATCGAGATGGCCCGCGTCGATCATCACCGCGAGCGGGTTGCCGGTGCCGCGGCCGGAACTGAAGACATCCACCTTGTGGATCGAACTGGTCACCGGCGCGCTCACCAGTCCAGCGTCCCGGCGACCACGGACTGGGTCTGGCCGCCGATCCAGACATTGCGCAGGTTGTCGACTTCAACGTGCACGCGTCCGTCCCTGCCCACTTCGCGACCCTGGCTGGCGACGTAGCGGCGCGCGCGCAGCGCATCGTTCTGCTGCAGCCAGGAACCGATGGCCGCGTTCGCGCTGCCAGTGACCGGGTCCTCAGGAATGCCGTCGGCCGGACAGAAGGCGCGCACGACCAACTGGTAGTGGCTGTTGCCGCTGTGGGCGTAGAAGGCCACGCCGACTGCACCGGTGGCTTCGGTCAGGCGGGCGATCGCCGCGAGGTCGGGCGCCATCGAGCGCACCGATGCTTCATCGGCGAGTTCGACGATCCACCAGTGTGGTCCGTTGTCGATCAACACGGCTGGCAGCGCGCCCAGCTGCAGGCCGTCCAGCACACCCGACCATGCCTGCTGGTCGGGGCTGAGCTTGACCGCGCGAGCTTGCGGCGCGCGAACGAATATCCGTCGCGCCCCGTCGTTGCCCTCTACGCGCATCGGCAGAAGGCCGGCGGCGCACTCCTGCACCAGGTGCCCGTGGTCGGCAACCACGAGGCCGGCCTCGAGCGCGGCATGCGCGCTGCCAACCGCCGGATGCCCGGCGAACGGAAGTTCCTGGCGAGGCGTGAAGATGCGGACCCGGAAATTCGCTTCCGGTCGCGTGGCGGGTAACAGGAAGGTTGTCTCGGACAGGTTGGTCCAGCTGGCGAAGGCCTGCATTGATTGCGTATCCAGGTCTTCGGCATCGAGCACGACCGCGAGCGCGTTGCCGGCGCCCGGCCTATCTGCGAAAACGTCGAGCTGCGCAAAGCGGCGGGGCATTCGCATCGTTTATCATTCTCCGGCGCACGATCGCGCCCCCGAATCATACCTTCGCCGACGAGTCCTGCCTGCCCATGATTGCCATCGCGAAAGCCGATGACTGGATCGTCTTGAAGTTCGGCGGCACCAGCGTCTCCCGTCGTCCGCGCTGGGACGTGATCGGTGGCCTGATGACCGAACGCAGCCAGGAGCAGGGCGCGCGCGTCCTGGTCGTGGTCTCCGCGCTTGCCGGCGTGACCAACGAGTTGCAGGCGGTCGTCGATGGCCGGAGCTCGGCCGATGTCGGCGCCCGGATCCAGGCGCTGGAGGCCAGGCACCTGGACTTCTGCCGCGAACTGGAGATCGATCCCGCCGAAATTGCCGCGGCGCTGGCGAACCTGCGCAACTTGGGGTCCGACCCCCGTCGCCTTGGCGGCGGCCTCGACTGGGCGGCAGAGGTCCTGGCCCAAGGCGAGTTGCTGTCCTCCCGGTTGGGCGTGGCCTACTTGCGCGGTCAAGGCCTTCCGGTCGACTGGCTGGATGCACGTGACTGGTTGCAGGCACAGCCCTTGCCCAACCAGAACGACTGGTCCCGGCGGCTGTCGGTGTCCTGCCGCTACCAATCCGATCCGGCGACCCGCGCCGAATTTGGAGCCGCATCGAGGATGCTGGTCACGCAGGGATTCATCGCCCGCAGCCCCGACGGCGGCACCGCCATCCTGGGTCGCGGCGGCTCGGACACCTCGGCCGCTTATTTCGGCGCGCTGCTGCAGGCGCGGCGTGTCGAAATCTGGACTGATGTGCCAGGCATGTTCACCGCCAATCCGCGACTGGTCCCGGACGCGCGCCTGTTGTCCCGGCTGGACTACGAGGAGGCGCAGGAAATTGCCAGCACCGGCGCCAAAGTTCTGCACCCCCGCGCCCTGATTCCGCTTGCCGATCGCGACATA
>JANPDF010000198.1:0-23203 GCA_031431355.1 Gammaproteobacteria bacterium
CAGGCTGGCCAGCATCGGCACCGCCAGCAACAGGCCGGCGATGCCCCACAGGAAGCCCCACAACATCAGCCAGAGCAGCATCACCAGCGGCGAGATCGCCATGCGCCGCCCGAGGATCACCGGCGTGACGAACTGCGACTCAAGCACATGCAGGCCCAGGTATAGGGCGGGAGGCACCAGCATCTGCGCCGGTCGGTCGAACGCGACCACGCCGACCAGCGCCAGCGCGATCACGCCAGACAGCGGCCCGACGTAGGGCACGAAGTTGAGTATCGCGGCCATCGTTCCCCACAGCAGCGCATCCGACAGGTCCAGCCCCAGCCAGTACAGCGCCGTGGTCAACAGCAGTCCCAAGGCGATGTTGATCGCGCTGATCGTCAGTACGTAGCGGGACAGGTCGGACTCGATGGTGCGCAGGATGTCCGCGGTGAGCGTCTTCTGCCCGTCGTGCGGAAGTCGCGCGATGGCGTGCCGTTGCAGGCCCTCGCCGTAGACGAGGAAGAAGTACGCGAGCAGCACTACCGCGAGCACCGAGGCAAGCATCTGCGGCGCGCTGGAGATCACCGTCCACAGGTTGGGCGGCTTCGGCTTCTGGGCATCGGCGGCGACGGTAACTGCCGACGGCGCCGCGCCCGCCGCGCGCGCGATCGAGGCTGCCGCCTTGTTGGCCTGATCCACCTGGCGGGTGAGGCTCTTGATCTTCGGCGCCAGTTGTCGAAGCTCGGCCGGCGCCTGCTTGATCCAGTCCGCGGCCGGACCGACCAGCAGGCTGGCCAGCGAAATGGTCAGCACCAGGCCGCCGATCACCACCACCAGCGCGCCAATCCAGCGCGGGACCCACAGCCGGGTGAGGCGGGTCACCAGTGGATTGGCCAGCAGCGCCAGCAAGATCGCCAGCATCACCGGGATCAGCAAGTCGCGCGCCAGCCAGCAGGCCGCCAGACTGAAGATCACTGCGATCAGGCGAACCGCGCCGCGACCGGGCGTTGGTGGCGGCTCGTCGCCCTCGATCGCGATCGGGGCTTGCTCATCAAGTGCAGCCGGCAGCGGGGCGTGCGGAATCATTCGATCACCTTGGCCCAACCCTTCAGGCCTTCGACGCGCTCGGCGACGATCTTGAAGCAGACCAGCATGGGGACGGCCAGCAGCACGCCGGCAATGTCCCACAACCAACCGCAGAAAAGCAGCCACAGCAGCATCACCAGCGGCGAGATCGACCAGCGACGGCCGAGGATGATCGGCGTCAGCACTTCGGATTCGAGCAATTGAAGGCCCAGGTAGATCAAGGGAGGCAGGATCATCTGCGACGGCTGGTCGAACGCGACCACGCCGACCAGGCCCAGCATCACCACGCCGATCACCGGCCCGACATACGGCGCGAAATTGAGCAGGCCGCCCAGCGCGCCCCAGAGCAGCGCATCGCCGAGGTCCAGGCCCAACCACCACAGCACCATTGTCACCACGAAGCCGAGCACGGCATTGATCGTGGTGATGGTCAGCACGTAGCGCGATAGCTCGATCTCGATGGTCTGCAGGATGTCGGCGGTCAGTTTCTTCTTCTGCCGGTTGGGCAGCATCGCGATCGCTTGCCGCTGCAAGCCCACGCCGTAGACGACGAAGAAATAGCTGAGCAGGATGATCGCGCCGAACACGGCTAGCAGCCGGGGTGTTGCCTTGATCAGGGTCCACACGTTGGGAGGCGTCGGCTGGTCCGCGGTGGCGGCCGCAGTAGCGCTCTTCGGACCACCAGCCTGACCGGCACCGGCCGCTGACACAATCGAGGCGGCCGCCTTGTTTGCCTCGTTGACCTTGCGCACCATGCCCTTGAGCTTGGGTGCGACCTGGCGTAATTCCTGCGGCGCGCGCTGCATCCAGTCGCTGGCCGGCGCCACCAGCTGGCTGGCCAGCGTCAGCGCCAGCGCGACGCCGCCAAACACGACGAAGATCGCGCCGATCCACCTGGGGATGCGAACGCGTTGCAGCCTGGATACCAGCGGATTTGCGATCAAGGCTAGGAACAGGCCGAGCAGGATCGGCACCAGCAGCGTGCGCGCAGCCCAGCAGGCAGCGATGAACACGATCAGCGCAAGCAGGTGGACCGGGCCCCAGTTCGCGGCCGGCGAGGCGACGGACGCGGACTCCACGGAATCGGAAGGGGTGGGTGTCACCGGAAGTTGGTCCATTGGCGCAGCTTAGGGCGGGCTCGCTTAACGGGTTGTTTATCCGTCGGTGATCGAGTCGTTCTCGGGGCCGATCCCCTTCGCTGCGGCAACGCGCTGCTCAGGGGAGATGCTGCTGTCAGCGACTGCATCCACGGTTGCTGTGGCGGCGGCATTCGCCGCAGCGCCGGCGGCCATGCCAGCGGTGGCGCTGGCGCCGAGCGTAGTGATCAGTGCATTGGCCACGGTGCCGAACAACTTGGCGCCGACACCCTCGCCAGCATCGCCGCCACCACTGCGACCCATGAAGAAGCCGCCGATCGCGCCGACCGTGACAATGCGCCAGGGGGTCGCTGCGTCCTTGAAATTGACCTTCAACGAGCCCCATGCCGCGCGCGCTTTGTCGGCGTGGTACTCGCAGTCGATCTCGGCGAGCTTGACCACCCGCAAGCGGTCTTCGATGCTCATGGCGCTTTCGGGGCCACGGTGTCCACGTGTCCCTCGGGATCGGGCGGACCCGGATTCACCACGCCAGTCGGCGATTCCGTCGAGATCGGCTGGGTCGGCGTGAACCATGCCGAGAGTTGCCTGCGGGTGGCGTCAAGGTCGGCAAAGGCCAGCGCCTTGCGCGCGACGACCCACGCGTAACGTGCCACGACCAGACTCGCCAGTAGCGGCACCAGCAGCGAAGCCAGCCACGGCAGGCCGATCTGGTGCAGCCCAACCACCAGGATCACCATGCCGCTGACCCAGGCCGTTCCAACCATCAGTGCGCACAGCAGCAGGAAAACCAGCCCGCGGATCAGCGCCACGCGGGCCAGCGAAATATCGGACAACAGCAGGCGGCGGAGCGAGGTGCCCACGCTCCCGTATTCGCGGGCCACGGTGCGGCTCGCGTCGAGCAGCGAGCCGACGTCCTGCTTCAGGCGTTCGGCCGCGTCCAGCGCAGACATTCAATCAGTCTTTGCGGGTGAGCTTGGCGATCAGGTAGCCGGCGGCGAACGCCGCGCCGAAACTGACCCAGGGGCGCGAGCGGATCAGGTCTTCGGCCTGGTCGATGACGTCCTTGCCGGAGTCGATCAAATCCTCGAGCTTCTCGTCGAGCACGGCCTTGGCCTTGCTGGCAGCGTCCACGCCGCTGTTGACCGCGTCGGCAACGCCGACAGTGATGCGATCGCGGGCAAGCGCCGCATTTTCGATTGCGCTGCTGACCGGCGATTCGTTGCTATCCCTGACCATGGATGTACTCCCTGTGTTGGTACGTTGGTGGCACGTTGATTCAGGTTAAGCCAGCATTGATGAGCCTGCCTTAAATTCAGCGCATCGGCAACTCGCCGCGCGCCTGCCCGCGCTGCAGCAGCAGCACCAGTTGGGCCGGCGGCGTGGCCAGGCGCGCGCGGAAATCGTTGATGTCGGAAACCTGGCGGCGGTTGATCGCCAGCACCAGGTCGCCGCTGTCGAGGTCGTTGCCGGCGGCGCGGCTTCCGGCCGCGACCTTGCTGACGATGACGCCGCGCAGGCCCTGCTGCCGGTAACGCTCGGGCAAGTCGGTGAAGGTGGCGCCGGCGAGACGCGGATCGATGCGCTGGCCGTCGAGTTCCTTGGGCTGCGCCTTGAGCGTGGCGGTCATCGATTGCAGCTGGCCATCGCGGCGCACGTCCAGCTTCACCGCCTGTCCGACTGGCAGCAGGCCCTCGAGGTTGTGCAGGGCCTGCGCGTTGTCGATGCGTTGGCCGTTGGCGGCGACCACCAGGTCACCTGGCTTGACGCCGGCCAGTTCCGCCGGCGATCCGCGGTAGACGCGCGTCACCAGCGCGCCACGCACGTTGCCCAGCTTGAGCTGCTCCGCCAGTTGCGGGGTCACGTCGCGGCTGTCCAAGCCCAGCGAACCCCGCCGCACCTCGCCGTAGGCCATCAGCTGGCGCATCACTTCACGGGCCAGGTTGACCGGGATCGCGAAGCCGAGGCCGATATTGCCAGCGCCGCTGCCGCGCGGATTGAAGCTGGCGGCATTGATGCCGACCAATTCGCCGCGAAGGTTCACGAGCGCACCGCCAGAATTTCCGGGGTTTATGGATGCGTCTGTCTGAATAAAATTCTGGTAACCAAGCCCGGTCAGGCCGCTGCGGCCGACCGCGGACACGATTCCCGAGGTGACGGTTTGGCCTAGGCCGAATGGGTTACCAACCGCCACGACGTAATCGCCGACCCGCAGCGCCGCCGAGTCCGCCAGCGGAATGGAGGTGAGCCCGGTCGCGCTGATGCGGATCACCGCCACGTCGGTGTCGGCATCGGAGCCGATCGGATGCGCCTCGAACGTGCGACCGTCGCCGAGCGTTACTGAAACCGAGTTGGCGCCTTCGACGACATGGTTGTTGGTCAGGATCAGGCCACGGGTGGCGTCCACGATCACCCCGGAGCCGAGCGATTGCGAAATTCGTTCCTGCGGAATGCGGCCGCCACCGAAGAATTCGGCGATCGGGTTGTTGACCCGAACCACCTGCTTGGTGGTGATGTTGACCACGGCCGGGGTGATCCGCTCCAGCATCGGCGCCAGCGACGGCATCGGCGCGCCGACGGCGGCAGGTGGCGCGGCCAGCGCACGCACGGGCAGGGCGGCATCGGCCGCCTGCTCGATCATGGCCGTGGCCGGCGCTGGATTTGCGACTGTGGGTGTCAGCAGACGGGCGGTGACGCCACCGCCGACGGCGGCCAGCAGGAGGCAGGAAATGACAGTCACTGGGCGCATGGATTGGTTCCTGGAGCGGTGGAATTGGCAGCTGACAAGGTTAACAAAGGACTCTGACCGGACCCTGAGCGAGTGGTTCAGTGAAAAAATTCTGTTGCAGGCCGAGCCCCGGAGAGCCTTGCCATTGCTGCTTCCAGCGACACAAATCCCTTTGTTTCAGGCGGTTGACAGTGCCCGGGCCCAGGGGTACTTTTGATTCCCGGCCAGCACAACATGTTGGGTGGACAGCGAGGGGAGGCCCCAAGCTATGGGGTCTGGACGCAGGCGAACCGCCGGTCCAGGGGAGAACACCGATAACAACAGACTCCGGGACACCGGGGCAAGCACGAGGATTCAAGCACGATGAGCATTGTTCGCCTGGAGGCGGTCAAACCGGATTTGGTGGTGGAAGCGGCGCAGGGTATCGCGATGCAGCCGGCCTCGGTGGATATCTGGGACAAGAAGTACCGCCTCAAGAGCAAGAAGGGCGAGCCGGTCGATGTCAGCATCGATGACACCTACAAGCGCGTGGCCAAGGCGCTGTCGGATGCCGAGTCCAGCCCGGAGAAGCAGAAGTACTGGTACGAGCGTTTCCTGTGGGCCTTGCGCCGCGGTGCCATTCCCGCCGGCCGCATCACCTCCAATGCCGGTGCGCTGGAGCACAAGCCGTCCACCAGCACGATCAACTGCACGGTGTCGGGCACCATTACCGATTCGATGGACGGCATCCTGGACAAGGTCCACGAAGCCGGCCTGACGCTGAAGAGCGGTTGCGGCATCGGCTATGAATTTTCCACGCTGCGTCCGCGCGGTGCGTATGGCAGTGGCGCCGGCGCGTACCCTTCCGGCCCGCTGAGCTTCATGGATATCTACGACAAGATGTGTTTCACCGTGTCCTCGGCCGGCGGCCGTCGCGGCGCCCAGATGGGCACCTTCGACGTGTCGCATCCGGACGTGAAGGAATTCATCGGCGCCAAGCGCGAAGACGGCCGCCTGCGCCAGTTCAACCTGTCGCTGCTGATCACCGACGAGTTCATGGCCGCGGTCGAGAACGATCGCGACTGGCCGCTGGTGTTCCCGGTCAACGTCAAGGAACGCGACGAAGTCGATCTCGACGATGCCGCCCAGGTGGTCTGGCGCGACTGGCCGCACACCGACATGTACGTGACCCGCGAAGACGGCCTGGTCGCCTGCAAGATCTTCGGCCACATCCGCGCCCAGCAGCTGTGGAACCGGATCATGGCGTCCACCTACGACTTCGCCGAGCCGGGTTTCATCCTGATCGACCGGGTCAACGAGATGAACAACAACTGGTGGTGCGAGAACATCCGCGCGACCAATCCGTGCGTCACGGCGGACACGTGGGTGCAGACGAGCGAAGGACCGCGTCAGGTTGCTGACCTTCTTGGCACGCCATTTCTCGCTCGCGTCGACGGCGTCGACCACGCCAGCGGCGTCGAGGGATTCTTCAAGACGGACATCAAGCAGACCGTCCGCTTGGCTACCAAGGAAGGTTATTCGTTGCGTTTGACCGCTGACCATCGCGTGCGGCGCGTCAGCCATTTCACCCGTTGGGACAAGCAGACCGAGTGGTGCGAAGCCGGCGACTTGCGTCCCGGTGATCGCGTGCTGTTGAACGACCATCGAGCCAACGCCCAGTGGGCCGGCCAGTACGGCGAGGAGCAAGGCTACCTGCTCGGCTTGTTGCTGGGCGATGGCGTGCTGAAGGACGACAAAGCTGTGTTGTCGGTTTGGATGAATCGCGCCGTTGCCAACGGCGCTGCGTCGCAGATGTCGAGCGGACCGATGGCGTTGATGGTTGCAGCCGAACAGGCAGCGCGCAGCTTGCCGCATCGCGCCGACTTCACCGGCTGGCATGAAGTGGCTGGTCGCGGCGAATGGCGGATGAGCACAGCCGCCTTGAAGGAGCTGGCAGAGGAAGCCGGCATGCGTCCTGGAAACAAGGCAATCACGCCGGCCATCGAACGCGGCTCCAGCGATTTCTATCGCGGCTTCCTGCGTGGCTTCTTCGACGCCGATGGTTCGGTGCAGGGAAGCCAGGCCAAGGGTGTCAGCGTGCGTCTGTCGCAGTCGGACTTGTCGCGCCTGGACGCAACACAACGCATGCTGCTGCGCCTGGGCATCGTTTCGACGATTTATCGCAATCGCCGCGAGGCGGGCAGCAGCGTGATGCCGGACGGTCGCGGCGGAAGCCAGAGTTACGCGACCCAGGCGCAACACGAGCTGGTGATTAGCGGCGACAACCTGCAGCGCTATGCGGATCTGATCGGTTTCGCCGACAGCGACAAGCAAGCCCGTCTGTGCAGTGCGCTTGCCGGCTATCGGCGAACCGCCAACCGTGAGCGCTTCGTCGCGACGGTCGAAAGCATCGTTGACGCGGGTGTAGAAGCTGTCTATGACGTGCAGGTTCCCGGCATAAATTCCTTTGATGGCAATGGCTTACATGCACACAATTGTGGTGAACAGCCACTTCCGCCCTACGGCGCCTGCCTGCTTGGCTCGATCAACCTGACCAACTTCGTGCGCGACCCGTTCACCGACAAGGCGACCTTCGACAACGAGGAATACAAGGAAGTCGTGCGCGTGTTCACCCGCATGCTCGACAACGTGGTCGAGGTCAACGGCCTGCCGCTGGAACAGCAGCGCCAGGAAATCATGCGCAAGCGCCGGCACGGCATGGGCTTCCTGGGCCTGGGCAGCACGGTGACCATGCTGCAGATGAAGTACGGCTCGCCGGAAAGCTGCGCCTTCACCGAAGCGGTGTCGCGTGACATGGCGGTGGCCGGCTGGGAAGTGGCATTGGCGCTGGCCGGCGAGAAGGGCCCGGCGCCGATCATGGACGAGGACTTCGAGGTGTCCGCCGAGATGCTGCGCAAGCGCCCGGAAATGGCCGCCGACGGCTACAAACTGGGCGACACCATCAAGGGTCGCGAGCTGCACGCCCGCTATTCCCGATACATGCAGCGGCTGGCCACGGTGGCGCCGGAGCTGGTTGGCGAGCTGTCGAAAGTCGGCGCCCGTTTCACCCACCACAGTTCGATCGCCCCGACCGGCACCATCTCGCTGAGCCTGGCCAACAACGCCTCCAACGGCATCGAGCCAAGCTTTGCCCACCACTACAGCCGCAACGTGATCCGCGAAGGCAAGAAGTCCAAGGAAAAGGTCGAGGTTTTCAGCTTTGAGCTGCTCGCTTACCGGACTCTGGTAAACCCGGACGCGATGCCGTACTCCACCGACGCCGCCACCCGGCTGCCGGACTACTTCATCTCGGCCGACGACATCACCCCGAAGGCGCACGTGGACATCCAGGCCGCCTCGCAAAAGTGGATCGACTCCTCGATCTCCAAGACCGCCAACGTGCCGACCGACTACCCGTACGAGGACTTCAAGGACATCTACATGTACGCCCACAAGCAGGGCTTGAAGGGCTGCACCACGTTCCGCTTCAACCCGGCCGCCTTCCAGGGCGTGCTGGTCAAGGAAACCGACCTGGAAAACACCACCTACCGTTTCGAGCTCGAGGACGGCACGGTGGTGGAGGCCAAGGGCAACGAGGAAATCGAATACGACGGCGAGATGCATTCGGCGGCGAACTTGTTCGATGCGCTTAAGGAAGGATATTACGGAAAATTCTGAGCCGGCTTCGGCTCACATGGAACTCGGGAATTTTTTACCGAACCGATTGTGTTCACTCCCGATACCGAAAATTCGGCGTAAGCTCGCATCGCAACACCGATTTACCCGTTCAACCCATAGCCTTACGAGGAGGTTCTGATGAGCAGCAACGGAAATGGAATAGGTAATACGCTTTCAAACGCCGCCGATTCGGTCAGCCAGACCGTGTCGAACGCCGCATCGGAAGTCAGCAAGGCCGCCAAGAAGGCGACCAAGGCCGTGGCCAAGGCCACTGCACCGGCGCGTAAAAAGGTAGCAAAGGCGGCCAAATCGGCCAGTGATGCGGTGAGTGGCGCGGTCGCCAGTGCCCGCAAGCGCGTCGCTGCCGCCGAGCGCAAGGTCACCGGCAAGAAGCCAGCCAAGAAGGCCGCCAAGAAGACGGCCAAGAAAGCTGCGAAGAAGCCAGCTGCCAAGAAGGCTGCGCCGAAGAAGACGGCACGCAAGTCGCCCAAGCGCGTGGCCGCCGGCAAGAAGGCCGCACGGACCGTCAAGGTGAGAAAGGTAGTCAAGGCGGTCAAGAAAGCCGTCAGGAAGGCGGTAAAGAAAGTTACCCGCAAGGCACCAGCGCGCAAATCTGCGGCGAAGAAGACGGCCCGCAAGGCGCCGGCTCGGAAGTCCGCGGCGAAGAAGTCGGCCCGCAAGGCGCCGGCCCGCAAGTCCGCCGCGAAGAAGACCTCGCGTCGCAAGTAAGCCGTACGGTTTCATTGCTGCACCGCTACACGCCACATCCACTAAAAGCTGTCCCGATTGTCTTTGCAGGACCCCCTCCCCGGCGCTTCGGCCCCGGGGAGGGACATGGGCAAGGATGCCCACCCCATTCCCCACCGCCGCCCCCACACCCTGTAGGAGCGGCTTTAGCCGCGACTCACCCAATGCCAATCAAGATCACCAAAAAAATCAAGTCCTACTCCGTAGTCAAGCCGGAAGACAAGGCCGCAGCCTCTGTTGGAGCGGCTTTAGCCGCGACCGCTCCCTCGTTCCCAGAAGGCACCCAGGCCGCGATCCCTTTCGCCGGCGCCGACATCATCCACATGCACGAGAAGATCGAGCGCCCCGAGGCGCTGGTCGGCTCCACCTACAAGATCAAATCGCCGCTGGTCGAGCACGCGATGTACGTGACCATCAACGACATCGTGCTCAACCAGGGCACCGAGCATGAGCTGCGCCGTCCGTTCGAGGTGTTCATCAACTCCAAGAACATGGACCACTTCCAGTGGATCGTGGCGCTGACCCGGATCATGAGCGCGGTGTTCCGCAAGGGCGGCGACGTCACCTTCCTGGTCGATGAGATGAAGGCCGTGTTCGACCCGCGCGGCGGCTACTTCAAGGCCGGCGGCGTGTACATGCCGTCGATCGTTGCCGAGATCGGAAGCGTGGTCGAGGAACACCTGAAGTCGATCGGCATGATCGTCGACCCCGAGCTTAGCGATGCCCAGCGCGCGCTGATTGCCGAGAAGCGTTCCGCCTACGAGAACCGCGCAAAAAAAAAGTCCCCTGACGCCAACGTGTTAACCGGCGACCTCGCCGGAGCCGGAGCTGACAGCGCATCGCGCGTTGACGAGGCAGCTTCCGATTCCGGTGAGGGCGCTTCTTTCCCGCCCTCCGCTACGCTTTGCCACAAGTGCAGCACCAAAGCGCTGGTGCTGCTGGATGGCTGCCAGACTTGCTTGAGTTGCGGTTATTCGAAGTGCGGTTAGCCTTGCTGCTGTCCGTGGCAGCCTTGCTGCTTGTGGGAACCGTCGGAACGTCAGATTAGATGCCAATAGTCGTTGGACTAGAATCCAGGTTCGTTGGATTCCTGTCCGCGAGTCTGTAGATTCGAACTCGACGCTCCGAATTGCGAGGGTTGCCAGCGGGTTCCGCCCGTGCGTGCGCGGAGGCCGTGGATTGCGAAATGCGCACGGACCCGGCCGCCTGCAGGCGGATGAGAAGCGTGCCGGCGTCAGCGCTGGGGTCGATCTCGGTGATCACGGTTCCAGCCGAAGGTTCGCCAAGGTGTCGGCACCGGGCCGACGCACGAACCGCATCGAACGTCAGCGTCGTCCAAAACTGAATGGGCCGGCCCGCCTGCCCGAAGCATTCCTAGTTCTTGGCGTCAGTTGCAGCCCGTGCCATCCTGCCCGGAAGCGCGAGCATAGCTGTCGATCCTTCCGAGGACCCTTGGTCCGGCACGGGAGCCGCCGGCACCAGCGCCTCCCCACGACGTTGAGGACCCTAAGATGCGGAAGGATGGTGCAGCAGATAGGGAGAAATCGCGCCTACGAGCACTGCGCTCGTTCTGGGTGCTGGACGAGGCAGCGCCACCTGCGTTTGATTGCGTTGTGCAGGCCGCCAGCGCGCTTTGCGGAACCCCCATTGCGCTCGTCTCCCTGGTGGATGAGGGCCGCCTCTATTTCATGGCGCGCGCGGGCCTGGACGTGACGCAAGTTCCAAGCAGTAACTCCCTTTGCAACTATGCAGTCCAGCTGCCGGAGGGGATGCTGGAAGTGCCGGATGCCAGCGCGGACTTGCGATTTGCGGACTCTCCGTTGGTGACCGGTCCGCCGGGCATACGCTTCTATGCCGGCGCCCCGCTCGTCATGAGCGACAACGAGACCATCGGAACGCTTTGCGTTATCGATCGCTCTCCGCGAGAGCTGACGGAATCCCAGCGGGTGGGCCTGTTGGCACTGGCCGAGATCACCGTCCAACTGCTGGAGTCGCGGCGCCGCGAACTGACCCTGGCATCCGCCTTGCAGCAATTTGACCGGGGTTAGCGACACCGCGTTGGCGCCGTTCGCGTTTCCTCAGCGTAGGCATCGTGAATTGACCACGTGATGCCCAAGCGCCATGCGCTGGATGGATGCCCTCTCATCGATCGGGTCGCTCGCCGTCGCCAATCACGGACATCCGACTCGCGGCGCCAAATATTGCGGCAATACATCGGGCGAACCGGGCAAGCCGACAGTGGCTCGCATCGTGGAAGATCGGTCAGCCAATGCGCGCCTTGGGGCGACCGTCGGGACAACGTCACGGTAACCTGCTGCCGTCTTGCTTGCCGCTGATCAGATCGTGCTTGTGACACACGCGAGGCTAAGGAACTCTGTGCGAAACAGCGCTGACCCTACCGAGTACACCAAGCGCTCCTCGCCCAGCGCCCAGCTTCTCGCGTCTCGGCTAACCTTACTGCGCCCCAAAGCGAGCGGGCCTGGCCATCGCGACTCTTCGCCGTCATGTGATATACCGAATCTATCAACCCAATCACAACAAACAATTGTACCTATCGCCCCCATCGGCCCAATCTTCCCTCACAGCCATCCACCGATTGGAGGAACCACCATGTCCGCAGTCGACAAAGAAGCCAAATGCCCGTTCACCGGCCCATCCCGCGGCCACGCCGCCGTAACCGGTTCCCGGAGCAACGCGAACTGGTGGCCGGAGCAACTGAACCTAAAGATCCTGCACCTGCATTCGCCGAAGTCGAATCCGATGGACGCGGAGTACGCGTACGCCAAGGAGTTCGACAAGCTCGACTTCAAGGCGCTCGTGAAGGATCTGAATGACCTGATGACCGACTCGCAGCCCTGGTGGCCGGCGGACTACGGGCACTACGGCCCCTTCTTCATCCGCATGACCTGGCACGCGGCGGGCACCTACCGCATCGGCGACGGCCGCGGCGGCGGTGGCAATGGCGGGCAGCGCTTCGCGCCCGAGAACAGCTGGCCCGACAACGGCAACCTGGACAAGGCGCGTCGCCTGTTGTGGCCGATCAAGCAGAAGTACGGCAGCAAGATTTCCTGGGCCGACCTGCTGATTCTCACCGGCAACGTCGCGCTTGAGTCGATGGGCTTCAAGACTTTCGGCTATGGCGGCGGCCGCCCGGATATCTGGGAGCCCGAGGACGACATCAACTGGGGCTCGGAAGGCACCTGGCTCGGCGATGAGCGTTACAGCGGCGATCGTGAGCGTGCTGATCCGCTGGCCGCGGTGCAGATGGGCCTGATCTACGTAAATCCGCAGGGCCCCAACGGCAATCCCGACCCGGTCGCATCGGCGCGCGATATCCGCGAAACCTTCCGGCGCATGGCCATGAACGACGAGGAGACGGTGGCGCTGGTCGCCGGCGGCCATACCTTCGGCAAGGCGCACGGTGCCGGTCCGGACTCGCACGTGGGCCGCGAGCCCGAGGGCGGCGGCATCGAGAACCAGGGCTTCGGCTGGATGAGCAGCTACGAGAGCGGCCTGGGCGGTCACACCATCACCAGCGGCATCGAGGGTGCGTGGACGGCGACGCCGACCAAGTGGGACCACAGCTATTTCCAGACCCTGTTCGGTCACGAGTGGGAACTGGGCAAGAGCCCTGCAGGCGCGCACCAGTGGCATCCGAAAGGCGGTGCCGCCGCGGACACCGTGCCCGACGCGCACGATCCCAACAAGCGCCACGCGCCGATGATGACTACGGCCGATCTCGCACTGCGCGCGGATCCGGCCTACGAGAAGATTTCGCGCCACTTCATGGCGAATCCGAAGGAATTCGAGGACGCCTTCGCGCGCGCCTGGTACAAGCTCACGCACCGCGACATGGGCCCGATCTCGCGTTACCGCGGCCCGCTGATCCCGAAGGAAGTGCTGGTCTGGCAGGACCCGGTGCCCGCCGTCGACCATCCGCTGGTCGACGCGCAGGACATCGCTGCGCTGAAGGCGAAGTTGCTTGCCTCGGGGCTCAGCACCGCGCAACTCGTGCGCACGGCCTGGGCGTCGGCGTCGAGCTTCCGCAGCAGCGACAATCGCGGCGGGGCCAACGGCGCGCGCATCCGCCTGGCGCCGCAGAAGGACTGGCACGCCAATGATCCGCAGGAACTGGCGAAGGTGTTGACCGCGCTCGAAGGCGTCGGCAAGGACTTCAACGGTTCGGCGAGCGGTGGCAAGAAGATCTCGCTGGCCGACCTGATCGTGCTCGGCGGCGCGGCGGCTGTCGAGGCCGCGGCGAAGAAGGCTGGATCTGAAATCGAAGTGCCGTTTAAGCCGGGCCGCACCGATGCCACGCAGGAGCAGACCGACGTGGTCTCCTTCGGCGTGATCGAGCCGCGCGCGGATGGCTTCCGCAATTACACCCGCGAGGGCTACGAGGAACAGGCGGCGGAGCTGCTGATCGACAAGGCGCAGTTGCTCGGCCTGTCAGCGCCGGAAATGACGGTACTGCTCGGTGGCTTGCGCGTGCTGGAGGCGAATGCCGGTGGCTCGAAGCACGGCGTGTTCACCAAGCGCCCGGGCACGCTGAGCAACGACTTCTTCGTGACCCTGCTCGACATGAACACCAAGTGGTCGCGCTCAGGCTCGGTGCAGGGCGTGCTGGAAGGTCGCGATCGCCAGAGCGGTGATCTGAAGTGGACGGGCACCATCGCCGACCTGGTGTTTGGCTCGAACTCGCAATTGCGTGCACTCGCTGAAGTATATGGATCGAGCGACGGCCAGCAGAAGTTCGTGCGCGATTTCGTCCATGCCTGGTCGCGCGTGATGGATGCGGATCGCTTCGATCTATTCTGAGCTGCTGAGGACCGTTGCCGACCACCGGGTCGGCTCGGTTGCGGCTGATAATGCCGGCCATGCATCCACTCGATAATCCGGTCTGGGAGTCACTGCGAAGCCGCCACGCGAGCCTGGCCAGCACGCATGGTGGCGCAGCGCGTTATCCCGCCGACGTGGCGCCGTTTGCTGCGATCGGCGGCCAGGCGCCGGGCCTCGCGCACGACCTGGCGATGCTGGTGGCTCCCGGCGAATCAATCCTGTTCGTCGGCCCGGCGCCGGCGCTGCCTGCTTCCTGGACCGTCGGGCCGTCCATCCCGATCGCGCAGATGGTCTGCCGGTCCCCGATTCCGGCAACGGATGGTCCGCAGGAGCGCGAGCTCGGCGCCGGGCAGCTTGCCGACATGCTTGCGCTGACCGCATTGGTCTATCCGCATTATTTTCGTCCGCGCACGCCGCAGATGGGCCGCTATATCGGAATCTATGACGGCCTGTCCCTGGCGGCGATGGCGGGCGAGCGCATGGGTTTCGACGGCTACCAGGAGATCTCTGCCGTCTGCACGCACCCGGACTACCTGGGGCGCGGCTACGCACGTCGCCTGGTCGCGTTGCTGAGCAACGCCAGCCTGGCCGTCGGCCGCATCCCGTTCCTGCACGTGGCGCATGAGAATGCCCGCGCCAAGGCCCTGTACGAGCGCCTCGGCTACGTCCACCGGACCGACATCGGCCTGCGCGCCGTCGAGAGACCCGCCAACCCGCTGTGATGTTTTCCGCGTTGCTGCGAATCACCTCGCAAGTCCCCATCGATTCGAGCCACGATGTCACTTGCCATGCTACTGCCCGCCCAGCCCGCCGACTTCCAGAGCCTGATCGCCGCCCACCGCGGCATCATCCTCAAGGTCGCGGCCAGCTACTGCTACAACACTGAGGACCGGGCCGACCTGGCCCAGGACATCACGCTGCAGCTCTGGCGTGCCTGGCCGAGCTACCAGGAAGGCAGGCCGTTCTCGACCTGGATGTATCGCATCGCGCTCAACGTGGCGATCTCGCAGCTGCGCCGCGAACGCGAGCGCGATCGCCACGATTCGCTGGGCGATGACCACGAGACGCTGGTCGGCGCCACCGACACCGATGCCGAGCAGCAACAGCGGCTGGCGATCGTGCAGCGCGCGATGCAGGCGCTTGGCGCCTTCGATCGGGCCTTGCTGCTGTTGCACCTGGAAGGGTGCAGCCATCGCGAGAGCGCCGAAGTGCTCGGAACAAGCAAAGGCAACATCGCCACGCGACTGAACCGGATCCGCCAACAACTTCGCCGCATTGCCGGCACCGACGTCAACCATGGAGAAAGCAATGATGGAAATGCATGAACTGGAGAACGCTTGGAGCGGGCTCGAGGCGCGCCTCGAGAGCCAGTCCCTGGAGCTGGGCCGCCTGCGCGAGGGTCGCGCGGTGGATAGCGCCCGCGCCCGCCTGCGCTTGCTGTCGGCCGGCCAAGTGGTGCAACTCGCGGTCGGCGTGCTGATCATGTTCTGGGCCGGCGGCTATTGGCATGATCACCTCGGCCAGGCGCACCTGGTGGCGTACGGCGTTTCCCTGCACCTTTACGGCCTGGCGTTCGTCGTAACCTCCGCCGTGCAGCTGGCGCAGCTGTGGCGGATCGATTACCGCGATGCGATCCTCGATGTGCAACGTCAGCTTTTGGCTATCCGCCGCCTGCGCGTGCGCAGCGAGCGCTTCCTGCTGATCGCCGGCTTCCTGGCCTGGGTGCCGGTCAGCTTCATCGTGTTTCGCTGGATCGGCGTCGACCTGTGGCTGACGCGGCCCGAGGCGGTGTGGTTGAACCTCGCCGTGGCCACCGGCCTGGCGCTGCTGGTTGCTTGGCTGACCCATCGCTACCGGGCCGCGTTCGAACGCGACGCCGCCGGTCGAAGCTTGCGCGAGGCCGAAGCCGATCTGGAGGCACTCTCCGCGCATTGAGTTTCGGCAGCCAGTTCGCTGCAAATGAAAGCGGCCGCCAGGAGCGGCCGCTTTCTTGTTTTCAGTACTCAGGCGCGGGCTAGCCCGCGTTCTGCGAGCTCAGGGCCGCGTTGGCGGTCAGCCGGAGCAGGTTGCGGACCTTCAGCGAAAGCTCGGCGGCATCCACCGGTTTGGTCAGATAGTCTTCCGCGCCCGTATGCAGACCGACCACGCGCGCGCCGCGGCCGGCGTGCGCGGTGACGATGATGATCGGAATCCGGGCGGTGTTCGGGTCGGCCTTGAGCAGGCTGGCGACCGCGAAGCCATCAAGCTCGGGCATGCTCACGTCAAGCAGGATCAGATCCGGCGCCTGCGCGGCGATCATGTCGATGGCTTGCATGCCACTGCTGGCGGTGATCACCCGGTAGCCGTCGGGCTCGAGCATCTGTTCGAGCACCACGCGGTTGTCCGGCAGATCATCGACGATCAGGATGGTGGCGCTGGGATTGTTCATGGCGCCACTATCCGCCGGCGCTGGATGGCACTCAAGCGGTTTGGGCGGTGAGCGGGCGGATTGGCGCGCCACCATGCAGCCCCGATTCAGTCTGCGTTGTGCCGGGATTAATTTCACCAGCGTTCGAGCGGCGATTGAGCGCTTCCCAGAAACGCACGGCCGCTTTGGCTGCGAGCGACCCGCCAGTGCGTTTGCGCTGCCCGACTAACGCGTTCGCGCCGCGGGCAACGCTCGCGCCATCGCCGTCGTGGTCGCCGTTCCGAACAGCGCCTCGCTGGCCATGCCGGCGTTGACGTCGTCCACGTCGCGCCAGTTCGAGACCAACACGCCGAGCGACGCCAACCGTGTCATCGAGCCGTGTGTCCCGGCATGGCCGCCGCGCAATCGGGTCATCATGCGCAGCAGGGGATTGCCGACCTCGAAGCCATCGCGCAGCGACACCAGCAGCGAGCACGGATTCAGTACGTCGCCATGGAAGGAACGCCAGAGCCGGCGCAAGGGATCCGGGCGCTCGGCGTCGCGGGTCAGCGCGAACAGCGTCGACTGGTCGAACTGCACTTCGACTCCGGCGACGGCGCCGGCCGGCAGCAGCCCGAGCGGGTCGCCGCGCAGCGCCCGGTAGCCATAGCGTTCCGGCGTAGCCGACAACAGGCGAACTTCTGCCTCGCCTTCTGCGGTCAGCACGCCGACGGTCTCGCCGCGATTGACGGCGATCAGGTCGACGCCAGCGGCGGCCGCCAGACAGCGCCCGGCGTCTTCGCGACGGGCCGACGAGGTGGTGATAGCCATCGAGCCGACCAGGCCTGGCAACGCGTAGGTCGTGTCGTAGTCACCGGTCATGCCGTTGCGGCGGCGGAAGCCACAGGCGCGCAGCAGCGCTTCCACCGGCACCACGGCGCTGGGCACCATGGTTGATCCGTGGTCGGAAACGATATCGATCATCAGGTCGCGCCCGGTGCGCGCGCGCACTTGCTCCTGTAGGCCGTTCAAGTACTGCTCGGTCTCTAGCAGGAATTTCTCTGCGCCCTCGCGTCCTTGCAAGTGCAGCACGGCGTCGCTGGTGCCCAGGTAGGCCACGAAGGTTGCCTTGCGGCTGCGTAGCAGCGCCTCGCCGATTTCCTTCAACTCACCCAGCGCGATCCGGCTCGGCACGACGTAACCCATGATCCGGTGCGGCACCGAATGACTGCCGGCGTCCGAGGAAATTTTTGGGTGCGCGCGTTCGGACAAGGCACCGATGGTGTGGCCGACCATCTTGTTCTGCTCCGGATCGAAGTGCGTGGTCTGGTAACCCGCGGGCGGCGTGCTTCCCTCGATCGCGGCGAAGGCAACGTCGGACAGCGAGGGAAAGGTCGAGACCATGCGCGCCGCCGGCCGGAACCCCGCGAAATGGCCTTTCTGCTGCAACCCGACGAACACGTCATAAGGGATGCCATCGAGTGCCAGCACCAGCCGCTGCGATACGCCATCCGGAGACTCCATGCTGCGCGTCGCCAGTGAGTTGACGCCGGGCGTGGTCGCCGCGGCTGCGCCGGTTCCGGTGACGGCGAACAGCAACACGCAGCCCAAGCGCGCCAGGCGCGGAAAATTCAAGCCCAATCCCTGCATCGAAATGCGTTCCTTCGAGTAGCAAGCCGCATTCTGTGCGAAGCGGGCGGCGCCGGCTAGATGATCTTTCCCGACTCCCAGGAACTCTTCGGACGCCGCTCCTTGCCCGAGCGACGATCCGTCTCGAAGCGGATCTCCTCGCGACGATCGGCGACTACGCGGCGGTCGGTGCGCGTCTTGCTGCGGGCATGGGAGTGGGACTTGGCCGCGGGACCGGGCGTGATCTTCAACGCCAACGCCAACGGCTCATCCCCGACGATCGGCTCAAGGGACAATTCGGCGAACGAAACGTCGCCCTTTTCGGTGGAAGTCATGACTGCCTCCAGAGTGTCATTCCGCGCGCCAAGAATGCACGGATTTGCCGGCGAAGTCGAACATCCGGCCGCCGGTCCCGAGGCACCGACGTGAATGGCGGCCGCGGCCACATTGGGACCATAATCGGTGCTCCCGCAGCGTGCCCACTGGAGAAACCCATGAATTACGTCGATGGTTTCGTCGTCCCCGTACCGACCAAGAACATGGCGGCCTACAAGCGGATGTCCACCACCATGGGCAAGATCTGGCGGGAGCACGGCGCACTGGAGTACCGGGAATGCATCGCCGACGACGTCAAGCCCGGCAAGCTCACCTCGTTCCCGCAGAGCGTCAAGCTCAAGCGCGGTGAGGTCGTCGTCTTCTCCTGGATCGTGTACAAGTCGCGGGCGCATCGCGATCGCGTCAATGCCAAGGCCATGAAGGATCCGCGCCTGGCCGACATGATGGATCCCAAGGCGCTGCCCTTCGACGGAAAGCGCATGTTCTACGGCGGCTTCAAGGTCATGATCGACCTCTGAGACGGCGCTCCCCCATGCAGGCAAGGCGTTTCGATTTCGCACTGGCGAGCATCCTCCTGCTGGCCGCTTCGACGGCCTTCGCGCAGCCGGCGCCACCGCGCGGGCCCGATCCTCGCCCACCGCCGCCGCCACCCGGTCAGTACCGACCGCCGCCACCCCCGCCGCCAATGCACGTGCCGCCACCGCCGCTACCTTCCAGCGCGGTCGATGTCGGCAGCGCGCAACCCCAGGCATCGCCGCCCGCTGCGTCTGCGCCAACACCTTCAGGCGCTGCGGGCGAACCAGCGGTTCCCGGACCGGTGCAACCGTGGCCCGAACTCAACAATTCACAGGCAGTAGCCGGCGCCCGCGAATCCGCGCCTGCGACAGGACCGACACGCACGTCCGCACTGGCCGCGCCAGGCGTCGACACGTCGGAGATGCGCAGCGATCCCGCCAACCTCGCGCCGGCGCGCCTGCCGCGCTGGCTGTGGCTGCTCGCGGCGGCTTGCGTAGTGTTGCTTGCTGGATGGCGAGCCGCCTCGAAGAAATCGCAGGCGCTGTCCGAAGAGACCGAGCGCCTCGCTCGCAACCAGCGCCAGTTGCAGTCGGCGCACACCCATCTCAAGTCGCAGTCCGAGCATCTGCGCCACCTGGCCATCAACGATCCGCTGACGGGCGCGCTGAATCGCCAGGCCTTCGCCACCGACTTGCGCCAGGTGCTCGATCACCTGGCGCGATTCCATCGGCCCTTGAACCTGATCCTGTTCGACATGGATCACTTCAAGGCGATCAACGACCAACTCGGGCACTTGGCCGGCGATCACGCGCTCAAACTGGTAGTCGGCGTGGTGCGCCAGCACCTGTCCAGCGAAGACCTGTTCGGGCGCTTCGGTGGCGATGAGTTCCTGATCGCTTGCGCGGACCAGCCCCTGTCCGAAACCGCCGCCCTCGCGGAGAGCATCCGGGCTGCCGTGGTTCGCGAAGCAGCGGCCAGCGAGCCGCCGCTGGCCGGGTTGAGCCTGAGCATCGGCATCGCCCAGGCCAATCCGCAGACCGGCTACCTGCCGGACGATCTATTCCAGCGCGCCGACACCGCACTTTACGCGGCCAAGAAAGCCGGCAAGAACCGGGTGATGCTGGCCGACGACAGCCTTGAGCCGCCGCCGCTGGTCGGCGCCGCCACCCGCCACCTCGGCTAAAAAAACGCCGCCTGGGGCGAGCAGGCGGCGCGCTGTTGGCTTCCTTGCCAATACGCTACCGGGCGGTAGCGCGGATGATCATCGTGATCTGAGAGCGACTCTAGAGTCTGCCGCGCCGCCGCTCCGTTCGTTCTCGCACATTGCCGTCCGCAGTTTCATTCCAGTTCATTCTGGCGCGCGTCGGACCTCCTTGAGTACGAATCAAGTGCCCGCTACTGCGCGGTCTTCGAGGCAAACAAACCGATGCCGTCGCACCCCGACAGGATCTGCCCGGGGCTGACCTTGCGGGTTTCCCGCCTGTCCTGGGCACCCCGTGCACGGCCCAATTTCTGGTCCCGATGGGCAGGAAATCGGGGCTTCGCGCTGCGAACAGAAAAATATTCTACGAAAAGCACTGCTTTTAGGCTTGGCGGCGGCATCAACTTGGCCTACATTTCATCTGCCTAGGGGAATTCCAGGTAACGACATCCATCCACCCATCAGATCACTGGGAAATCGAACACTATGAAGAACAAGAAAGTGGCAACGAAGAAGGCCGCTCCGGCCAAGGCTGCTGCCAAGCCGGGTCCGGCGAAGCCGATCAAGGACGCGCTGAGCAAGTCGGGCCTGGTTGCTCATCTGTCCGAGAACAGCGGCGTTGCGGCCAGGGACGTGCGCGCCGTGCTGGCAGCGCTGGAAGGCGCCGTCGCCGGTTCCGTGCACAAGAAGGGCGCCGGTTCCTTCACCCTGCCTGGCCTGCTGAAGATCAGCGCCGTCAGCGTTCCGGCCAAGCCCAAGCGCAAGGGCATCAACCCGTTCACCAAGGAAGAGCAGTGGTTCGCGGCCAAGCCGGCCACCACCAAGGTCAAGGTTCGCCCGCTGAAGAAGTTGAAGGATGCGGCGGCCTGATCATCGGCCTCCAGCGCGGCTCGCGTCGCGCTGAAAAAAGAAAGGGCCTCGCGAGAGGCCCTTTTTTATGACTTGCAGCCGGCGTCAGTTCGGCTTGGGATCGACTGTCGGGCCGCAGGTCGGGCCATCGTCGGGGATTATCTCGGGCTTGCTCTCGCCACGGTTCCAGCCTTCGCCTGGCGGGAAGAAATCGCTTGCCTTCAAGTCCCTGGACGTCTGCTCGGTGTGCTTGCCGGCCGAGCGATTGGATTCGTTGCTCATTGCTTTCTCCTCGAACGCATGGTGCGGGATGGGTGACTGTTGCCACGCCTGTGGCCACGGATCCAAGGTGGCATCCAGGCGATTAATTCCTGCTGAAGCCGCCGTTCCTGATTAGCGGGGGTTAATGCTCGGTGCCGCCGGATGCGCGTTGGCATGCGTTTCAGCTTCATATGCGATCATGTGCGCCTTCACCGCGACGCCCCTGACATGTCACCCCCAATGTCCAGCCTCCATTTGCAGCGATCTGGAAAGTACAGCCAGCCGCAGTACTTCCTCGTTGGCGGATTCGTCGCCGGCCTGCTGCTGTTTCTGGCGTGGCTGGCCTGGTTGCCGGACACCGCCAGGCATCGCGCCGGGGGGCAAAGCGCCAGCAGCGCGGTCGGCGTACTTGGGCCCGCGTCGCCGGAACAAGGCGTGCTGGACGGAATCACCGGTGTCGGCAGCGCGGCCGGTCAGTCCGGGATGGCGATCAACGGTCCTCAGACGCTGGAGAGCGATGCGGAGATCGGCGCGGACGAGGCGAACGGGGAAGCAGCCGACGTCGGCCAGGATTCCGACGGCTTCCAGGGCGGCAACCCTGAGCCGGCGATTGAGGACGGGCAGGCGATCACGAACGGCATCCTCGACCAATCCGCCGTCCCGCCGCCAGCGCAAGCGACGGTTCCGAATGGAAGCCTGCAGACCTACTTCGTGGAAGTGATGACCGAGCCGGGCGTGTTTGAAATCCTGCAGGTGAATGCGGAGTCGCCCGAGCATGCGCGGACCATCGTCCACGAAGCGGGCGGTGATGCCCGGATCACCCGCGGTCCATCGCTCGAGCCGCTGGACTAGGGACGGCTGAGCCTACTGTGTGGCGTCGCCGCTCAGCTTCAGCAGCCGTCCGCCATCGCCGTCCTCGAGCAACCAGACATCGCCGTCCGGCCCTTGCTCGACCTCGCGAATGCGATGGCCGAAGTCATAGCGCGCCGCTTCGCGCGCGCTGTCGCCGTTGATCTCCACGCGGACCAGCGCCTGTGACGCCAGTCCGGCGAGCAACGCATTGCCTTTCCATTCCGGGAATGAATCTCCGGAGTAGATGATCAGATCGCCAGGTGCGATCACCGGCGTCCAACTCACTTTCGGCGCAGCGTACTCGGGCGCCGTCGCATGGTCGGGAATCGACTTGCCGTCGTAGTGGTCGCCGTTGGAAACCTTCGGCCAGCCGTAGTTGCGGCCGCGCTCGATCAGGTTGAGTTCGTCGCCGCCCTGCGGCCCCATCTCGGCCACCCATGGCCGGCCCTCGGCGTCGAAGGCGAGGCCGAGCGGATTGCGATGGCCGAGCGTCCAGACCTGCGCGGCGATGCCGCCCTTGTCGGCGAACGGATTGTCGGCCGGCACGCTGCCGTCGTCGTTGAGCCGCACGATCTTGCCAAGATTGCTGGCCATATCCTGGGCCGGGTCGAAATGTTGCCGCTCACCGGAGCTGATCCACAACTTTCCATCGGGACCAAATGCCAGGCGGTGGCCGAAATGCCCTCGGCCATCCACCTTCGGCACCTGCCGCCAGATCACCAACAGGTCCGACAGCGCGCCACCGCCGCGCTCGTCCAGGGTCAGTTTTGCGCGTGCCACGGCGGCGCCACGCAGGTCGCCTTCGCCCGCCTCGACGTAGCTAAGGTAGACCAGGCCGTTGCCGGCGAAGTCAGGATGCAGCACGACATCGCCGAAGCCGCCCTGGCCACCGAAATCAACTGCTGGAACACCGCTCACGTCGGTTGCCACCGAGCCCGGTCGCAACAACTTCAGCGCGCCACGCTTTTCGGTCACCAGCAGGCGGCCATCGGGCAGGAATGCCATTGCCCACGGCTGCTGGAAGCTGGCGATCTCGGTGCTCG
>JANPDF010000199.1:0-2290 GCA_031431355.1 Gammaproteobacteria bacterium
ACGACGAAGTCGTTGCCGGCGCCGTGCATCTTGGTGAAGGTGATCGCCATGCCGTTTCAGTTGCCGGCCGGCGTTTCCGTGCTGTCGCCAGGCCGGACCAGATCGCCCTTGTTGCCGCAGGCAGCCAGCAGGGCCAATGCGAGGACGGCGAGCAAACAGATCGACGATCGGGTATTTTTCATGGCCGGAGTATAGTCCGGGGTACGTTGCTTGGCATGGGATTCTCCGCCGCGCAGGCTGGAGTTACCATCGAGCGAGGCACTGGTTGCTTGCCGGGCGGCACAAGGGCACCGACATTGCCCTTGTGCGGAGCGAATGCACAGGAGAAGGGTCCATGAAACTACGTGTCGTCTTGTTGATCGCGAGCATGGCCGCCGCTCAGTCGGCGCCTGCCCAGGAATTCACCACGACTCGCGGCGTACAGCGGGTTCCATCCCTGGATAGCCTCGGCACCGAAGCCAGCGCGTGGCAGGCCGCCCGCGAGGCCGAGTCGGTGCTGTCCAACCTGCTGCTCGACGTCGCGGTAAACGAGCGGGAACGCTCCGCCTTGATGGCGCAGATCGATGCGGTCGCGCAGAAACGCAAGTCCGAGCAGGCGGGGGTCGACAAGGCCAAGAGCGAATTCGACGAGCTAGACGCGAAGTACAAAGCGGACTACGCGGCGTTCGAGCAGAAGAAGGTGGAGGTGGAGGCCGACGCTGCCCGCCAACGGGCCGAGTGGGCTCGACTGGAACCGCTGCCTTCTGCCCAACGCGACTGGGCAACGGTGGAACGAGTGAACAAATGGGCCAGCGAGATCACCGCGCGGCGACTGGCGCTCGAGCGTGACCGGGACGCATTGCTCGAGACACACGCGAAGGTCGAAGCTGCCCGGACTCGGCCGGAGGCGGCCAAGACCGAGGCCGAGGGCCGGCTGGCCGTACAACGGGATACCGTCCTGGCAACATTGGCAAAACACAGCGCGCGCGAAGCAGCCCTGTATGCACAGCTTAAACAGGCCGTGGCATACATGACCGGAGTCAGATCGGCATTGTTGTCGCGACTCAACCGGCCACTCGAGAGTTCGCCGCCTTTCGACGAAGCGAAACAGCGGCTCCGGGCATTCGAGACGCGCACGCGCAAGTGAGGCCGCGACCTAGCTTGTAATACCCAACTGCTCAAGCATAAAGGCGTAGCTCTCGGCGATCTCGTGGTAGCGCTGGAAGCGGCCCGACTTGCCGCCATGCCCAGCTTCCATGTTGATCCGGTACACCAGCGCGTTGTCGTCGGTCTTGCGCTCGCGCAGCCGGGCCACCCACTTGGTCGGCTCGAAATACTGCACCTGCGAATCCCATAGCCCGGTGCCGACGAACATCGCCGGATAGGCCTCGCGGCCGATGTTGTCGTAGGGCGAGTAGGACAGCATGTACTGGTAATAGATCGCGTTCGACGGATTACCCCACTCGTCGAATTCGTTGGTGGTCAGCGGGATCGATTCGTCGAGCATCGTGGTGACCACGTCCACGAACGGAACCTGGGCGATCAGCACGCGGTAGTCGTTCGGCGCCATGTTGGCGATGGCGCCCATCAGCAGGCCGCCGGCGCTGCCGCCGCGCGCGGCGACCCGGTCCTTCGCGACGTAGCCGGTCGCGACCAGGTGGCGGGTGACGTCGATGAAATCTGTGAACGAATTCATCTTGTGCATCAGGTGGCCGTCGTCGTACCAGGCGCGACCCATTTCCTGGCCGCCGCGGATATGCGCGATCGCGTAGACCATGCCGCGATCGAGCAGGCTGACGTTGCTGACCGAGAATGCCGGGTCGGTGGACAGGCCATAACTGCCGTAGGCGTATTGCAGCAACGCCGCGCTGCCGTCACGCACGAAGCCCTTGCGGTAGACCAGCGAGACCGGCACCTTGCTGCCGTCGCGCGCCGGCGCCCACAGGCGTTCGGTCACATAGTTCGATGGCTCGTAGCCACCGAGCACCGGCTCGCGCTTGAGCAACTTGCGCTCGCCGCTGCGCACGTTGACCTCGTAGGTGGTGTCCGGCGTGGTGAGTGATGCGTAGACGTAGCGCAGCCAATCGGTGCCGGGCTCGGCGTTGGTGGCCAGCTCCATCGTATAGGCAGCCTCGTCGGAGGCGACAAACTCGCTGGCGCCGTTCGCGGCCAGCGTGCGCAGGCGCTTGTTGCCGCCCGAACGTTCTTCAACCGCGATGAATTCATCGAATAGCTCGAAGTCCTCGATGTAGACCTCAGCCGAATGCGGCACCAGTGGCTGCCACTTGCCGCGATCGCCCAGGCCTTCGGA
>JANPDF010000200.1:0-24253 GCA_031431355.1 Gammaproteobacteria bacterium
GGCGCAAGGCGATGAACGACGGGGTAGCAGCCGCCGTAAGGATGGCGACCACGCCAAGGGCAACCATCATTTCGATCAGGCTGAAGCCCTTGTGCCGGGACCGTGGGATGCTCATGCAACGCCTCTTGCGGGGTCTGGGTGGGATGAAACGCTACTCCCCGGACTGCCGCAAGCGTAACCGGACGAACGGCACGTCCTGCCGGACGAACGCCCCGCCCCGGATGCGTGGTGGTCTGGCGCGGTGCTACGATGGCCGCACGAGGGAGGGACCACCATGAAGCGCAATCTCGGATTCACCTTGCTGGAACTCATGATCGTCGTCGCGGTGATGGCGATCCTTGCTGCCCTCGCCATCAATTCCTATTCGGAACAGGTACGCAAGTCCAAGCGCGCCGAGGCCATCAAGACGCTCGTGCAGTTCCAGATGCTGATGGAAAAGTACCGCGGCACCTGCCCCACCTATGTCGATACCGCCGCTTGCAGGGACCGCTCCGTGCCCGCGGACGGGGACGCAGTCGACGCCGTTGACGTTGCCTACCCATCGGTCCCCGATGTGGCCCAGAACAACTACACCTACCTCTTGTCCGGCCAGGGCGCGACCGGCTACGTCATCACCGCGACCAAGAAGGCGAGCTTCAGCGACTCGAAATGCGGCAACTTCATCATGACCGTGAATGCCGACACGTCTACCAAGACGGTGAGTTCGGGCGACCTGAATTACTGCTGGCGCAACTGAGCCTGCCGCGGCTGGCTCAAGCCATCACCCGATAACACGGGTGATACTCCCCAACCATCTTCATCCTTCGCTGGTCCACGAAGGCACGCAGCAGCGTGTCCAGCGCCTGCATGATCTCCGCGTCGCCGTGGATCTCGAACGGGCCGAACTGTTCGATCAGGCGCATGCCCTCCTCCTTGACGTTGCCGGCCACGATGCCCGAAAACGCCCGGCGCAGGTTCGCCGCCAGCTGGTGCGGCGGCTGGTCGCGGTAAAGGTTGAGGGCGGCCATCGAAGCGTGATCGGGAACGAACGGTCGCTGGAAATCTGCCGGGACCCGCAGCGCCCAGTTGAAGAAGAAGGCATCCTGCATCTGCAGGCGCTGCTCGCGCACCTTGCGAATCCCCTTGACGATCGCGCTCGCCACCAGCGACGCGTCGTCGACGATGATCCGGTAGCGCGACGTCGCTGCCTCGCCCAGGCATAGCTGCAGGAATTGGTCAATCTGCTCGAAATAGGCGACGGAGGAACGCGGGCCGGTCAGGATCAGCGGGAACGGCAGCGGCGCGTTGTCCGGATGCAGCATCAGGCCGAGCAGGTACAGGATTTCCTCGGCGGTGCCGACGCCGCCAGGGAACACGATGATGCCGTGACCCATGCGGACGAAGGCCTCCAGGCGCTTCTCGATGTCCGGCATGATCACCAGGTGGTTGACGATAGGATTCGGCGATTCGGCGGCGATGATGCCTGGCTCGGTGATGCCGATGTAGCGGTTGCCGCTCCGGCGCTGCTTGGCATGGGCGATGGTGGCGCCCTTCATCGGGCCCTTCATGGCGCCCGGTCCGCAGCCCGTGCAGATGTTGAGTCGGCGCAGCCCGAGCTCGTAACCAACCCGTTTGGTGTACAGGTACTCCGCGCGGCCGATCGAATGGCCGCCCCAGCACACCACCAGATTCGGTTCCACGTGCGGTCGCAGCACGCGCGCGTTGCGCAGGATCTCGAACACCGCGCCGGTCACGCCTTCGCTGGTGTTCATGTCGAACTTGTCGCTGCCGTTGATCTCGATCGCGACGTAGGCGATATCGCGGACGACCGCGTACAGAAGCTCGGCCACGCCGCGGATGATCTCGCCGTCAACGAAGGCCAGGGCTGGCGCGTGCAGGAGCTGGATCTTGATGCCGCGATCCTGCTGGTGGACCTGGATGTCGAAATCGGGATATTTCAGCTGCGCCGCGCGCGGATCGTCGGAATCGCTGCCGACGGTCAGCACCGCCAGTGCGCAACGGCGCAGCAGTTCGTGCAGGCCGCCGCTGGAGGCGTCGCGAAGGCGCGCGATCTCGTCGCGCGAGAGCACGTCGAGGCCGCCACGCGGGGAGATGCGGGCGTTGACGGTTGGCAGCGCCGTTGGCGTCGGTTCGAGGATTTCGGTGATGACGGCTTCGGTCATTGATGGATTACGCAAGCGGTTTATTCGCCTGCAACTCTAGCACCGGTCGAGCGGGCAGGCGCCTGTCCGTCCTCGGGAAAAAGAAAGGCCGGCGCAAGGCCGGCCTTCTTCGAATCTAGCTTCGCTGACTCAGAACTCGTACTTGAACGTCAACTGCGCCGCCCATGACGACTCACCGCGTGCAGTGCGGTAGTTGAGCGCGGAAGGCTGGGCGTCAGTGAGGCTGTACACGTACTTGTCACCCTGCATGCCGACGTAGCGGACGAACTGGCGGGTGGCCTCGACGTCGAGCGACTCGTAGATGTCGCCCCAACGCTTGTTGAGCAGGTTGCCAACGTTGAGGATGTCCAGGCCCAGGTGAGCCTTGTGGCCGGCCATGAAGCCCGGCAGCTCCTGAGTGATGCGCAGGTCGAACTGATTTACCCACGGTGCCCGCGCGCTATTGCGATCGACCGTGCCGCCTGCAAAGTCGCCAAGGCTCGAGTTGGCATCGACGATCGCCCAGAAGGCCGCCTCTTCGGCCGCGCCGCCCCGGAAGATGACCTCACCGGAGCCCGGTGCGGTTGGGATGTAGAGCAGGTCGTTGATTGCCTGGCCGTCACCATTCATGTCGCCGTAGAACACCCAGCTATAGGGCTTGCCGGAGCGCCCTTCGTAGAACAGGCCAACCTGGGTCTTGTAGTCACCGAACAGGTTGTCGCTCCAATTGATGGTGCCGTTGAAGCGGTCGCGGATCTCGTAGTTGGAGCGCGACTCGACTTCCTCGTTTGGATTGACGATGCCACGCTTGCCCCACTGCGAACCAGACGTGGACGAGGTCAGACCCGACACTTCCGTGGCGTGGGTGTTCGTATAGGCCATAGACCATGCCCAGTTGTTCGTCATCGGCTTGCTGAGCGCGACCGTGATCGCCTCGGAGCCGCCCTTGTCGGTCGGCGTGGCGAGGATCACGTTTCCGTAGGCGGAGTTGGAACGCGCCTTGGTCCGGATCGTGGACGCGTTGGAGCTGCCGCTGACGCAACCTGCCGGGGCACTCGCGCCGGTGCGGAAACTACCGTCGGCATTGAAGCAAGCCGCGTTGTAGCCCGCCGCGTTCCAGAACAGCGAGCGTCCGTCACTGCCGACCACGCTCGAAGCGCCGACATTCAAGTTCTGGTAGTACAGGGCCGTTTTTGTCTGGGTAACCAGCACATCTGCCGATGCGACGACGCCCCACCACGGCAGCTCGTGTTCGAAGCCAAGGTTGCCTTTCCATACGGCCGGCTGGCTCATGCCGGGGTCGATGATGTCCACAACCAGCTGGGGAGGACTCAGGGACCCGACCGGAGGGTTGTTGCCATCGCTGCTGAAGACTAGGCCACAGGGTGCGAGCGAACCGCCGCAACCGGTGGTCTGCACCTGCTCACCCGTGTTGGTGAAAGGATTGGACAGCCACACGTTGGCTGCCGCGCCCTGGAACCGGCCGAAGCCACCGCGCAACTGGGTCGGACGGTCGGTGTCGAAGGTGTAGTTGAAGCCGAAGCGCGGCTGGATAAGTTCCTTGCCGTCGATGGTTACCGTGTTGTCATAGCCGAAGCCGCCGGTCTGACGGCCAAACTGGCCGGTTCCGGGGACAAGCGCATCGGAAGTAGAGAGCCCTGCAGGAGTTTCCTGGAAGCGCGGACGGTCGTCGGTGCTCGGCACATCCATGCGCACGCCGAACAACAGGGTCAGGTTGTCATTGACGGACCAACTGTCCTGCACGAAGTAGCCGGCGTTCTTTAAGGCCCAGATGGCGGCTGCGTCTTCGAGCTCCAGCCCGGCCTGGGGCACGGTCGCGGTGTATGTCAGCGGCACTCCGGCCTCGAAGCTGTTGCTGCACTGCGTGCTGAGCAGACACTCGAACGTGTACCTGCCCTTGGTGTTCTGCTGGAAGGCATTGAACATCGAGTTGCGAGTGTAGTCCACGCCGAACTTCAGCTGATGATCGCCCAGGTACCAGTTCGCGCCCAAGTAACCATCGAACGTGTCGGTATTGAGCTGGTTGAAGTGCTCGCTTGCCTCGGCGCCAAAGCGCAAGGTACGCGTGCCAGTCTGGACTCCAGCTGGAACCGCGCCCCGGAATTGGATGCCTACGTCCGGCAGATTGCTGGACAGCGCGAAGCTACGATCGAAAGTGCGATACGCCAGCTTGAGTTCGGTCGAGAAATTCTCGGTCCAGTCGCTGAACAGTTGGCCAACGGCGCTCTCGAATACCCGGCTCTCCGTATCCCAATGCGAGGAAAGCGAAAGGCCGCGGTCGAAGAAGTTACGCAGGAATGGCTCGCTTTGTTCGGTCTTGTTGTATCGCAACGAAGCGCGGTGGTTATTACTGATGTTCCAGTCGAGCTTGAACAGGCTGTCCTTGACTGACAGCTCGGTGCCGCCCGGCACGGTCGAAGTGCCGATATCCATACCGCAAGTCGGGGGACCACCGGGGACGCATGGACGAGCCGCCAGGCTGATCGCGGTGTCGATCTGCGCTTGCGTGATGCCGACGTTCTTAAGGTCGCTGCCGATCGGACCCCACTCGACCCCGGTGCGCAAGCTGCTGAAGTCCTCGTAGGCTGCGAAGAAGAACAGACGATCCTTGATCAGCGGACCGCCAAAGGTGATGCCCTTGGTGGTTTCCTTGAACGGCGTCGGCTCGACGAATTCACCAGTGGTCGGGTTGTACCGATCCCCTGACAGCTTGTCGTTGCGGAACACGTAGGTCAGGCTGCCGTGGTACTCGTTGGTACCCGACTTGGTAACGGCATTGACGTTGGCGCCGGTGTATGCGGTCTGGGTAACGTCGTAGTTGGAGACGTTTACCTGCACCGAATCGATCGTGTCGATTGAGATCGGCTGCTTGGCGGTCGGCAAGCCGTTGCTCGACAGGCCGAACGTATCGCTGGTGGTCACGCCGTCGATGGTGATCGAGTTGTAGCGGTTGTTCTGTCCGGCGACCGAGATCTGGGTGTCACCGAACAGGCCGGTGCTACGGGCGACGCGCGGATCGAGGCGCGCATAGTCCTGGAGGTCGCGTCGGATCGAAGCGAAAGACTCCAGCTTCTCCTTGGAGATTGCTGTACCTACGCCCATCGCGGTCGGGCTGAACGGGCTGTCGCCGGTGCCCTGCACGACTACTGCGCCAAGTTCGGTGGCGCTGGCGCCTACGGTCGCGTCAAGGCTCTCGGTCTCCGCGAGTTGCAGGAACACACCTTCGCGCTTCTCGGTCTTGCCATCCTTGGTGATGGTGACCGTGTACGGGCCGCCAGCGCGGAGGCCGCGCGAGACGTAGCGGCCATCGCCATCGGTGGTTGCCTGGCTGACCGTGCCCGACTCGGTGTGCAGGATCGTCACCTGAGCGCCGGCGAGCGGCTTGCCGGAGGAATCGCTGACGCGGCCGGCGATTGCCGAGGTGGTGTTCTGCGCGAATGCTGGCGCGGCGGCGAGCGCGAGTGCCAGGCCGAGGGCGAGCTTCGAGAGCTTCACCCGATTGCGGTTGGTCATGATGGGAACCCTGGGTAGTGGTAGAAGAGAAAAACTGGCCGCTTCCCCACGGGGACGGCGCTTGTGTATGAACAAGATTTTAACACGGTAGCCGGGCCGGGTTACAGGTGGGTGACGGTCACGGTCTGAGCCAGGCGGCAACCCCATCCATGAGCATTTGCACCGAGATTGCGACCAGCAGCATGCCCATCAGGCGCTCGATCGCCACCAGGAATGCCTGGCCCAGGATTTTGTACAGGGAGGTGGCCGAAAACAGGATCGCGGCGGTCGCCCCCCAGGCCAAGGCCAGCGCCAGGCTCCAGTCGCCCATCCGGTCCGGTTCCTGGCTGCCCAGCAGCATCACCGAGGCCATGGCCGAGGGCCCGGCGATCATCGGGATCGCCATCGGCACGATGAAGGGTTCGCCCTGGGTTTCGCCGAACATGCCGCCGGGTCCCGGGAAGATCATCTTGATGCCGATCAGGAACAGGACGATGCCGCCGGCGATCGAGACCGATTCCTGGCGCAGGTGCATCAGCTTCAGCACGTAGATGCCGCCCCACAGGAAGGCGAGCAGCACGCCCAGCGCAATCAGCAATTCACGCGCGAGCACCAGCCGGCGCCGCGCCGGTGTCAGCGGCTTGAGCAGGCTGAGCACGATCGGGATGTTGCCCAGCGGATCCAGGATGAGGAACAGCAGCAACGCCGCCGAGACGGTGGTCATCATCAGGCGAGCAGACTCGTGCTGACACCCAGACTCTGCCCAGCCTCGGCCAGACGTTTGTCCAACGTGTGCAAACCGAGGCCGTGATTGGCCGCGATGGCCAGATGCAAGGCATCGCCTGCACGCAGGCCTGTCAGGTGCTGATCGGCAAAGCGGGCAGCCGTCCGAAAATCGGCTCGGGAGGCAGGCAGTGTGTCAAACGAGTCTTCCGTCAACCTGGTGAATACCGCCAGCGCTTCGCTGCGATGCGCCTGCTCGATCTGCCCGGTTCTGAGCTTGACCGACAAGGCAGCGGAAAACTCAGTGATTACCCAGTCGCTGATCGCCAGCTGCCCCGCGTGTTGCTGGCTCAACCAATGCTGCGCCGCATCGGTATGCACTTCATTGAACAAGGCCGCGACCAGGATGCTGGTGTCCACATAGTGCATCAGTAGCGGGCTGCATCGCGCAACTCACGCATCAGCTCAACAGCGCTTTGCTGCTGCCGGGGCATGCGCTGGGTCAACGCGCGCAATTCACCGAGCTTGATGCGACGGGGAGCGGCTTGCGGCCGGCTCAGTTCCAGCACTGGCTTACCGCGCTTGGTGATGATGACGCGCTCACCTGCCGCCGCCAGTTCGACCAACTCGCTCAGGCGGGCCTTGGCATCCGCAAGACTGACTGTGGTCATTTTTCTCCTCCTGACTAAGTAGTTGGTCAGATTATCCCGCTTCGGTCAGACTCGCAAGGTGCCAGATCACGGCGCGAAAACCAGGCCTCGCTGGTCGCTACCCGCCGCCGACAGCAGGTGCACGCAGGCATTGGCGTAACGGACTGGCGAGGGCACGCGGGAGGCTGCCTCCTCGACAAAGGCGCGGCTGCGAATGTTGGATCGCATCGGCCCTGGCTGCAGCGCGCTGACGCGCACCGTGCCTGCCTCGGTTTCGTCATGGAGGATGCGCATCAGACCGAACAAGCCCGCCTTGGCCACGCCGTAGCTGCCCCAGTAGGCCCGATTGACCCGCGAGAGCTCATCGCCGACGAACACCACCGCGCTGTCCTGCGCCCCGCGCAACACCGGCAGGCAAGCCTGGGTGAGCAGCCAGGGCGCCGTGAGGTTGACGTGCAGGTTGCGCACGAAGTCCTCGGCCGGTGTCGCTTCCAGCGGACGCAGCCCCGTGAATTCGGCCGCGCAATGCAGGATTCCGTGCAAGCCGCCGAGGTCGGCAGCGATGCTGTCGGCCATGGCTTCGTAGTCGGACGGGTCCGCGCCGGCCAAGTCCAGCGGATAGATTGCGGGCAGGCGGCCCAGTGCTTTCACGGCATCGTAGGTGCGACTGAGTTTGGGCACCTTGCGGCCGAGCAGGACCACGGTGGCGCCGGCCTGTGCGCAGGCTTTGGCGGCGGCCTCGCCGAGTCCGCCGTAGGCCCCGGTGATAAGGATCACCCGTTCGACCAGCGCGTCCGCGGCCGGCGCAAGGAAGGCGTCGTCGATCGGCGACGCTGCTACCTGGCTCATGCCGGCTTCTGTGCCTCAGTCACCATCCGGCCCAGTTCACCGCTCTCGAACAGCTCCACGGTGATGTCGCAGCCGCCGATGAATTCGCCATTGATGAACAGTTGCGGGAATGTCGGCCAGTCGGAGAAGCGCGGCAGGTCGGCGCGGATCTCAGGATCCTGCAGGACGTTCACCGAATGGAGCTGGGCGCCGGCCTGCTTGAGCACCTGGCTGGCCCGGCTGGAAAACCCGCACATCGGAAACTGCGGCGTTCCCTTCATGAAAAGCACGACCGGATGGCCCTCGACCTCGGCCTTGATACGGTCAATCACTGCACTCATTGCACTCTCCCTTGACGCGGCCGGGCAGGTTGCGCGGCGCGCGTTCGAGCTAGAATTATAAGGCTTGGGCCGTGCCTGCCGCACGACCCCACCCACCAGGAAGGAACCGACCATGGCCATTGAACTGCCCCCCCTGCCCTACGACCGCACCGCGCTGGCGCCGCACATCTCCGCAGAAACGATCGATTTCCACTACGGCAAGCACCACCAGACCTACGTCACCAATCTGAACAACATGATCAAGGGCACCGAGTTCGAATCAATGGACCTCGATGCCATCGTGCGCAAGGCCCAGGGCGGCATGTTCAACAACGCGGCCCAAGTCTGGAACCACACCTTCTACTGGAATTGCCTCAAGCCCGAGGGCGGCGGCGAGCCGGGTGGAAAACTTGGCGATGCGATCACCAAGACCTTCGGTAGCTTCGCGGCCTTCAAGGAAGAATTCAGCAAGACCGCTATCGGCACCTTCGGTTCCGGCTGGGCATGGCTGGTGCAGCGTCCCGACGGCAGCCTGGCGTTGGTCAGCACGCCCAACGCAGCAACGCCGCTCACCGGCAACGACAAGCCGCTGCTGACCTGCGATGTCTGGGAACATGCCTATTACGTCGACTACCGGAACGCGCGTCCGAAGTACGTCGAGGCGTTCTGGAACCTGGTCAACTGGGATTTCGCCGCCAGCCAGATGAGCTGATCCGCCGGACCAGTAAGACTCCGACAATCAGGTTTCGGCGAGCCGGGAAACGGGCGCCGACACCTGGTCGCGGCGATCCAACGCGTCACCGACGCTGACCAGTGCATCGGCCAGTTCGGCCGCGCTGTCGGCCCGGAAGGTGGCGTGTCCTACTTTGCGGCCCGCGCGCGATTCCTTGCCGTAGTCGTGCCAATGCCCGCAAGGCTCGGCGAGCACGCCTTTGGCATCGGGTAGCGATCCGATCCAGTTGAGCATGCACGCATTGCCGAGCTGGCGGGTGCTGCCCAAGGGCAGTCCGAGCACGGCCCGGAGATGGTTTTCAAATTGTGAAGTCTCGGCGCCTTCGATGGTCCAGTGCCCCGAGTTGTGCACGCGCGGGGCGATTTCATTCGCCAGCAGTTGCTCGCCGCAGACAAACAACTCCAGGGCGAACACGCCGACATAGTCGAGCGCCTCGGCGATTGAACGCGCGTAGCCGATGGCTGTCGCTGCGAGGGCATCGCTGATCCTCGCCGGCGCCAGGCTCGCCGATAGCACACCGCGCTCATGCCAGTTTTCGGTGATTGGCCAGGTCCGGAATTCGCCATCGCGCCCGCGCACGGCAAGCACCGACACTTCGCGATCGAACGGCACGAAGGCTTCCAGGATCAGGCCGACCGTGCTTGCCTGCGCGCCCAGCGCCGCCCAGGCCGCGTCGAGGTCGGCCACGGACTTAATGCGGAACTGGCCCTTGCCGTCGTAGCCAAGGCGACGCGTCTTCAGGATCGCCGGCGCGCCGATGCGGGAGATCGCGGCATCGAGCGACGCGCGCGAATCGATGTCCATGAACTCGGGCACGGAAATCTGCAGCTGACGGAACAGATTTTTCTCGGCCAGGCGATCCTGGGCGACCGCAAGCGCGCGCGGGTTGGGAAACACCGGGATCCGGTCGGCCAGCCATTGCGCCGATTCGGCCGGCACGTTCTCGAAATCGAAAGTCGCCACATCAACCTGGGCGGCGAACGCTGCGAGCGCGTCGTGATCGCGATAGTCGGCTTGCATGCTGGGCACGAACTGGGCCGCGCACGCATCGGCGGTGCTGTCGAGCACCAGGAATCGCAGTCCGAGCGGTGCGCCGGAAAGCGCAAGCATGCGGGCAAGTTGCCCGCCGCCAAGGATCCCGACGGTGGTCACGCCGGTCTCGGGTCCGGCTGGTCGAGCACCGACTGCGTTTGCCGGCCACGGAAATCCGCCAGCGCCGCCGCGATCGCTGGATGGTCCAGCGCGAGGATGCTGGCAGCGAACAAGCCGGCATTGGCCGCGCCAGCCGAACCGATCGCAAACGTCGCCACCGGCACGCCGGCGGGCATCTGCACGATCGACAACAGCGAGTCGAGGCCGTTCAAGGTCTTGCCCTGCACCGGCACGCCGAGGACTGGCAGTGCAGATTTGGCGGCGAGCATGCCGGGTAGATGGGCGGCACCACCGGCGCCGGCAATGATCACGCGCAGGCCTCGCGAGGCGGCGGACTCGGCGTAGCTGAAGAGCAGGTCGGGCGTTCGATGCGCCGAAACCACCTGTACCTCGTAGGGGATACCCAGTTGGTCCAGCCGCTCGACGGCGTGTTGCATCGTCTCCCAGTCACTGCGGGAACCCATGACGACACCTACTAGGGGCGCTGCGCTTGTGCTCATGGCTTCGTCTGGGAGGGGCCGAGGGCGTATTCTAGACACATCCATCCGCTGACTCTACGACTCCATGGACCGCAAGCTGCTCGATATCCTGTGCTGCCCCGACACCAAGCAACCCTTGGCCATGCTCAACAAGGCCGAACTGAGCGCCCTCAACGCGGCAATCAGCGGCGGCGGACTGAAGCGGGTGGATGGCTCCGTGCAGTCGGAGCAGATCAAGGAGGGCTTGATCACCCGCGACCACAAGACAATCTATCGCATCGACGATGGCATCCCGGTGCTGCTCACCGACGAGGGCATCGCCACCGCGCTGGTCGCGGATTTCCCGCGATGACGGCCTGAGCCTTGGACCGGCTTGCGCCCCCGCCGCCGGAGCTGGTGGAAGGAGACGTGGCGCGCGCGCTGGCCGAGGACGTCGGCACTGGCGACGTCACCGCGGCCTTGCTCGTCGATGAGCTCCAGCTCGGCTACATTATTTGCAGGGAGTCAGCGGTCATCGCAGGCCGGCCCTGGTTCGACACCTGTTTCCGGGCACTGGATCCGGTTGCCAGGGTGGAATGGAACTTCGCCGAGGGCGCCAGGGTTACCGCGGGTGCCGTCGTATGCACCTTTGCCGGCCGCTCGCGCGCGCTGGTCACTGCCGAGCGCTGCGCGCTGAACTTCCTGCAGACCTTGTCCGGCACCGCCACGCGGACGGCGGAGTTTGTCGCCGCTGTTGCCGGTACCGGGGCGCGCATCCTGGATACCAGGAAGACGTTGCCGGGCCTTCGAGTTGCACAGAAATATGCGGTGCGCGTCGGCGGTGGTTTCAATCACCGGATGGGCCTGCATGACGCGGTGATGCTCAAGGAAAACCACATCCATGCGGCCGGATCGATCGCCGCCGCCGCCGCGCTGGCCCGCAGCCGCTATCCCGCCCTGCCGCTGATCATCGAGGTGGAAAACATTGACGAGCTTGGACAGGCGCTGCTCACCGGCTGCACGCGAATCCTGATCGACGACTTTTCGCTGGCAGACATGAGCGAGGCCGTGCGCCTGGCCGCTGGCCGCATTCCGCTGGAGGTTTCCGGTGGCGTGGACCTGGAGCGGGTTCGTGAAATCGCCACGACTGGCGTCGATTGCATATCGGTGGGCGCGCTGACCAAGCACATTCGCGCCGTGGATTTTTCGATGCGGTTGGGACTGCCGCCTGGTTAGGGGTGGTCGCGGCTGAAGCCGCTCCTACAAGGGGCGGGGATGGGCTAGGGGCCGCGCTTCATTATCAGCAGGATGATGACGGCGATGGCGGCAACGGTGAGCATGACCGAGGCCCACATCTGCAACTTGTGCACCGAAGGCATCGCCACGGCGGCCGGCTTCGCCGGCACCGGTGCCGGCGCCATTTCCATGCCCGGCGCGACCAGGATGAAGCGCGTCGCATCCAGGCGCAGCTCGTCGCCCGGCTGCATGTAGCCGACCTGTTGCACGCGCTTGTTGTTGATGAAGGTGCCGTTGGAGGAGCCGAGGTCCTCGACCGACAGTCCCTCGGGCGTCGGCTTGACTAGCGCGTGCCGGCGCGACATCTCATCGGCGGGCACGGAGATATCGCATTCGGAGGCGCGGCCGATGACAACCGGGCCCGCAACCGGGAACACCTTGCTGAAGACAGTGCCCGAGACGCCACGCAACACGAACTTCGGAATCGCCAGGCGCACCCGCGTGGCGCCTGAATCCTCGTCCGGCGATCCGGCACTGGAAGTGCGCGCTTCTTCGACGATCAAGAACTTCGCCGCGACCGGGCCGATGTTGATCAGGTCGCCCGAACGCAGGCCCATGATGTCGACCACCGGCTTGCCGTTGACCGAGACGGACCCGCCGCCGGCCGGAACCTGAAGGTTGGCGCCGTGACTGGTGATGTGGATGACGCAATGGACCGGGAGGATGCCTGGCCGGTTCAACACGGCCGCGTTGTCGACGTCCGAACCGATACGGTTGATGCCGGGATTCAACAGCACTTGGCTGTGCTCACCGTTCGGAAACACCAATTTCATTTTTCGCCCTCCTGCGAAAAACCGACCGCCCAATCGGGTAGCCTGCCGTATCTTAGCTATGTCCCGGCAAGAAATGGCAGTTCTGGCAACTTGAGGGGGCGGGCAAGCGGCCCCACACTGGTGGCATGAGCCTTTCCCTCGTCCTCCTGCTTTGCATTCTCGCCTTCGCGGCCTTCTGGCTGTCGGGCCGTGCCGCCGCCGAAGCGGCCGCGCACCACGGTCGCCAGGCCTGCCAGCACGCGGGCGTGCAATGGCTGGACCAGAGTGTCCACCAGGTGCGCCTGCGGCTGGGCCGCGACGCACGGGGCCACCTGTGCTGGGAAAGGCAGTTCCGCTTCGAATACTCCGATGGCGGCGAGAACCGCCACGCCGGGCTGATTACCCTTACGGGCAGTACGCTGAGCGCGCTGGTCGGGCCGATGCCGCGTCCCCACGACCCCCTGATCTGATCGATTACTTGACCACGCGCAGGTGGCCGCCGCGCTTGGGGCCGTCCTCGGGTGGCTCGGGGGAATCGCCCGAAGACTCCTCCGGCATGGCGCCGCCATCCTCGGGCAGCATCATTCCCTGCCCGGTTTCCTGTGCGTAGATCGCCAGGATCGCCGCCAGCGGCACCACCACCGACTGGCTGACACCGCCGAACCGTGCCTTGAAGCGAACTTCGCGATTGCCGAGGTCCAGCTGGGCCACCGCCCGGGCCGCGATGTTGAGCACCACGCGCCCTTCCTTGATGGTCGACTTGGGGACCTGGACGCCCTCGCAGGTTGCGTCCACCAGCAGGTGCGGGGTCATGTCGTTGTCGCCGATCCACTCGTACAGGGCCCGCAACAGGTACGGGCGGTTCGATGTCATCGGCGCCTCATCACTCACGCAGGGATCTCTCGCAGGAGTTTCTCTTCAGGCGTGAGGCTGCGCAGGAAGCCCGGATTGCGGAAGATCCGCTGCCCGTAATCCTCGATCAGCTTGGCCTCCTTGGGCAGCACGATGCCCAGCGCCGGCAGCCGGAACACAATCGGCGCCACGGCGCAGTCGGCCAGGCTCATTTCCGAGTTGAGGAAGAAGCGCGCTGCCTTGAACAGCGGCAGGGCGCCGAGCAGGAGCTCCTTGAGGCGCTTGCGCCCCGCCTCCGCCTGCAGCTTGTTGCCGCCCTGGATCGCCTGCACGTGCGGCACCCACTCCAACTCGACACGCAGCATCGCCAGCCGCAGGCGTGCCCGCGAAAGAGGATCAACCGGCATCAACGGCGGGTGCGGATAGCGCTCGTCCAGGTACTCGCTGACCACCGAGGCGGCATAGAGCACCAGGTCCCGATCGACCAGCGTCGGCACCGAATGGTAGGGATTGAGATCGAGCAGGTCTTCCGGCGGATTGGCGGTATCCACGGGAACCAGTTCGTAGCTGACGCCCTTGGCCGCGAGCACCAGCCGGACGCGATGGCAGACGACGCAGTCAGGCGACGAAAAAAGGGTCAGGGCATTACGGATGCGCGGGCTGGCTGCCATCATCTGGGTCACCTCGAGGGGACACCCCGGCCCCATGCCGTTGGTTGTCCAAGCCCTACCCTGCCCAAACAGCAAATTTTCCGCAAGGGGAGCCCGTGCGGAAATGCCGGAGTCAGTGGACGTCGCGCCAGTACTCGGTCTTCAGCAGGTAGGCCAGGAAGGTAAAGAAGGCCAGGAACAGCACGACCCAGACGCCGATCGACTCCCGCTTCAGTGCCGCCGGCTCGCCGACATAGGCCAGGAAGGCGCTGAGGTCGCGGGCGACCCGATCGTACTCCTCGGCATCCATGCTTCCCTGCTGCGACTCGGGGATAGTGAAGCCGGTGATGCAAGCACCCTGGTACTCGCCGCTGTGGCAGGCAGTTTCCTCGCCCTTGGCGGTCTTGTGCTTGGGCTCGGTGGCGGCGTGTTGCACGCCCTGCATTTCCCAGAGCACGTGCGGCATCGAAGCGCCCGGGAACACGGTGTTGTTCCAGCCGGTGGGCCGGGACTCGTCGATGTAGAAGGACTTGAGATAGCTGTAGATCCAGTCGGCGCCTTCGGCCTTGGTGCGCGCCACCACGCTCAGGTCCGGCGGCGCCTTGCCCAGCCACACGGTGGCCTTGGCCGGATCCATGCCGGTATTGATGGACTCGCCGAACTTGGCATCCGTGAAGATCAGGTTCTGCTCGACCTGCTGCTGGCTGAGCCCGAGGTCTTCGGCGGTGCGCGAGTAGCGCTGCATGCTCAGGGAATGGCAGCCGGCGCAGTAGTTCATGTACAGGCCGGCGCCGCGCTTCAGCGACGCTTTGTCGGTCAGGTCGATCTGGGCGGACGGCATGTGGCCGCCTTCGCTGGCGATCGACGCGAGCGGCGCCAATGCCAGTGCAGCGGCCAGGACTCTCAGCCAATGGGAACGGAGCTTAGTCATGCATGGTCACCCGCTCAGGCACCGGCTTGGTCGCGCCCAGGCGAGACCAGATCGGCATGGTGATGAAGAAACCGAAGTAGAAGAACGTCAGGCCGCGCGCCACCCAGGTCTGCGTGGTGCTGCCGGACTGCATGCCCATGTAGCCAAGGATGATGAACACGATGCAGAACAGCGTGATCATGACCTTGGAAATGGTGCTGCGGTAGCGGATGGACTTGACCGGGCTGCGATCGAGCCAGGGCAGCAGGAACAGGATCATTACCGCGCCGCCCATGGTAATCACGCCGAGCAGCTTGTCCGGCACCGCGCGCAACATTGCGTAGTACGGGGTGAAGTACCAGACCGGCTTGATGTGCAGCGGCGTCACCATCGGATTGGCGACCACGAAATTGTCGTGCTCCAGGAACAGCCCGCCGAAGGTCGGTACGAAGAACAGGATGAAGGCGGCGATGGTCAGGAAGAACGACGCCCCGAACAGGTCCTTGACCGTGTAGTACGGATGGAACGGGATGCCGTCGCGCGGGATGCCGGTGGCCGGATCCTTGTTCTTCTTGATGTCGACGCCATCGGGATTGTTGGATCCCACTTCGTGCAGGGCACCCAGGTGCAATACCACAAGCAAGAGGATGACCAGAGGCAAGGCGACGACGTGCAAGGCGAAGAAGCGATTCAGGGTGGCGTCGGAGACCAGGTAGTCGCCACGGATCCATTCGGTGAGCTCGGTGCCCACGAACGGAATCGCGCCGAACAGGTTGATGATCACCTGCGCGCCCCAGTAGCTCATCTGGCCCCACGGCAGCACGTAGCCCATGAAGGCCTCGGCCATCAGGGTCAGGAAGATCAGCATGCCCAGGATCCAGACCAGCTCGCGCGGCTTCTGGTGCGATCCGTAGATCATCGCGCGGAACATGTGCAGGTAAATAACCACGAAAAACAGCGAAGCGCCGGTGGAATGCATGTAGCGGATCAGCCAGCCACAGGACACATCACGCATGATGTACTCGACCGAGGCGAATGCTTCGGCCGCGCTCGGCTTGAAGTGCATCGTCAGGAAGATGCCGGTGACGATCTGGTTGATCAGCACCAACAGGGAGAGTGCGCCGAAGTAGTACCAGAGGTTGAAGTTCTTGGGCGCGTAGTACTCGCTCATGTGCTTGCGGTACACCGGCATCAGGCCGGGCGCGCGCTCATTGATCCAGCCCATGCCGCCGTTCAGCGCGCGGACAATGAAATTCATCAGGCCTCTCCCTTCGGCGGCACGCCAAGGACCAGGTGGTTGTCATCGACGAAGTGATAGGGAGGAATTTCCAGGTTCGACGGTGCCGGAACGCCGGTGTAGACGCGCCCGGCGAGATCGAAGCGTGACTGGTGGCAGGGACAGTAGAAGCCGCCTTTCCACTTCGAGTCAAACGGCTGCGGCAGCATTTCCGGCACGTAGCCGGGCGAGCAGCCGAGATGGGTGCAGATGCCGACGATCACGGCGATGTGCGGCTTCAGGGCGCGGGTCTCGTTCTTGACGTAGCTCGGCGTCTGCTCGGGATTCTCGGAGTTCGGATCGCGCAGTTGCGGATCCAGCGTCGGCAGCGCGCTGAGCTGCTCGGGCGAGCGCTTGAAGATCCAGACCGGCTTGCCACGCCACATGACGATCATGCGCATGCCCGGCTCGTTGTCGAGCTTGCTGATGTCGACGTTGACCGGCGCGCCTGCCACCTCGGCACGGGCGCTCGGCTTCCAGGAAGTGACGAACGGGACGGCTGCCGCACCGACGCCGACAGCGCCTACGACCGCAGTGGTGACCGTCAGGAAGCGGCGGCGCCCTGCGTGAACATCATCGTTAGCCATTCGGCTCTCCGAGTCTTGCTTGCAATAGTGGATGTTGGCGGACGAACCCCGTCCGTCCAAAGACCGCCAATTGTAGCGGATGCGCTCTGGGCTGAACAACGCCGTCGCCCAAAATGCGAAGGGCGGCACCCGCCTGCGCGGATCCGCCCTTGATCTGGGTTTCAATCGGAATCGGGGATCAGGGACCGGCGAGCGCCGTGCGGTAGCGGTCCGCAAGCTGGCCGACGCGCTGTACGTAACGTTGGGTTTCCGAATACGGCGGCACCCCGCCATTGCGATCGACCGCGCCTTCGCCGGCGTTATAGGCCGCCGCGACCAGCGTCAGGTTGGAGCTGTAGCGCTTCATCAGCCAGGCCAGGTACTGGACGCCGCCGCGGATGTTCTGCGCGGGATCGAACGGATCCACCACCCCGAACCGGGAAGCCGTGGCCGGGATGAGCTGCATCAGGCCCTGGGCGCCGGCATGCGACAGTGCGTTGGGACGGTAGGCCGACTCGGCGTGGATGATGGCGCGGACCACCGCCTCTTCCACCCCGTACTGCAGGGCCGCGGTCTGGATCTCGCTGGTGTAGGCGGAGATATTGAGCCGGACGTTGCCGAAGTTGACGCCGGGCAGCACGCCGCAGGCGTAGCAGGTCTGCACGTAGCTGAAGAGCATCTTGGCCTGGGTCGCGCCGCGCGGCCGCACGTTGGTGTAGTGCACCACGCCATCGCGTTCGTAGCGGTACACGGCGCCGCGCAGCACGGTCGCGCCGGCGCCGGCTTTCGCCTGCGGGAGGCTGGCGCCGGCCGGAGCCGAACGGAACACGACCTGCTGCTTCGCGGGCGCCGCGGCCTGGCCGGCCACCGCTGGCGACGCAGCCGGCGCAGTGACCGCCGCTGGCGGCGTCGCGATCTTGGAGGAACCGGACAGGCGCGACTGGTCGCTGCCGTGGGCAATCGCCTTGCAGACGGCGTTGCCGATCCGCTTGCTGGTGTAATTGGGAATGCCGTCGGCACCAACGCAGCGATAGACCGTGCCCGCCATGGCAGGGCCGGCAAAGAACATGAAGGCAAGCGGAACCAGAAGCCTGTTCATACGGCGTGCAGTCTGGACCTTTCTTTCTGCGAATCCAAGTACTTAGTCCACAAAACGGTGGCTCCGCAGAGGCCTTCCTCCTACAATTGGAACCCTCTAATCATCCCGACCGGATTAACCGCCATGACCGGGAACCAAACGCCCTTGCCCGGGGCATCGATCGACGTGGGCACCCCGACCGCGCTTGCGCCGGCCGGAAAACTGTTCATCCGCACCCAGGGTTGCCAGATGAACGTCTACGACTCGGCGAAGATGGCCGACATCCTGGCCGCCGAGCACGGCCTGCAACTCACCGACATCGAGGAAGATGCCGACGTCATCCTGATCAATACCTGCTCCATTCGCGAGAAGGCGCAGGAGAAGGTGTTCTCGCAACTGGGCCGCTGGAAGGCGCTGAAATCCGCCAACGAGGCCGTCATCATCGGTGTCGGCGGCTGCGTCGCCTCGCAGGAAGGCGACTCGATCCTGAAACGGGCGCCGCACGTGGACCTGGTCTTCGGCCCGCAGACCCTGCACCGGCTACCGGCGATGATCGAGGCGCGCCGCGCCACCGGCCGTCCGCAGGTAGACATCAGCTTTCCGGAAATAGAAAAATTTGATCGCCTCCCCGAGCCGCGTGCCGAGGGCCCGACCGCGTTCGTCTCGATCATGGAGGGTTGCTCGAAGTACTGTTCGTTCTGCGTGGTGCCCTACACCCGCGGCGAGGAAGTGTCACGACCCTTCGACGACGTGCTGGTGGAGGTAGCGCAATTGGCGGCGCAGGGCGTTCGTGAAGTCAACCTGCTCGGGCAGAACGTCAACGCCTATCGCGGACCCATGTTCGAGTCCGGACAGACTGCCGACCTGGCCTTGCTGATTCGCGCCATTGCGCGGATCGAGGGCATCGGCCGCATTCGCTACACCACCTCGCATCCGCTGGAGTTCAGCGACTCGCTGATCGAGGCCCACCGCGACGTGCCGCAGCTGGCCAGCTACCTGCACCTGCCCGTGCAGTCGGGCTCGGACCGCATCCTGTCGGCGATGAAACGCAACCACACCGCGCTCGAGTACAAGGCCAAGTTGCGCCGCCTTCGCGAAGCCAAGCCAGGCATCTGCATCAGTTCGGACTTCATCGTCGGCTTCCCGGGCGAGACCGACCAGGATTTCGCCGCGACCATGAAGCTGATCGCCGACGTCGGCTTCGACCAGAGCTTTTCCTTCATCTACTCGCGCCGCCCGGGAACCCCGGCCGCCAGCCTGCCCGACGAGACGCCGGCCCAGGTCAAGAGCGCGCGCCTGAAGCAGCTGCAATCGGTGCTCAATGACAATGCCAGGGCGATTTCGGAGGCCATGGTCGGCACCGTGCAGCGGGTCCTGGTGGAGAAGACCAGCACCCGCGACGCCGGGGAATTCACCGGTCGTACCGAGAACATGCGCTACGTCAACTTCGCCGGGCAGCAAAGGATGATCGGGCGGTTCGTCGATATCATGATCACCGAGGTGATGGCCAACTCCCTGCGCGGCCGGGTGCTGGACACGGAAGAACCGGCCGGCCCGTTCGACGAGCACCTTCGGCAGATCGAGACACGACTGGGCGTGGAGATTGCTAGTATCCAGCCATGACCCGCGGTCCCATCCAGCTCGATGTCAGCGTCAGTTACGGACTGCCCCGACTCGGGCTGCCGTCCGCTGCCAGCTTCAAGCGCTGGGCAGCGGCTGCCTGCGAGGGCCGGATCATGAAGGCCGACCTGGCCATCCGCCTGGTCGACAACAAGGAAGGCACATCCCTCAACCGCCACTATCGCGGCAAGGAATGCGCGACTAACGTGCTGAGTTTCCCGGCCGAATTGCCCGAAGGGGTCAACCTGCCGATGCCACTGCTCGGCGACCTGGTGATTTGCGCGCCGGTGGTCGTCCGCGAAGCCCGCGAGCAGGGCAAGCTGCTAAACGCACATTTCGCCCACCTGACCGTGCACGGGGTGCTGCACCTGCTGGGCATGAACCACGAGGACGACCGCGAAGCGACCGCGATGGAGTTGCTCGAACGCGAGATCCTGGCGGGCCTCGGCTACACCGATCCCTACGTCGAAACCTGTGCTGTTGGAGCGGATTTTGCCGCTAATGCTCCCTCTGGAATGTATGGTGTCGCGGCTAAAGCCGCTCCTACAGCCGCTCCTACAGCTTCACCTGTTAAACTGGACTCCCGCCGGAATCGGCGTCGCCTGCCCGCAAATGTCCGACGACCCAGACAGTCAACCGCACGAACGCCGCTCATGGCTCGAGCGCTTGAGCCTCGCCTTCTCGGGGGAACCGCAGACCCGCGAGGACCTGATCGAGATCCTTCGCGACGCCCAGCAGAATGGCCTGGTCGGCAGCGACACGCTGAAGATGCTCGAAGGCGCACTCGCCGTCTCTGAGCTGCAGGTAGGCGACATCATGCTCAACCGGTCGCAGATGGTCTCGCTGCCGGCCGACGCCAATTTCATGGACCTGATGGCGATGGTGGTCGAATCGGGCCATTCCCGCTTCCCGGTGCACGGCGACGACAAGGACAACATCCTCGGCATCCTGCTCGCCAAGGACCTGCTGCGTGGCATCGTCGCCGAAGGCGGCCCCGGCCAGATCCGCGAGCTGCTACGGCCGGCGATCCTGATCCCGGAATCCAAGCGGCTGAACGTGCTGCTCAAGGAGTTCCGGCTGTCGCGCAACCACATGGCAATCGTGGTGGACGAACACGGCGGCGTTTCCGGCTTGGTGACCATCGAAGACGTGCTCGAGCAGATCGTCGGCCAGATCGACGATGAGCACGACGATGCCGCGGAAAGCACACTGATCGCGGCGCAGCCGGACGGCCAGTTCGTGGTGGATGCGCTGACGCCGATCGCAGATTTCAATGATCAGTTCGGCGCCCACTTCCCCGATCACGAGTACGACACCGTCGGCGGCCTGGTCACCTCCGCCATCGGCCACTTGCCGGAAGCGGGCGAGGAGCTGAGCTTGGGACGCTTCCATTTCCGTGTCGGCCATGCCGACCGCCGAAGGGTGCAGAGCTTCGTGGTCAGCGTAGATGCCCGCGAGTAAGCGGTTCGCGGCATTGCTGCTGCTGTTGGTCTCACTGCTGCTGTCGCCGCCTCGTGCAGCCGCGGCGCCCGGCACCGATTCGCCCGCGCCGCGCATCGGCGTGCTGACGATGGAACCCGGCGAACTATTCTGGGAGCGCTTCGGCCACGACGCCATCGTCGTGGTGGACCCGGTGTCGGGCGAGTCCGTTTCCTACAACTTCGGTTTCTTCGACATGTCGGAGCCCGGCTTCGTCGGGAACTTCGTGCATGGCGTGATGCGCTATTACCTGGTCGCGCTGCCGCTGGCCGAGGACCTTGCCAATTACCGCAGCACGGGACGCGGTGTTTCCATCCAATGGCTGGACCTGGATCCTGCGCAGGCGCGCAAGCTCGCGGGTGCGCTGGTGATCAACGCGCAACCCGGCAACGCCCGCTACCGGTACGACTACTACCTGGACAACTGCTCGACCCGTGTTCGCGACGCGCTCGATCGCGCGCTCGACGGCCGCCTGAGGGAGCAATTGGCCGGCCGCTCGCAAGGCAACACCTATCGCAGTGAGTCGGTGCGCCTGGCATGGCCGGCGAAGTGGATGGCCATTGGCTTCCATGTCGGCATGTCCGGCTTCGGTGATCGTCCGCTTTCACGCTGGGAAGAGGCCTTTATACCGATGCGGCTGCGTGACGCATTGCGCGAAGTGAAGCGCGCGGACGGACGACCGCTGGTGGCCTCCGAGCAGCAACTGCTGCCGCACCGCTTGTCGCTGCCGCCCGACGAAGTCCCCAGATGGCGAGTGCCCGCGCTGTTCGCGGGATTGGCGGCGGCGCTTGCTGCCGGCTGGCTGGGTCGCCGTCGCCCTCGGCTGTTGGCCGCGCTTGCGCTGCCCTTCTGGCTGCTGTGCAGCCTGGCCGGCTCGCTGATGATCTATCTGTGGCTGGCGACCGCGCATGCCGCCGGCCATGGCAACGAAAACATCCTGCTGTTCAGCCCGCTCTGCCTGCTGTTGCTGCCCGGCGGCTGGCGCCTGCTTCGAGCGCGCGAGTCGAGCCCGAGGCATCGCCATGTGTTTTTCGAACGCCTGCTCTGGGTGGTCGCCGCTAGCGCTGCGATCGCCGGATTCATGAAGTTCCTGCCGTTCCGGCCGCAGGAGAACGTGGAATGGGTTCTGCTGCTGCTGCCGCTGCACCTGGTACTGGCCCTGCAGTTCGCGCCCAGGCGATGACCCTTGCGGTGGCAGGAAGTGCTGGCGATGATGGAGCATGGACGAGATGAACACAGCGCCCGCGGCAGAGATGATCCGCAACCTTGCGTCGTACTCCCTGGAGGGACGCCGACAGCGCGAGATCACGCTCGAGCAGATCAGCGATGAACTCGACGACCCCGAGGTTGGCTTCGTCTGGGTAGGCCTGTACCAGCCCGACGCGGTTCTGCTGCACAAGATGCAGGAAGAGTTCAACCTGCATCCGCTGGCCGTGGAGGATGCGCTCAACGCGCACCAGCGCGCCAAGATCGAACTGTACGGCGACTCACTGTTCCTGGTGCTGCATACGGCGCAGGTCGTGAATGGCCACATCCATTTCGGCGAAACGCACATTTTCGTCGGGCCGCGCTACCTGCTCACAGTGCGCCATGGGGCATCGTTGCCGTTTTCTCCCGCCCGTGAACGCTGTGAGCGCAATCCCGAGTTGATGAAGCTGGGCGCGAGTTACGCGCTGTACGCGGTGCTCGACGCGACAGTGGATAATTATTTTCCGATCGTCGGGGAATTCCAGCAGGAACTCAATGACCTGGAGAAGGACATCTTTGCCGAGACCTACCGGCGGCAGACTATCCATCGGCTGTACGAACTTAAGCGCGACCTGACCCAGCTGCGCCTGGCGGTGTCGCCGCTGCAGGACATGCTCCACCAGCTGATGCAGTTCCATCCGGCGCTGGTCCGCAGCGAAGTCAGCCTGTACCTGCGCGACGTGTTCGACCACAGCGTGCGCGTCAACGAGGCGACCGACACGATGCGCGAGATGGTGACCGCGGCGATGTCGGTCAACCTGGCGCTGGTCACCGTGGCGCAGGGCGAAATCGTCAAGCGCCTGGCCGGCTGGGCTGCGCTGCTAGCCGCGCCGACCTTGCTCACCAGTTGGTACGGCATGAACTTCGAGCACATGCCCGAGCTCGCCGGGCGCTACAGCTACTGGATCGTGCTCGCGGTCACCATCGGAATCTGCGCCGGCCTGTACACGCTGCTGCGCCGGGCACGCTGGCTCTAGCAAAGGCGGCCGCGTCCTTGGCTATACTCGGGGCAAGACGACCCCGGAGCCATCATCAGTGAGCATTCCCGCCAACGCCGCGCCGCTGGACCGCATCGATCCTGCGCGCAGCGACGAGTTCCTGGGCCACCCGAAGGGCGTATACATCTGTTTCTTCACTGAAATGTGGGAGCGCTTCTCCTTTTATGGGATGAAGGCGCTGCTGCTGCTGTACCTCACCAAGTACCACCTGTTCGGCGACACCGGCGGCCTGAACCTGCTCGGCGCCTACGGCGGCCTGGTCTACTGCCTGCCGGTCATCGGCGGCCTGCTCGCCGACCGCTACCTGGGCATGCGCAAGGCCGTGGTGTTCGGCGGCGTGCTGCTCTGCCTGGGCCACTTCGGCATGGCCTACGAGGGCACGGCCGCGCGCCAGGTCGGCGAGACGGTAGTGCGCGACGAGGCAGCGCTGTGGGTGTTCTACAGCTCGCTGGCCCTGATCATCATGGGCGTGGGTTTCCTGAAACCCAACATCTCGGTGATCGTCGGCAAGCTGTATCCGGACAATGATCCGCGCCGCGATTCCGGCTTTTCCCTGTTCTATGCCGGCATCAACCTGGGCGCTTTGTTCGCGTCACTGGTCTGCGGCGTGCTCGGCGAAACCTACGGCTGGAAATACGGCTTCGGTGCCGCAGGCCTGGGCATGCTGGCCGGCCTGCTGATGTTCCTCTGGGGCCAGAAATACCTGCACGGCCATGCCGAGCCGCCGGCACCGGAGAAATTGCGCGAGCGGGTGCTGGGAATCCCGCGCGAGTGGGCCATCTACCTGGGCGCGCTGTTCGGCCTGGCGCCGATTGCCGGGCTGATGTGGGCGACCGGCAACAACGCCTTTACCCTCGACATCGGCTTCGACCTCACCCTGGCTCAGCTGCTGATGCTGCTGGTGCTGGCGGTAGTACTCGTCTGGTTCGTGCTGTTCCTGATCCGCGAGTGCAACACCGTCGAGCGGCACCAGATGATCACACTGATGGTGTTGATCTTCATGGCGCTGA
>JANPDF010000201.1:0-4971 GCA_031431355.1 Gammaproteobacteria bacterium
CACAGAAAACCTGGGACGCGAATTGCACCACGCCCGTGCCGAGTGAAGTCCCCCGCTGCCGCGCGCTGCGCATTCCGCTGTACGCCGCAACAGGCCGCCGTGCCGAGGCCGAGCGCGACTTGGCCGCGATCGTTGCCGAAGTGCACGCCGGCCAGCCCCTTGTGCAGATCGGGGGAATGATGGGAAATGTCGGCCTGGCCTCGCTGTACCTGATGGCCATGCACGACCCGCACCGGGCGGCGCCGGAGATTCGGGCGTCGCTGGATAGCGTGCAGTGGTTTGGCTATGACAAGTTGTTGAATACAGCGCAGGGGCAGAAGTTGCCGGAGGAGATTAGTGGGGATGGGGATTGGATTGCGGTCTGGGGCGACCCGCAGCTGAAGGAATTCATGGACGCCTATCGGGCCAATCTGGCCAGATTTCGGGCAGGTGGGTGAGTAGAGCCCCCTTACATCGACTTACGCCGCACGAACCTCGGCGAGCAAGTCCGGATGGCGATCCAGCACCTTGAGTAATTTCACCAGCGCGACCGGCGGCTTGGTCCTTCCAGTTTCATACCGCGAGAAGGCATTGACGCCCCCACCAAATATCTCCGCCGCCTCACGCTGGTCGAGCTGGAGCTTCTTGCGCACGCTGGCGATAAAGTCCGGATCGACAGCCGCCGCGTTGACCTGCCTGTTGAAATCCAGCATCAGGCTACTGACGCGCGCCGATTCCTCCGCGCCCAATACCGATTCGCCGCACTTCGGACAGAAGTCACCGGTGACGGAGGGAATCCTGGTTTGCTCGCCCTTGTACCCGTACGCAACCGCACGCGTGCCACGCCTCAGGCCCGCCGCCCCGCAATTTGGACACTTCATCGTCATAGGTCCTTGAAAGACACGACAAGCACGTCGTCGAACACAGTCAGTTTCAAGTAAACCTTGCCGCTGACCGTTGTGGGTCGGTAAACGTCTTGCCAGATGGTGTGGTCTGCGTGCGTGGTCATGCTCTTGTGGAAATCCCTTGCGGTCAGCGCGCCGACAACCGCGACAATTTCTGAAAAGCCCAGGTCTAAGGACGCGGCACCTGCCAGTGCTGACGAAGGGACGCTTATTCGCCCGGCAATCACCAATGACTTCACCACTGCCAAGGAGCAGTGAGGCGTCCGTTTCTCCATGAGATATTAACCTACTAGGTTATTCATTGGCAAGCGGGATATCGGCGGCAATCGGGCCGCGATCGTTCCCTCAACGTAGCTGGACACTCGGTCTAGAGAGATAGGTGAAAGCCAGCGGAAGCTGTCGGGCAATGATCTCGACAGTCAGCTCAATTCCCCACGCGATCATCCCAGCCGGACCTTTGCCAACGGTCCCAATCTCGCGCCGCTGCGCCGCGACCCGCGGTGGCGAAAATCTAGACGCGGCCCGCATTGCGTTCCGCGGATGCTCAGCCGCAACCCGTGCCCTTGGCTTGCAGCGTCGCCGCTCGCACGCGCGCGATCAAGCTCATGACGAGCGCTTCGGCGAATTCCGGATACTCGCCCAGGAAGGCCTGGACGTCGGCCTGCGCGACCACCACGCAAATCGCGCTGCTGGTGGCTTGCACCGACACCGAACGCGGCCCGCCATCGAGCGACAATTCTCCGAAGAACTCGCCCGGCGTCATGAGCTTGAAAACGAGCTCACGCCCATTCGAGTCGCAGGTAAACGCCTTCAACTCGCCCGCGAGCAGGATGTAGACCTCGGTCGAGGACTCGCCTTCGCGGATCAGCACTTCACCCTGCGCGAAACTGCGCTGCCCGCCACGATCCGAAAGTTTTGCGAGCAACTCCGGGGAGATCTTCGAACCGTCGCCTTCGCCCATGCTCGCCACTGGGAATCCTCCTGCCGGTCGGCCGATGGTACCTTCGCGGCATGTCCTACGTCCGTTGCCTCCGCGGCCTGGTTTCCGGCATCGAGTATTCGGCCGACGCGCCGATGAACCTCGATCCGGCCGACGGCCGCTCTAGAGAAAGGCCTCGGCGCGCGCGTAAAGTTCGCGCGCCACTTTTTCCACATTATGGGCGAGCTTCAGCACGGGCATGGGCTCGACCTCAGTTTGCGGAAGGCTGGACGACCGGCAGCGCGATGAAGCTGCCCTGCCCGGCCGTTGGCCCGCGGTAGATCCGCTGCGTGGCGGCGCGGAAGTCAGACGCCTTGGCGTGGAAGATACTGGGCACGAAGGTCTGCGGGTTACGGTCATACAACGGGAACCAGCTCGATTGCACCTGCACCATGATGCGGTGTCCGGGCAGGAACACGTGGTTGGCGTTGGGCAGCGCGAAGCGATAGCCGAGCGCTTGGTTGGCCGCGATCGGCTTCGATACCGTGAAGCCTTCGCGATAGCGGCCGCGCAGCACGTCCATTGCTACGGCCAGCTGATAACCGCCCATCTCCGGCTGTTCGGCGACCTGGTCCGGATACACGTCGATCAGCTTGACCACCCAGTCGCTGTCGGTGCCCGAGGTGGAAGCCACCAGGTTCACCATCGGCGCGCCGGCAATTTTCAAGGGCGCGGACAGCGGCTCGCTGACGTAAGTCAGCACGTCCGTACGTCCGGAAGCTTCGCGCTGGTCGTCGACCAACCACTGTGCCCAAGTCAACGGCGCCCCGCCGATTGGCTGGATCGGGCGGGCGCGGAAGGGCACCGGCCGCGCGGGATCGGAAACGTATTCGTCGAAGGCAACGCCCGCGTCGGGGGCCTCGAAGCCGACACGATGTCCTGCCTGCAAGTACAGGTTTCGCGACTTCGATGCACAACCATCGCTGCAGGCGAGCGGCCAGCGCTGCAGGCGCTGCCAGCGATTGCCACCGGTCTCGTAGGCCGTGACCGGGGCGATGTCTGCCTTCGGCGCGCCGTCCTTAAGGTATTGCGCCAGGTACGGCCGCAGGATCTGCTGGCGAAAATACTTGCTGGTGTCGCTGCCGAAACGCACCGCGCCGAGCGCACTACCATCCTTGATCTCCTGGCCGTGGTGCCAGGGGCCCATCACCAGCTTCACCATCTGGCCACTGGAGTCCTTGGACTTGATTGCCTGGTACACCGCCGGCGCGCCGTAAATGTCTTCCTGGTCCCACAGGCTGTGCACCACCATCGTCGGTACGGTCAGCGGCTGCGCCGCCAGCAGGCGGTCCACCGCCTGGTCGCTCCAGAAGGCGTCGTAGTCCGGGTGCGCCAGGATCTTGTTCCAGAAGCCGAGCTGGCCCATGCCGTAGGCCTCGCCCATCGCGCCAGCCGAGCCGTAGTGCATGAACAGGTCGTATTCGTCGAAGTAGTTGCTCCACCACGCCTCGTCGTTCTTGCGCGTCGCGCCCTGCTCGTAGATGTAGGACATGTTCTGCTGGCGGAAGGCGCCGTTGTGGAACCAGTCGTCGCCCATCCAGCCGTCCACCATCGGATTCATCGGCACCGACACCTTCAGCGCGGGATGCGGGTTCACCAGCGCCATCAGCGGCTCGAAGCCGTCGTAGGAGATGCCCAGAATGCCGACGCGACCGTTCGACTCGGGGACATTCTTCACCAGCCAGTCGATGGTGTCGTAGCAATCGGTGGCGTCGTCGACCGGGCTCGGGTTCTGCGGGCCATGCACCGGCCGGTTCATCACGTAGTCCCCTTCCGAGCCGTACTTGCCGCGCACGTCCTGGATCACGCGGATGTAGCCGTCCTCGACAATTACATCGGTTGCGTTGTCGTAGCCCTGCAGAGTTGGACCCAGGTGGCCGCTGTGCGTTTTCGAGCTCAGCGCATCCGCCTCGTAGGGCGTGCGCGTGAGCAGGATGCCCTCGTGGCGGGCGCTCTTCGGCACCAGGATCACGGTATGCAGCTTGATCCCGTCGCGCATCGGGATTTCCACCACGCGACGCACGTAATCGTGACCGTCGGTGGTCGGCGTGAATTTGTCCGGAGTTTCGCTCGGGTAGTCGGGGTACCGCGGGGGCGTTGCTGCCCCGTTCGGGGATTGCGCGCTGGCGGCGAAGGCCAGCAGCCATGCAGCACAAGTCGCGGCGACCAGACGAAGCTGCATGGCGAACCTCCAGGTGGCAGTAGCACGATCGTAGCGCAATTGCCGGCCAGAAACGGCAACTGTGGGAGCGGCTTTAGCCGCGAACGCTTGCCGCCGGATCATCTGCTAGCCTGCACACGATCGTTGCCGCTGATCGGGTGCTGATCTAGCTCGACTTGCCGGTTCCGCAGGCCGTGAGCCACGCTGATCGGGGTGCCCAGTGATAACTTCGCGGCATGTCCTACGTCCGCTGCCTCCGCGGCCTGGTTTCCGGGATCGAGTATTCGGCCGACGCGCCCATGAACCTCGATCCGGCCGACGGCCGCCCGGTCGAGATGGTGCTCGACCTCGAGCGGCTCGCCGCCGAGCAGCCGAACGCGCAGTGGTACGACCCATCGCGGCGCGACATGTGGCGCTTCGGCGCGCTGATGGCGCTCGACGTCCGCGATCCGCGCGATGCCGCGCACATCGTCGCGCTCGGCGAGGGCGGCACGCCGACGCTCGACTACAGCGAGCATCCGGTGGCGCGCGCCGCCGGCCTGCGGCTCGGCCTCAAGGACGAAGGCCGCGAGCATCCGGGCTTCGGCGCCAACCCCACGCAAAGCTTCAAGGACCGCGGCATGGCGATGGTGGTGGCGCAGTCGCGCCGCCTCGGCCTGACGCGCTTGGCGGTGCCCACGCAAGGCAACGCCGGCGATTCGCTGGTGCATTACGCGCTCGCCGCCGGCCTGTCGGTGGTGGTGGCGATGCCCGAGGACACGCCCGCGCCGATCCTCGGCAACGTCGCCGCCGCGGCGCACCGCTATCCGGAGCGCGTGAAGCTCGAGCTGGTCGGCCCGACCATCCGCGAAGCCGCCGCGTACCTGAAGGCGCACGACCTGCCGCAGGGCTGGTTCTCGGTGGCTACCTTCCAGGAACCGGGCTGGCGCATCGAAGGCAAGAAGTCG
>JANPDF010000202.1:0-8178 GCA_031431355.1 Gammaproteobacteria bacterium
CGGACTTCGACGCCGCCGCCGGGCTCGGCGCCGACGCCGGACAGATCGAGAATTTTCGCCAGTCGCTCACGCCGCGGGTGCAGAACCCGGAAGCCGTGGTTCCAGCCGGATACCTGTGGTCGGCCAGCGCGGCCACCAGCTGGACAACATGGTCGCCGGCGCGCTCCGACTGGACCGACCACGCCCTGTCGGTGCGCCGCCATTTCGATCGCGGTTCGCTGGCGGTGGAGTTTCTCGGCGCCCGACGCTTCGACATCAACGACCAGGCCTGGGCGCTGGATGCCTATGCCCATCTGTGGCCACGAGCCTACGTCAATTTGCGCTACCAGCACGGTCCGCAGGCTGACTTGTTTCCCGTCCGCTCCTGGCGCGCCGAGATATTCCAGGGCGTCGGTCGCGGCTGGGAATTGTCGGCCAGCTACGATCGCCTCGAGTTCTCGTCGAGCGTCGACATGTACGGCATCGGCGTCGGCAAGTACACGGGTAACTGGTATCTGCGCTGGCGTCGCCTGTTCGTCCCGGGCGACGACGGCACCAGCGTCAGTGATCAGCTGCTGGCGCGCAACTACTACAAAGGCGACGGCGACACCTATGTCGAGGGCAGGGTCGGCTTCGGGCGCAGCGACGACAGCCTGTCGAGCGGCGATTCGAATCGCTGGTCGGCCAGCGTTGCCTGGGTCAAATACCCGACCCCGCGTTGGGGTTTCAAGGTCGGCGCCGGCGTCAGCCATGAATCATTCGGTTTCGACGGCCGCAGCATTTTCGGGGCGTTGTACCTGCGTTGGTGAACGTTCGTAGCGCGGGTCGCATGTTGTGGCGAAAGGCCCCGGGTGGCACACCGGCCGCACCGATACTCGCCGCGCGCCAGCTCCCGGCCCGATTCCTGCAATTGCTGCCAGCCCTGATGCTGGCCTTTTTTTGCCTGCGACTCGCCGAGCTTGCCGCCGGTGGCGAGGCCGACGCCACGAGCATGGAGTTTGCCTCGCTTGCCGCGCGCGCGCTGGCCGTCGACCTGGTCAATCTGGCGCGTTACCTGCCGCTGTTGTTTCTGTATTCGCTGTCCTTCCTGGCGATCCGATCGCCGCGCGCCAGCATGCTCGGCCTCGGCCTGGCCTGGTCGCTGTTGGTGCTGCTCCAGGCCGGGCTGCTGCAGTACTCGCTGACCGCGCGCGTGCCGCTCGGCGCCGACTTGTTCGCCTACTCACTGACGAACATTCACAAGATTGTCGTCGGCGGCGCCAGCTGGAACATGGCGGTCATCGCCGGCACGTTCGCGGCGCTACTCAGTCTGTGGCTGGTGCTGATCACGCGCAGCCGGGCACCGCCGCGGACATCGCGGCTCACCGCGCCAATTGTTGCACTGGCGCTGATCGCCATGCTGTTCGCGCCATCGCGATCGGAATTTGCCGGCAATGAAAACGAGGACGCGCGAAACCTCAAGCGCAGCAAATTGAGCTACTTTCTCGACGACAGCCTGGCCTACCTGACGCACGCGCAAGCACCTGCAAGCGCGGTCGCGAGCTCCTGGGCCGACCCGCCCGGCGTCGACGGCGGCGGTCCCGGCTTCCGCTACCTGGACCCGAACTACCCGTTCCTGCATAGCGAACAAACACCCGACGCGCTCGGGCCGCATTTCAATATCCGCCCAGGCCAGCCGCCCAACCTGGTGTTCATCGTCGTCGAAGGCATGGGCCGCTCATTTTCCGGCCCCAATGCCACGCTGGGCAGCTTCACTCCGCAGTTGGACCAGCTCGCCGAGCAGGGGCTGTACTTCGAAAACTTCCTGGCCGTGCAAGGCCGCACCTTCGCCGTTCTGCCTTCGGTGTTCGCGTCCCTGCCGTTCGGTGACAACGGCTTCTCCATGCTCGGCGAACGCATGCCGGCGCACGCGTCGCTATTGAGCGTGCTCAAGGACCAGGGCTACAACGCGAAGTTCTACAGCGGGTTCGACTCGGATTTCGACAATGAGAGCCTGTTCCTGAAGCGGCAAGGCGTCGACGTCCTGGTTGACATGTTCAGCTTCGGAGCCGGTTACACGCGCGCCAACGTCTGGGGTTACGCCGACGCCGACCTGGTTTCGCGCACGCTCGAAGGCGAGCAACGGGACACGCAGCAGCCCTTCGTGACGGTGATCAAGACGGTGACCATGCATTCGCCGTACACGTTTCCCGAGCAGGCGCGATTCGGTGCACGCCTCGAGCAGCGCCTGGACCAATTGGGCGTCATTGGCTTGCGCAAGGATGGGTATCGCCGCTTCCGCGAAATCTACACTTCGATCCTGTACACCGACGCGGCACTCGGCCGCTTCTTCGATGAAGCCAGGCAGCTGCCGACGTACCAGAACACCATCTTCATCGTGCTCGGCGACCACCGGCTGCCCGAGATTCCGATGGCAACGCGAATCGACCGCTACCACGTGCCCTTGCTCATCGTTTCGCCGCTGCTCAAGGCGCCGGCTCGAATCAAGTCGGTGTCCTCGCATTTCGACCTGACGCCGTCGCTGCTGGCCTTCCTCGCCCACAACTATGGCCTGCGCCGACCGCAGGCGGTCACCTGGCTCGGCTCGGGACTGGACCTGGAACCGAGCTTTCGCAATATCCACGAGTTTCCGCTCAAGCAGACCAAGACCAATCTGGTCGACTTCGTGTCCGGCACCTGGTTCCTCAATCGCGACACCTTGTTCGAGATGAGCGACGGGATGAATATCGAACCGTCCTTGAATGCGTTCGCGCGCCAGCGCGTGCAGGCGCGCTTTGCCGCATTTCGCGCCGCCAACGACCAGTTCGCGCGCAGCCTGGCACTGCTTCCGGGCGATGCCGGCGCACAGGCGAGCGCCAAGCGCGAACAGGATTCCGCGCAGCCGGCGCGCTCGGCGACCGGCGCTGCCGTGCTCGCCGTGCGCGACGTGCGGGCACTGGCGCACGCGCCGATTGCCGGGCCGTTGAGCATCGAGGCGGTGTTTGCCAACAGCGGCGCAGCGGCCAGCGAAACCTTCGTGCCGCTGGTCGTATTGACGGCGGAGGACGGCAGCGAGGTGTCGGAATCGTATGGCGAGCCGCAACGCCTGCTGGCCGGGGCGACAATCTCGCTGCGCCTGACGGTCGACCTGCAAGGCGCAAAACCTGGGCGCTACTTCCTGTCGGTGATCGCCTCGCAGCCGAAGACCGGCAAGAAAATGGGCAGCTCCCAGCACCATATTCCGATTCGCTTCGAGGGCTAAGGCAATGGTCGTAGTTGACTGGCCAAGGCGGCAGCGGCGCTGGTGCTTGCTCGGCTGCTGGCTGCTTTGCGCCTCGGCGTTCGCAGCGCCGGCGGAACGGGCGATCTGGACCTGGGAGGCGGACTCGTACGCGCTGCTGGAATCGTTGGCCGAAACGGACGCGGCCATCGCTTTCCTGCGTGCGAAGAGAATCCGCACGATCTATCTCTACGCCGATGCGTTCCAGGGCCGCAACCTGATCGACTGTCGGCCGGAGCTGTACCGGCAACTGATTCGGCGCCTGCACCGACGCGGTTTTCGGGTTTATGCGCTGCTCGGCTCGGCCTACCTGCACACCGAGGAGTACATCCTGCCGGGGCAACGCCAGGATGCGCTGGCGATGTTCCAGCGCGTGCTCGACTACAACGCAGCGGCCAAGCCAGACGAACGTTTCGACGGCGTCAACCTCGACATCGAGCCGCATATCCTGGCCCAGTGGTCGACGCAGAAACTACAGTTGCTGGGCCAGTTCCTGGACATGGGCGATGCCCTGATGGCACTGAAGCGAAAGTCCGGGCAATCGCTGCAGGTCGGGCCGGCGATTCCCTTCTGGCTCGATGGCATCGAGCTGCAATGGCGGGGCCGCAACCAGGCAGTCAGCGAGCACGTGCTCGACATCTACGACTATGTCGCGTTGATGGATTACCGTGATCATGCCGAGGGCCGCGACGGCATCATCAGCCATGCGCTCGACGAGTTGAAGTCGGCGAATTCGCGCCAGCGAAAGGTCGTGATCGGCGTCGAAGTGACACCGAACGAAATCCAGAAAGTTTCGTTCAACCACCTGGCCGAGTCGGACCTGGAGCGCGAGTTGGCGCTCGCCGAGAAAGCGCTTCGCGCGCAACCGGCGTTCGCCGGCTTCGCCATCCACCACTATCGCGGTTATCGGAAATGGCTGGATCGGTCGCCGCCGAAGAAAAGCCTTTTCTCGCGCCCGAAACGACACGGCCTGCCGTGATGCAGGTCGTGTGGGCAACGTTGCTGCGCTGATCGTTGCGATCAGATACCGTAGTACATCACGTACTCGAGCGGATGCGTGACGGCGCCAAACTTGGTCAGCTCGCCCATCTTCAACCAGATGTAGCTGTCGATGAAGTTATCCGAGAACACGCCGCCGGCCTTGAGGAATTCGCGATCGCCGTCGAGCGCGTCGAGCGCCTGGTCGAGCGAATGGCAGACGGTCGGGATGTCCTTGGCCTCTTCCGGCGGCAGGTCGTACAGGTCCTTGTCGCTCGGCTCGCCCGGGTCGCGCAACACCTGCATCACGACTTCAATGCCAGTAACGGCTACTACGCGCCGGACAATTACCGTCGTTACGGCGCCACCGTGCACGCTTATCGTCGGTGCGCTCTCGAACTGGGAACTCCGCGCGACCGTTGCTTACAGCCAGCGCGCGCAGAACACCGGCGCTTACAGGGGTTGATCGTGCCGGGCGTCGAGGTAGGGATGACCGCGTAGCCCGCAGGCAACGCGCCAGGCTTCAAGTTGCGGACGGGCCTCAGCCAGTGAACGAACGCGGCACCAGCAAGCGTATGGCGGCGGGCACTATCTCGAAAGATGCCGGGATCAGGCCCGCGTATTCCCCGTCCACCTGCACGTGCACGGCCGCTTCTCCCTCGCACGGCCTGACCTCGACTCGAGTTGCCCGCGCGGCGGCCAGCCCCTTCATCCTGCCCGACAAGCCGGCGACGATGGCCAAGAAGTAGAAGGGGTAGCGGATCACCGAGCGCCCCTCGAACAGCAGCACTTCGAACGTATCGGAGAAAAGGCTGGCGCCGCGGGCCAGGTCGAAATCCCCGCCGTAGTTGCGAACGCGGGTGACCAGCACGAACGAGCATCGTCGCGTCGTGCCGTTGACGAGCACTTCGAATTCTTCCAGACGGGCGCCCAACTGGCCCAGCGCGCCGCCCCAGTAGGCCAGCTTGCCGATCCGGTCTTTCAGCCGCAGATCGCCGCCGTGGATGATCCTCGCGTCGAAACCCGCGCCAGCCATCATCAGGAACAACCGGGTCGACCCGTCCGGACGGCGCAGGCGACCCGCGGCGATCTCGCGCGGCACGGCCGTGGCAAGCGCGGCTGCCGCGCGGACGGGATCGTTGCCAAGGCCCAGCTCCCTCGCGAGTACGCAGGCGGTTCCGCCGGGCAGCACGCCAAGCGCAATCCCGGTTCCCTCGAGCGCCTGCGCGACTTCGTTGATGGTGCCGTCGCCACCGCACACGAAGATCGTCGTGGCCCCCGCGCCGATCTCCCGCGTGGCGATCGCGCCCGCGGTATCGGGCCCTTCGGTCATCACGGTATCGAGCGTCCCGGATCCCGGGCGCAGTGCCGCTTGTATCTTCGCGATGATCCCCGGCCGCCGCAGCACCCTGCCCGCGCGCGGGTTGTAGATCAGTACGCTTCGACTCATCGACCCGTCGCGTCAGGGCGCTACAGCGGCGGGCGCAGGGGGGGTCGGCATCGCCTCACGCATCATCCCGGCGTAGCGCTCCACAATGGCGGGCTTGACCTTTTCGAGACCCGGACCATAGAGGTAATAGGGGCCCCCGGACTTCAGCATCTCCAGGATCTGTGTGGGATCCGGCGCGCCCACACGCCACTCGATTCCCGCCTCTGTCGCCGCCGCCGATTCGGCAGACGCATCGCGGCCCGCTTCACCTATGAAGATGGCGGACCATATTCCCCTCGTTCGCAGGAATCCGGGGAACTCCGACTCGGTTGGACTGGGTCCGATGGCGACGTGGGGCGCGATCACCTCGGGTTGGCCATTGGCCATCGCGCTGTCCCACATGGACGGCGGCAGGGGAGGGAGACCGGTTCGATGCGCGATCCGCACACCCTCGGCTATGGATGCCCGATAGCGACCGGCGCTGAAGAAGGAATGGAGAACGGTCGGCCGCGGCAGCTTCCGCGCCATCACGACTGCCTCCAGGATCCTCCGGGCGTCGTACCGGATGCCACCAACTTCCACCAGGTGGAAGGGTACCGAATGGCTGGCGAACAGCTTGCGTTCGTAATCAATTCGCTTTTCTTTCTCGACATCGTCGGGGTTGAGAAGGGCGACGACGTTTTTCACGCCGCCGCCGAGAAAAAAGGCAAGGAATTCCTCGTCGGTCGGATACGGAGTCAGATACAGGCCAGGCTCCAACCGGAAAATCGGCCCGCGCTCGAATCCTACCTTCATCTGCACGTCCAGGCTGCGCCGCGTCACCTCCCCTCCGCCTTCGATGCTCGCAGTATCCCCGGACGCCTGCTCGATGGTCCGACGGGCGAGGTTGACCCGATCCACGCCCAGGTAGCAGTGGATGTAATACCGGCCCTGCTTTGATGCCGCGAGCGCGCGCAGGCGCTCCAGCGAGTCGGTGTTGTCGCTCACCCAGGGCAGCATCGGCAGGTGGATCAGCTTGATCCCGGCCGCGGCGGCCTCCCTTTTTTCCCGGGCGATGAGTTGCGGCTCGAACGGCACCACGGCCGGATGCAGCAGCGATATGACGCCGGTGTATCCCTGCTGGCGGAGTTCGGCAAGACGCACGGCATCGGGATAGGGACCGACGGTGAAGTGCGCGCCCGCCGCCTGTTCGGTTCCCATGTTCGCCTTCATCGTGGCCGGGTTGACCCACTTCCAGTACGCCGCCCCGCCGGCGCCGAGCGCCGTCAGCACGAGCAGCGCGCGAACCAGTGCGCGGTCGGTTCGCACGAACCACTTCATCGCCCAGTACGCCAGCGCGAACGACAGCACCACCAGCAGCAGGATGATGGCCACGACGCCGGCGCTCTCGATGCCATGCGCCCAGCCCTTGGCGCGACTCAGGGTCGCCCACCAGCGCACCGGGTAAAGAAGCAACACCGTGCCAAGCGCGAAGCCGATGAAGAGCCAGAACCCGGCCAGCACGACCAGCCGACCGAAGATCGGCCATTGTTTCCCGGGCTTGGGCTCCGGACGCATCAGGGGGTTTTCTCTCAGCACGAGCCTGCACTCCGGAACGCAGTGGCCACTGTAACCGGTCCATGTGGCGAAGTTCAGCCGTGCACGCAAAAAGAAGCCCCGCCGGAGCGGGGCTTTTCGATGCTGCGGGTCGCGGCTCAAGCCGCTCCTACGGACTGGCTTAGAAAAAGCCCCGCTGGAGGAAGACCCTTGAAAATCAGGGTCCCAGCATGGCTTTCTGGGGACTCCCCAACTCGGGGAATCCTGCGGGCTCAGATGCCGTAGTACATCGCGTACTCGAGCGGATGCGTGGCCGCGCGGAACTTGGTCACCTCGCCCATCTTCAGCGAGATGTAGCTGTCGATAAAGTCATCCGAAAACACGCCGCCGGCCTTGAGGAATTCGCGATCGCCGTCGAGCGCGTCCAGCGCCTGGTCGAGCGAATGGCAGACAGTCGGGATGTTCTTTTCTTCTTCCGGCGGCAGGTCATACAGGTCCTTGTCGCTCGGCTCGCCCGGGTCGATCTGGTTCTTGATGCCATCCAGGCCCGCCATCATCAGCGCCGCGAAGATCAGGTAGCCGGAGTTCATCGGATCCGGGAAACGGATCTCGATGCGGCGACCCTTCGGATTGGCCACGTACGGAATGCGGCAGGACGCGGAACGGTTGCGCGCCGAATAGGCGAGCATTACCGGCGCTTCGTAACCCGGCACCAGCCGCTTGTAGCTGTTCGTGCCGGGGTTGGTGATGGCGTTGAGTGCGCGCGCATGCTTGATGATGCCGCCGATGTAGAACAGCGCGAGTTCGCTCAGGCCTGCGTAGCCGTCGCCGGCAAAGAGGTTCTTGCCGTCCTTCCACACGCTCTGGTGCACGTGCATGCCGCTGCCGTTGTCGCCGACCACCGGCTTGGGCATGAAAGTCGCCGTCTTGCCGTAGGCGTGCGCCACGTTCTTGATGATGTACTTCATCATCAGCAACTCGTCGGACTTCTGCACCA
>JANPDF010000203.1:0-11489 GCA_031431355.1 Gammaproteobacteria bacterium
CGATCTGCCGGTGGAAGAAGTCGCTGCCGCGGCAGGGACCATCAGCTACGAGCTGACCTGCTCGATCACCCGCCGCGTTCGCTTCGTCGAGGCCTGAGCGCGGCGCAGGTTCAGTGGTCGAACTGCAGTCGCGCCAATTCCGCGTACAGCCCGTTCTGGGCCATCAACTGGGCATGGGTGCCCTGCGCGACGACCCGTCCGTTATCCATGACGATGATCCGATCGGCCTTGAGCACGGTAGCCAGCCGATGCGCGATCACCAGGGTCGTGCGGCCTTCCATCAAGCGCTCGAGTGCCTGCTGCACGGCGCGCTCGCTCTGCGCGTCGAGCGCCGAGGTGGCTTCGTCCAGCAGCAGGATTGGTGCGTCCTTCAACAAGGCGCGGGCAATTGCCAGTCGCTGTTGCTGCCCGCCGGAAAGGCGCGCGCCGCGCTCGCCAAGCTCGCTGTCGTAGCCACCAGGCAACACGCTGAGGAAGTCATGTGCTTCCGCACTTCGCGCCGCAGCCTCGATCTGCTCGTCGCTGGCGTCGAGCTTGCCGTAGCGCAGGTTCTCGCGCGCCGTGGTGCCGAAGATCACCGGGTCCTGCGGCACCAGCGCAATGGCGCGTCGCAGGTCGCCCGGATCCAACTCGCGGATATCCACGCCATCGAGGCTGATGCGACCGCGATCCGGGTCATGGAAGCGCAGCAACAACTGGAACACCGTGCTCTTGCCGGCGCCCGAGGGACCGACCAGGGCAACTGTTTCGCCCGGCGCGACGTGCAGGCTGAAATCAGCCAGCGCTGGGGCATCGGGTCGGGTCGGGTAGTTGAAGCCGACGTTCTCCATCGACAGGTCGCCTCGGATACTCCCGGGCAGTCGGGTCGGAGCCGCCGGCACGGCAAGCTGTGAGGTTTCGCCAAGCAGTTCGTTGATTCGCTCCATGCCGCCACTCGCGCGCTGCACTTCGCTCCAGACTTCGGTCAGCGCGCCGACCGAGCCGGCGCCGATCAGCGCGTACAGCACGAACTGCGCAAGCGTGCCCGCGCTCAAGGTGCCGGCGATGACATCCTGCGCACCCACCCACAGCACCGCGGTGATCGCGCCGAACACCAGCACGATGACGCTTGCGGTCAGCAGGCTTTGCATGCGGATTCGCTTGCGCGCGGCTGCCAGCGAGCGCGTGACCGCTTCCCCGAACCGCTGTCGTTCGAACGGTTCGCGGGCATAACTCTGCACCGTGTGCATGGCATTGAATGTCTCGCCCGCGCGCGCATTGGCATCCGCCACGCGATCCTGGCTGTCTTTCGCGACGGCGCGCACTCGGCGGCCAGACAGGGCGATCGGCAAGACGATGAGCGGAATGCCGACCAGGGCCAGGCCCGCGAGCCTGGGACTGGTGATCGCCAGCATCACGGCGCTGCCGATGACGGTGATTCCACTGCGCAAGGCGATCGACATGCTCGATCCCACCACGCTGCGCAGGAGTTCCGCGTCAGCCGAGAGCCGGGAGAGTAGTTCGCCGCTGCGTGTGCGTTGGAAGAAATCCTGATCGAGTGATAACAAATGGCCGTACAAGGTGCGCCTGAGGTCGGCGATGACCCTTTCCCCGAGCAGCGACACGAAATAGAAGCGAGCCGCCGTGGCCATCGCCAGAACCACTGCCACGACGAACAGCAGCACGAACCAGCGGTCCACGGACGTGCCCCGGGCGAAACCCTGGTCGATCATCTGCTTGAACGCGATCGGGAAGAACAGGGTCGCAGACGATGACACGGCGAGGGCGCTCAGCCAGCCAAACAGCAAGGGGCGATGCGGACGCAGGAAAGGCAGCAGGCCGCGCAGGGAAAGCAGTCGTTTGCGCGGTGTCTCGACGGCGATGCTCATTCGCCAAGCAGCGGCAGCAGGTCGGATGGAATCACGTAGTCCGGATAGCGGCGACGAAACTCGAGCAGGCTTGCCTTGGCCTCGGCCTGGCGATCGGCATCGCGCAGGATGCGGATTTCAGCGAGCCAGTTGACCGGTTTGAGCGATCGCGTCGCGGCCAGCCCGGAAAGGCCGCCCTCGGCCGACATCGAAGCGGTGTTGGCTTGCGCCTTGTCGGCGCGGCCCAATTGCGCCTGCGCTTCGACCGGTTGGGCGGCTGCAGCACTGACGGATGACTTGGCGGCATAGGGTTTCGACTGCTCGGCCTCGGCGGCGGCGACGGCGGGCGCCGGGGCAGCGGCCATGGGCGTGCTGGCAGCGGCGGCACCGGCCTCGGTACTAGTGACATGCTCATCGAGGGCATCCGCGGCGAAGGCTTCCGGAAGTGGCGCGGAAGCAGGCTCGTCGCCAACGCGGGCGGCGCGTGGCGCGGCGGAAAAGGTGCGCTCGCGGCGTTCCGGTGCCGCAGCGTCCGCCGGCGGTGGCGGCGGTGAAGCGTCCGACTCCGCGGCCGCGCGCTCCTTGAAATCAACCGAAACCGCAGAGTCCTCCGCCTGCGCTGCCTGCGACGCGGCGGCCGAAGCGGCTGGCGCGCCCTGCGAGGGCGCGGACATGCGCTCCGGATTATTCATCTGCCATGCCACGCCGAGCGCCAGCACCGCCGCCGCCGCGCCGCCGATGCCCCACAGGCTGCCCATGGACGCCAGCCAGCGCGCGTGCGGACGTCCTGACGCAGTTGCCGCGTCGGCTGCCGCCCTGAGGATGCTGGCATCGAGCCGGGCAGGGGGCTCACCGCCCGGCAGGGCGCGCAGGATGCGTGAAAATTCACGTTCCTGTGCATCGAGCGGTTCGTTCGGTGGAGCGTGCCTGGTCATTGATTAAGCCTGTTGCGTAGCTTGTCGAGCGCATAGCGGAGTCGCGATTTGACTGTTTCCCGGCCGACGCCGGTTATCTGGCCGATCTGTTCCAGCGACAACTCCTGTTCCAGGCGCAGCACCACGACTTCGCGCTGGTCGTCCGGCAATTCCTCCAGTGCCAACTGCAGGCGCCGTCGTTCCTCGAATGCGGACAGGGTTCGTTCCGGCGTGTGCGGGTCGGCTTCGCGCTCGGTTCGTTCGATCGCGTCGGCCGGCGCCGGCGGTCGATGCTGGAGGGATCGCCAGTGGTCGGTAAGGCGATTGTGCGCGATCTGGAATAGCCAGGTGCTGAACCTCGCGTCCGGCTGGTAGCGCGCCCGGGCCACGATTACCTTTTGCCAGACATCCTGGTAGAGCTCCTCCGCGGTGCCGTGTTCCCGTACCTGATGCAGCATGAACCGGAACAGGGGTCCGCGATGCCGGGAATAAAGCACCTCGAATGCCGCCGTGTCGCCGGTTCCGTAGGCCAGCATCAATTCCTCGTCGGTCAGCTCCGCCTGCATGGGACGGAGCGTACGAAGTTTTGTCGTTCACGGATAGCGCCAGTTTGTCGCCACCGCTGGCAGGTCCCTCATTGGCTGACGGCGATGGGCGTCTCGCCGGTGGTCAGCGCCCGCGCCTTGTCGACCAAAGCGAGGAACTCGGCGCGGTGGCCCCAGCGATCATCGCCAACGGCCCCGGAGGCCAAGGTGCGGACATCGTTCCAGCTGAAAGCGCCGAGGTTGCCGCCGCCGCGCAGCAGGTCGGCATACGCCGCCACTGCCGCCGACCAGCGCAGCCTCGGGCTGGCTGCGGTGCGCAGCTGCTTGCGCGACAGGGCCTTCTGGATCAGGCGACTGCGCTCCTCGCCCGGCGACTTGTAACGCAGGCGCAGCCAACCGATCTCGCTGGCGCTCGCGGCGGCCGCGGTTGCGCGGCCATAGCGCAAGGGATCCACGCTCTCCGCACCCGAGCCAACCAGTGTGATCTCGTACAGGGCGGTGACATCATGGCCGGCGCCAATCTCGCCAGCGTCGATGTTGTCGTTGTTGAAATCCTCGCGCCGCAGCGCGCGGTTTTCGTAGCCGATCAGCCGATACTCCGCCACCACCGCGGGGTTGAATTCAAGCTGGATCTTCACATCCTTCGCGATGGTGAGCATCGTTGACGACAACTCGTCCACGAGCACCTTGCGGCCTTCCTGGATGGAATCGACATAGGCGTGATTGCCATTGCCAAGGTCGGCCAGGCGTTCGGCCATCGCATCGTTGTAGTTGCCGGTGCCGAAGCCAAGCGTGGTCAAGGCGATGCCTGACTTGCGCTGGTCGCCGACCATGGTCTCCAGCGATTTCTGGTCATAGGTGCCGACGTTGAAATCGCCATCGGTCGCCAGCAGCACGCGGTTCACCCCGCCGGTGATGAATGCCTGCCGGGCCATGGCGTAGGCAAGTTGCAAGCCGGAACCGCCATTGGTGGATCCACCCGCATCCAGGCGCTCAAGCGCTCCCAGGATGGCGTCTCGCTGGTCGCCCGGCGTCGGCGGCAGCACCAGTCCGGCACTGCCGGCATAGGCGACCATCGTCACCCGATCCTGCGGCCGCAACTGCAGCACCAGTTCGCGCAGGCTTTGCTTGAGCAGGGGCAGTTTGTCCGCGTCCTGCATGGAGCCGGAGGTGTCGATCAGGAATACCAGGTTGGACGCGGGAATCGCCGACTTGGGAACCTGGTAACCCTGGATGCCAATCTGCAGCAATTGGTGACGGCTATTCCAGGGTGCCGGCGCAATTTCGGTACTCACCAGAAACGGCACTTGGCGGCTGGCCGGCGCCTGGTAGCCATAGTCGAAATAATTGATCATTTCCTCCGTGCGCACGGCATCGGCGGGCGGACGCTGGCCGGCCGCCAGCATGCGACGCACGTTGCTGTAGCTGCCGGTATCAACGTCGATGGAAAACGTGCTGACCGGCGTTTCGGCCGTACGGTGGATCGGATTGTCGGCGTGGCTGGCGTAGTTCTCGGTGTTGGTCGGCGTCAGCGGCGCGAGCACCGGCTGCGCTTGTTGGGCGAAGGCCAGGCCGGAAGCGGAACTCGATTTGGCGGCCATCGGAGGCGGCGGTGCGGACGCTGGGGCGGTGAAGGCAGCTTCTCGGCGCAACTCCAGGGAGCCGACCTCATTGCCTGCGCCGTCCTTGCGGCCTGGATGATCGATGACGGCGTCAACCTCGGCTTCTGCGAGCGCGGCATCTGCGACCGCGCCTTCGGCAGCTTTGGCGGCAGGTCGGGCGACGCCATCAACGCGCGATCGCTCGTGTTGGGCTTGCTGGTCGGCAGATGACAGGTCGCGTGTAGCGGGCTGGCTGCAGGCGGCCAGCAGCGTGATGGATATGGCGAGAGCGAGGGGCGACGGGCGCATGGCGAAACTCCTGGGTGGGGTGCATGGAAATGAACGTCCGGCACCGGCATTCGGGGTTAGCCAGGATTCAGTCGCGTCGCTCGGTCACCACCAGCGCCAGACTGCCCTCGGCGAGCATCGCGTCCACGGCTTGTCCCGGGACGGCATCTTGCGACCGGCGCAGGACGGCGCCGCTGGCCCGGTCGCGGAGCACGGCATAGCCGCGGGCCAGCGTGGCCAGCGGACTGACCGATACCAGCGTGCGCGCCAGTCCCTGCAACTGCAGGCGATGCTGGTCCAGTCGGCGCCGGGTCGCGGACGCGAGGCGCTGCTCAAGCAAGGCGCTGCGATGCGCCTGCGCCGCCAATCGGGTGCGCGGATGCAGTCGCTCCAACCGTACGCCATTGTCGCGCAGTCGAGCGATGCGCGCGGCGATGCCCGCCATCAGCACCGCGTCGAGCCGTCCCCGCAGTCCGCCGAGTCGGTTCATGCCGCGTTCCACGCGCAACTGCGGTCGCAGCGCCTGCAGGCGCAACCCGGCAAGGTCGGCGCGCTGTGCCAGCGCCGATTGCTTCCTATGCATGGCTACGTCCAGTCGCCTGCGCAATTGCACGACCTGCTGCATCAGTTCCGTACGATCGGGAACCAGCAATTCGGCCGCGGCCGAAGGCGTCGGTGCGCGCAGGTCGGCGGCGAAATCCGCCAGGCTGAAATCGATCTCGTGTCCGACGGCTGAAATCACCGGAATCGGACAGTCGGCAATGGCGCGTGCGAGGGCTTCGTCATTGAACGCCCACAGGTCTTCGAGCGAGCCGCCGCCGCGCGTCAACAGCAGAGCGTCGTAGCGTCCGCTGGCCGCTGCCCTCGCCAACATTTCGCGAATCTCCGTTGCGGCGCCCTGGCCCTGCACCGCGACCGGCAACACATCCACCGAAAGCATCGGAAACCGTCGCGCCAGCACGCTGAGTACGTCGCGTATGGCGGCGCCGCGCGGGGAAGTGATCACGCCCAGGTGCCGCAGGAACCGCGGTAAGGGTCGCTTCCGTTCGTTGTCGAACAACCCCTCCGCGGCCAGCCGCTGCTTGAGTGCGTCGAAGGCTTGGCGCAACGCGCCTTCGCCGGCTTCCTCCATATGCTCGAGCACCAGCTGGAACTCGCCGCGCGCCTCGTACAAGGTCAGGCGTCCGCGCGCCAGGACCTGCATCCCGTCGCGCGGGGCGAAGCGTAGGTACATCGCTTTCTGCTTGAACAGGGCGCACCGCACCTGCGCGCGATCGTCCTTGAGGGTGAAGTACAGGTGCCCCGAACCCGGGCGGGAGAAGTTGCTGATTTCGCCCTGCACCCAGACCTGGGCGAACGCGCCCTCCAACAGGTCGCGCGCGAGCGCGTTGAGCTGGGAGGGCTTGAGGACGGAGCGTTCCCGCGCGAGTTCTGCCATGGCCCCAGTTTACCGTCAGGGCGGGCAGGATCCCGGCAGGCAGGTAATCGGCTCCGATGACGTAAACTTGCCCCGGCACTACGTCATCGGAGCCACGGAATGGGCCAGGCCTATCGACTACTGAGCGAAGGAATGCCCCGGCCCCTCGGGCTGGGCACGGCTACGTTCACGGCCGACCCGCGCAAGACCCGCCAATGGGTGGCCGCGCTGCCGCGCGCAAACGCGCTGGCCACGCAGCAAAGCCTCGCCCAGGCGCTGGACAGCCTTAGCGGCCAGCGGCTGGAAGGTTCGCAGCGGCTGTCGGTGCTTGAGGAAATGCGCCCGGTAATAGGTGAGTCGATCGGATTGCTGAAGGACGAATACGCCAGCAGCGCCCTGCCACTGGACGCGGCCAAGGCCGCGGCGGTGCAACAAGTGGAGAACTTCCACCAAGCTCTTGCGCACGCCTATCGCAAGGCCGCAGTGGAGATTTGCGCGCCCGAGGGCAACATCCCGATGCTGCGCGGCGGCTCCGTGGCGTTGGCGCTCGCCCGCGCCCAATGGCATTACAGCCAGTCGCTGGCGGTGGCTTGGCGCGTCTATCGCGCGCCCGATGCCGGCATCTGGCAGGGCATGCACCGGGTTTATCACTTTGCCGTCAGCCACAAGCTCGACAGCCGGCAGATCCCTGACCCGCTGGCCGGGTCGCCGGTGGAACTGCGCAGTCTGTATCTGCAGACGCTCTTGATGGCGGTCACCCATCCCCTGGCGTTCAGCCAGCTTGAGCAGGACGCACTGTGGCAGATCACCTCGGACCTCGCCGGCCGCTGCGCATTGCTGCGCACCGCGCCGCAGGGGAACTCCCCGGTGGTGCCGGCGGACGAGGATCGCGGGCCAGGTGCCGGCATGCTCGGCCAGCCCGAGCAGCAGTGGCTGGAGATGAGCCCGTTCTCGGCGGAAGTGGATGCCGCCCTGGCGCGGGCGGGCGACGGCTTCTCCAACCTGGTCCCGAGCCGCGGACTCGGCATTCGCGTTTCAGTGGAAATGCTGTTGCGCCTCAAGCGTGCGTTCGGACTCGCCGCCGCGCGGACGCACAAGCGCCTTGGGGCGGGGCATGGCTTGCGCACGGTGTTTGGACTGAGCAGCCTGCATTTCTACCTGGCCGGCGAGCGTGACTTCGATGCCTTCATGCGTCAGGCGGCGCAGCATGTGACCACTGGCGCCGATCGCGCGCTCTGGGCGCATGCGAGCACCGACGCGTCTCGCGTCCCGATCCATGAGGCGCAAGTCCTGGACCAGAGCCTGGGTGGCTATCGGATGGCGTGGTCGCACGCCAGCCAGATTCGCGCGCGCGTGGGAGAACTGGTCGGACTGACGCTGGCCGATCCCGGCGAGCGGGCTGAATGGATGCTCGGCGTGATCCGCTGGCTGCGCTACGAGGACGACGGCGGACTGTCGGCCGGCGTCGAACTGGTCTCGCGGCGCACCGGAGCCGTGGGCCTGCGCGTTCACGGCAAGGATGGCTTTGCCCGCGAGCCGGTCCGTGCAGTGGAGATGACGGCGCTCGATGACGACGATGAAATCCATTTCCTCGCGCCAAATAGCATGGACCTCGGCGCTGCGCGCATTGAAGTTGTCCGCGACCTGGCCGAACGCGGCATGGACGGCGCGCCGGCGGTCGAGCAAATCCTGGCCGGAATCAACGTGCTGCTCAATGCCGGGGACTATGCGTTGCTGCGCCCGCTGCGCGCCGACCAGGTCGCCCCGAACGCCGAACCCGCCCCCCGATGAGCGAGGCGATCGCACAAGCGCGCCGGTCCACCGGCACCGTGTTCGTCGGCAAGGTAGCAGTCGGCGGCGGTCATCCGATCGTCGTGCAGTCGATGACCAATACCGATACCGCGGACATCCCGGGAACGGTCAAGCAGGTCGCCGACCTGTGGCGGGCTGGCTCCGAACTGGTCCGGGTCACCGTCAACAATCCCGAGTCGGCGGCAGCCGTGCCGCGAATCGTTGAAAAGCTTGCGATGATGGGCGTGGAAGTGCCGATCGTCGGCGACTTCCATTACAACGGCCACCAGTTGCTCGCCGCCGAACCGGCCTGCGCGAGGGCCCTGGCCAAGTATCGGATTAATCCTGGCAACGTTGGTTTCGGCAGGAAACGCGACAGCCAGTTCGGCGCGATCATCGACCTCGCGCTGGAATACAGCAAGCCGGTCCGGATTGGCGTGAACTGGGGTTCATTGGACCAGGCGCTGGCCACGCGGATGATGGACGAGAACCACTTGCGCGACGAGCCATGGGAAGCCGGCCGCGTGCTGCGCGAAGCACTCGTGCGCTCGGCGCTCGATTCCGCCGAGCGGGCGGTGGAGATGGGCCTGGGCCGGGACCGGATCATCCTGTCAGCCAAAGTGAGCGGCGTACAGGAACTGGTTGCGGTCTACCGCGACCTTGCCCGGCGTTGCGACTTCCCGTTGCACCTGGGCCTGACCGAAGCGGGGATGGGCAGCAAGGGAATCGTTGCATCCACGGCGGCGCTTGCCGTGTTGCTGCAGGAAGGTATCGGCGACACCATCCGCATCTCGCTCACCCCCGAGCCTGGCGGCTCGCGCACGCAGGAAGTCGTGGTTGCGCAGGAGCTGCTGCAGACCATGGGCTTGCGCGCGTTCACACCACTGGTGACCGCCTGCCCCGGCTGCGGGCGGACGACTTCGGAGTTCTTCCAGGAGTTGGCGCAAACCGTCCAGCAACACGTGCGCGACAAAATGCCGATGTGGAAGATAAGTAACCCGGGCGCCGAGCACCTCACGCTCGCGGTCATGGGCTGCGTGGTCAACGGGCCGGGCGAGTCGCGCCACGCCAATATCGGGATCTCGCTGCCGGGCACTGGCGAAGCGCCGAGCGCGCCGGTCTTCATCGACGGCGAGAAAGCGATGACCTTGCGCGGTGACCGGATCGCCAGCGAGTTCGTGGCAGTGATCGACGACTACGTGGCCAGGAAATACGTTCGCGCCGATGGCTGATTCTGCGGCGAAAGTCATCCCGGTCGCCAAGAGCGAGCTCGAGTACGGCTTTCGCTTCCTCAGCAGCCAAGGCTGGCGGATCCTGATCGCGATGTTGGGCGTGCTGCTGCCCCTGATCGGCTTCGCCGCACTGGCCGATGAGCTGCGCGAAGGCGGCGTGTTCTTCTTCGATGCACCGTTGATGCTGGCTCTCCACCAACTCGCGTCGCCGGGCATCGACCGCTTTTTCGTACTCATGTCGAACCTCGGTTACCTGTGGGGTGTGGTGCCGCTGGACGTAGGCATCCTCGCCTGGCTTGTCTATCGGCGGCGCTTCCGCGACGGATTGTTCTTCGGCCTGGCTGTGGTCGGCTCGCTGATCATCAACCTTGCCGCGAAGAACCATTTCGGCCGGGTCAGGCCCGAACTGTGGCTGTCGCTCAGTCCGGAGACCACCTTCAGTTTCCCGAGCGGGCATGCGATGGGATCGGTCACGCTCGGCGTGGCGCTGATGTTGCTGTTCTGGCCGACGCGCGGGCGTTGGCTGGTGTTCGCCTTCGCCGCGGCATTCATCGTGCTGGTCGGGATCTCGCGCATTTACCTAGGCGTGCACTACCCCTCCGACATCCTCGCGGGCTGGGCCGCGGGCACGACCTGGGTGGTGCTGATGTACCAACTGGTGGCCAGGCGCTCGCCGCCGCCGCCGTCCACGGCCTCTGCCCCCGCCAGGCCCGACCTGATCGCCAAATCGGGCTCGGCCAAGTCGGCAAGGGCAACCCAGCCCGCAGCGAAATAGCGGGCCGCGCGCTCAGCGTTGCTGCGTTTCCGGATTGATGTCCGGGTCGGTCACCGCGCGGCGCGCCAAACGCGCCTCGCGTTGCGCGATGTAGGCATTCGAGCCGAAGATGATCGCGGCGCCAAGCACCGTCCATCGATCGACCTTCTCATCGAACAGGAAGTAGGCGAGCACGCCTACCACCAGCACCTGCAGGAAGCTGATCGGCGTCAGCAGGGAGGCATCGGCCAGCCGCAGCGCGCGCGTCCAGAACAGGTGTGCCGTGGTGCCCAGGAAGCCGCAGAGGATGAGCCAGAGCCAGGTTAGCCCGGTCGGCTGGGTCCAGTAGAACAGGGCAGGCACCAGCGACAGCGGCACCCAGATCATCGTGGTGTAGATGACGATCGCATCGGCCTTCTCGGTGCGCGACAGGAACTTGATGCTGATCGCCACGCTGGCGCTCATCACCGCGGCAAGCACCGCGACCAGGCTGGAGAAGCTGAAGGTGTCCGCGCCCGGATGCATCAGCACCAGGACGCCGGCGAAGCCGATCAGCACTGCCGTCCAGCGCCGCGCGCGCACGACTTCACCCAGCACGAATACTGCGCCGATGGTGACGAAGATGGGCGTTGAATAGGAAAGTGCCACGGCCTGCGCCAGCGGCAGGTGCACGATCGCCCAAAAACCGGCCAGCATGGACACGATGCCGACCACGCAGCGCATGAAATACAGCGGCAGCTTGTCGGTCTTGAGTATCCCGAAGCCGTGTTTGTACAGCAGCGGCAGGGTGAACACGAACCCGAAGAAATTGCGGAAGAAGGCAATCTCGAAGGTGTGCAGCTGTTTTGACGCCAGCCGGATGCACACCGCCATGGCACCGAACAACACCGTGCTGGCAAGCATGAACAACACCGCGCGCGGTACGTCGTCGCCGGCGCGCGCGTGGTGCGGCAGGACGGCGCTCAAGGCGTCGTCCAGCGCGCGCCGATCAGGCGCGGCTCGGGCTCCAGGGCCACGCCGAAGCTTTCCTGCACCGAATCGGCGACCCGGTGCGCCAGCGTCAGCAACTGCGACCCGGTGGCGTTGCCGTGGTTGACCAG
>JANPDF010000204.1:0-18763 GCA_031431355.1 Gammaproteobacteria bacterium
CGCGGCGTCGACATCCTGGTCGCCACCCCGGGCCGCCTGATCGACCACCTCGAGCGCGGCACCGTGCAGTTGCGCGACGTAGAGATGCTGATCCTCGACGAAGCCGACCGCATGCTCGACATGGGCTTCATGCCTGCGATCAAGCGCATCCTCAACAAGCTGCCCGCCACCCGGCAGACCTTGCTGTTCTCGGCAACCTTCGAAGACGCGATCAAGAAGCTGGCGATGGAGTTCATGCGCAACCCGCGTGAAGTCCAGGTCGCCGCGCGCAACACGGTTGCCGAAACGGTGTCCCACATTGCCCACCCGGTCGACAGCGCGCGCAAGCGCGACCTGCTGATCGATATCCTCAGCCAGCGCTACCAGGACCAGATCCTGGTGTTCGGCAAGACCAAGCACGGTTGCAACCGCTTGGCCGAGCAGCTCGAGAAGTCCGGCATCAAAGCCGTTGCGATCCACGGCAACAAGAGCCAGTCGCAGCGCCTTAAGGCCCTCGGGGATTTCAAGTCGGGTAAGGCGCGGGTTCTGGTCGCTACCGACGTGGCCGCGCGTGGGCTGGACATTCCGCAGTTGCCGTTGGTGATCAACTTTGATTTGCCGATGGTTGCCGAAGACTACGTCCATCGCATTGGACGCACCGGACGCGCCGGCGCATCAGGCGAGGCGATCTCTCTGGTGTCCCCGGATGAAGGCGGCCTGCTGCGTGCGATCCATCGCGTGCTCAAGGCCGACATCGTCATGACGGTCGTCGAGGGCTACACGCCGAGCCGGCAGATCCGGATGGGCAACGACACCGCGTCCGCTGGCCGCCCGTCCGGCCAGCGCACGCCGAGTCGCCGCACCCCGCATACCGCAGCGGCTCCGCGGCACGCGCAGGCCCACGCCGGCGTCAAGACGCATCCAGCCGCGGACCGTCGCGATCGCCGTGCGGTCAATGCACCGCGTCCACTGCGCTGATTCAGTCCCGCTGTGACCGTTGAACAAGGGCCGCTCACGCGGCCCTTGTCTTTTGCGCAGCCGCCACCGATGCTTCGATCACGCAGCCGTTATCGGCAGCCATGCCACGGGGGTTCGGATGTTTCGCACAATCTTCGCAGTCATCGCCGGCCTGTTCGCGATGATGATCGTCATCACGATGGTTGAACTGGCCAATGCCAAGTTCTTCTTCCCGCCGCCGCCGGGCCTGGACCTGACCAATGCCGATGCTATTGCCGCCTACGCAGCGACCATGCCCGCCAGCGCGCTGGCGGTGGTCCTGTTCGGATGGTTGCTCGGCGCCTTCGTCGGCGCCGGCGTGGCGGCCCGCATCGCGCTGCGCAACCGCACCACGTGCGCATTGCTGATCGGTGCGATCGACGTCGGACTGATCGGCTTGAACGCGATGTCCATTCCGCACCCGCCGTGGGTGATCGCATCCGGCCTGCTACTGCCGATTCCGCTGGCCTGGCTCGCTGCCAAGCTCGTTCAGAAAGGCTTGGCCAACACCAGGTAGATGATCGCCAGCAGCGCCAGCACGGGCAACTCGTTGATCCAACGGAGCGCCATCGAGGACGGTAGCGCGCCGCCCGCGGTGGCACGCTTGAGCATCCTGCCGCAATAGATGAGGTAAGCCAGCAGCAAGGCCACCAGCGCCAGCTTCGCATGCAGCCAGGCGCGACCGGCAACGAGGTCGGGGAAATATTGCGGCGCGAATCGATAGCCAAGCATCAGCACGACGCCAGTCAACGTGGCCAGCCCGAACATGGAATGGCCAAAGCCATAGAGCCTGCGACCCATGAGCTGCAGCCGCTCGCGCACGTCGGTGTTGCTGCCGGCCTCGGCCACGTTCACCAGTATTCGCGGCAGGTAGAAAACGGCGGCCATCCACGCGATCACGAACAACAGGTGGAATGTCTTGGTCCATAGGTAAACCATCGGTTTGCTCCAATCAGACAGGCGAAGATAGCGCTCGTCCGGCGATCCGGGCGTCGAGACGGCGTAAGCGGTAGAATACGCCCCCAATTCCCCCGCGCCCTGTCCACACAGGCGCGGCGCTTCGAGATTCCTCCGATGACTTCCGAAACGGTCGCTTCCGCGTCCAATGCCAGCTTCCGCGACCTTGCCCTGATCGAGCCGCTGTTGCGCAAGCTCGATGAGCTCGGCTACGAGCTGCCAACCCCGATCCAGGCCGCGACCATTCCGCTGCTGCTCGCTGGCAGGGATGTGATCGGCCAGGCGCAGACCGGCACCGGCAAGACCGCTGCCTTCGCCCTTCCACTGCTCAACAAGCTCGACCTGTCCAAGGGCAAGCCGCAGGTGCTGGTGCTTGCCCCGACCCGGGAGTTGGCCATCCAGGTTGCTGAGGCGTTCCAGAGCTATGCCGCGCACATTCCCGGCTTCCAGGTCCTGCCGATCTACGGCGGCCAGAGCTACGGCCCGCAGCTGAGCGCCTTGCGCCGCGGCGTGCACGTCGTCGTCGGTACCCCGGGCCGGATCATTGACCACCTGGACAAGGGCACGCTCGACCTGTCGCAACTGACCACGCTGGTGCTGGACGAAGCCGACGAAATGTTGCGCATGGGTTTCATCGACGATGTCGAATCGATCCTCAAGAAGACACCGGCGCAACGTCAGGTCGCCTTGTTCTCAGCCACCATGCCCAGCCCAATCCGGCGCATCGCCCAGACTTACCTGCGCGAGCCGAGCGAAATCTCGATCGAGGCCAAGACGCGCACGGCGGACAACATCCGCCAGCGCTTCTGGCAGGTCAGCGGCCTGCACAAGCTGGACGCCCTGACCCGCATCCTGGAAGCCGAGCCCTTCGACGCCATGATCGTGTTTGCGCGTACCAAGCTGGCCACCGACGAGCTGGCGCAGAAACTGCAGGCCCGCGGCTTCTCCGCCGCCGCCATCAATGGCGACGTGCAGCAGGCGCAACGCGAACGGACCATCCAACAGTTGACGGACGGCAAGATCGACATCCTGGTGGCGACCGACGTCGCCGCGCGCGGGCTCGATGTCGATCGGATCAGCCACGTGATCAATTACGACGTTCCATACGACACCGAAAGCTATGTGCACCGGATCGGCCGGACGGGACGAGCTGGTCGCAGCGGCGAGGCGATCCTGTTCATCGCCCCGCGCGAGCGCAACATGCTGCGTTCGATCGAACGCGCCACCCGCCAGCCGATCGAGGTGATGGAGCTGCCGAGCGTCGAAGCGATCAACGACGTGCGCATCGCCAAGTTCAAGCAGCAGATCACCGAGACCCTGGACAGCAGCGACCTGGCGATGTTCCAGCGACTGATCGAGGATTACGAGCAGGCCAACAACGTGCCGGCGGTGGAGATCGCCGCGGCGCTGGCCAAGATGGCGCGCGGCGACGTGCCGCTGCTGCTGGAGCCGCCGAAACATGCGCCGCGCCCGGCCTACGAGAAGAACGAGCGCAGCTTCGATCGTCCGACCCGTGCCGAGCGTTCGCCGCGCGCGGAGCGTCCCACGCACGCTGATCGCCCCGACCACGCCGAGCGTTCGGCTCCGTCCGAACGTCCCGCCTTTGCCGAGCGCACCGAGCGACCGGCTTTCGCCGAACGCAGCGAGCGCCCGGTCTTCGCCGAGCGTGGCGAGCGACCGCGCAAGGCGCGTTCTGACCACAAACCCGATACCGGGCTCGAGACCTTCCGCATCGAGGTTGGCTACGACCACGGCGTCAAACCGGGCAACATCGTCGGCGCTGTCGCCAATGAAGCGGGCCTTGAGAGCAAGCACATCGGCCGCATCGAGATTTTCGAGGACTACAGCCTTATCGACCTGCCCGAAGGCATGCCGGCCGATGTGCTCAGCCACCTCAAGACGGTCTGGTGTGCGGGTCAGCAACTTCGCATCACACAGGACGGACAGCCGCCGGACAATGCCGGCAAGAAACCAGCCGGGCCGCGGCCGCCGTTCGCCAAGAATAGTTTCGGCGACAAGCCGCCGTTCAAGGCCAAGCGCGAGTTCAACGACAAACCATTCGGCGCCGGCAAGCCGAAGCCGAAGCCGCATCGCAAAGGCCCGCGCTCAGAATAACGGCGTGCCCGCGCGCAATCGCGGACGTGCCTGCCTCCAACCCAGATACGGATACCGACCATGACCAGCGTCCGCGCACTGCACCTTGTCTCCCGGCCCGAGGGCCATCCGAAGGACAGCGATTTCGAGCTGCGCGAGAGCGAATCGGCGCCGCTGCAGGACGGCCAGATCCGGATTGCCGTGAAGTACCTCTCGATTGACCCGGCCATGCGGGTCTGGATGACCGAGGCAAAGTCGTACTGGCCGCCGGTGGCGCTGGGCGAAGTGATGCGATCCGCCGGTATCGGCGAAGTGGTCGAATCACGCAACGGCAAATACCCGGTCGGCAGTTGGGTCAGCGGCATGACCGGCGTGCAGAGCGAACTGGTGTCGGACGGCAAGGGCATGCAACGCTTCGATGCCAAGCGCCTGCCCCACCCGGGCTGGGCCCTGAGCGTTTTCGGCGCCACCGGGCTGACCGCCTATTTTGGACTTATCGAAATCGGCACGCCGAAGGCCGGTGAAGTGCTGGTCGTGTCTGCTGCGGCAGGCGCGGTGGGCTCAGCGGTCGTGCAGATCGGCAAGGCGCTCGGCCTGCGCGTCATCGGCATCGCTGGCGGCGCCGACAAATGCGCGTTCCTGACTGGCACGCTGGGTGCGGACGCAGCGATCGATTACAAGAACCAGAACGTATCGGCGGCCTTGCGCGAGCATTGCCCGGATGGAATCGACATCTACTTCGACAACGTCGGCGGCGACATCCTGGACGCGGCGCTCAAGCGCCTGAAGCTCAAGGGCCGGGTCGTGCTGTGCGGCGGCATCTCGCAGTACAACGCTACTGGCGAGACCAAGGGTCCCTCCAACTACCTGTCGCTGATTTCCGCGCGCGGACGCATGGAAGGATTTGTCGTCATCGACTACCTGCACCGCGCCGAGGAAGCGATCGCCGCCATGACGCCGTGGGTGGCGGCCGGCAAGCTTGGCAGCAAGCTCGACATCGTCCAGGGCCTCGAGAAATTCCCGGAGGCGCTGCGCCGCCTGTACACGGGCGCCAATTTCGGAAAGCAGCTGGTCGAGCTGTAGCGGCGGCAGGCGGCAAGATCGGCGCCATGGAGTTCGATGTCCTGATCATCGGCGGCGGCGCCGCCGGGCTGATGTGCGCACTGACGGCCGGCAGGCGCGGACGCCGCGTGCTGGTTGTCGAGAAATCCAACCGTTGCGGCAAGAAGATCCTGATGTCGGGCGGCGGCCGCTGCAACTTCACCAACACCGGCACCACGCCTGCCAACTTCCTGTCGTCGAATCTGCATTTTTGCAAGAGCGCCCTGGCGCGCTTCAGCCCGGCGCAATTCATCGCGATGGTGGATGCCCACGGTATTGCCTGGCATGAGAAGGAGCTCGGCCAGCTGTTCTGCGACGAGTCCTCCAAACAGATCGTGGCCATGCTGCTCGACGAGTGCGCAGCCGCCGGAGTTCGCATCGAGACTAGTTGCACGGTGACGGCAATCGAGAGCATGGCTCCCGGTTTCCGCGTAGTCAGTTCGCTGGGCGACATTGATTGCGCGGCGCTGGTGATTGCCAGCGGAGGCCTGTCGATTCCGGCCATGGGAGCCTCCGGATTTGGCTACGACGTCGCCAGCCAATTCGGCCATCGCCTGCTGCCGGTCCGTGCCGGCCTGGTCCCGTTGACGCTGAGTGGCAAGCATCTGGAACATTACTCGGTCCTCGCCGGCGTGGCCCTGCCAATCGTTGCCCGTTGTGGCCGCACGCGCTTCGAGAACGCAATGCTGATAACCCACCGCGGCTTGAGCGGCCCGGCGATCCTGCAGATCTCCAACTACTGGGACACTGGCAAGGAGTTGCTGCTCGACTTGTCGCCGGACCGCGCCGCGCTTCCTTTCCTGCTCGAGCAGCAGGCAGCGCATCCCGCAGCCAGCTTGCGCACAATCCTCGGGGAACTGCTACCCAAGCGCCTGGCGCAGCGGCTGTGTGAGCTTTTCCTGCCGGACCTGCCAATGCAACAACTGAGCCAGAAGCAACTCGCCGCAGTCGCCGCGCAACTGCACAGCTGGCCGATCATCGCCAGCGGCACCGAGGGCTATCGCACCGCCGAGGTCACGCTGGGCGGCGTGGACACCGACCAACTTTCGTCGAGCAGCATGGAATCGCGCCTCTGTCCGGGACTGTTCTTCATCGGCGAAGTCGTCGACGTTACCGGCCACCTTGGCGGCTACAACTTCCAGTGGGCCTGGGCCTCGGGGCACGCCGCCGGCGAAGTGGCGTAGCTCGTCCCGGGTGTGCATACTGACAAACATACGCATAAGTATGGTCTCGCCACCGGAGTTCTGATGCCCAGCTACCACGCGCCCCTGCGCGACATGCGCTTCGTCCTGTTCGAGCTGCTGCAGGCGGAGGCCGAGTTGCAGTCGATGCCCGCTCACGCAGGAACCGACCGTGCAACGTTCGACGCAGTGCTCGAGGAAGCCGCGCGTTTTGCCAGCGAAGTTGTGTTCCCCTTGAACGCTATCGGCGACCTTCACGGTTGCACGATCGATGACCAGGGCGCAGTCACGACACCGCCGGGCTTCAAAAAGGCCTACTCCCAGTTCATCGAGGCGGGCTGGCCCGGCCTGTCCTGCGACCCCGACCACGGCGGCCAGGGATTGCCGATCCTGCTCAACAACAGCGTCTACGAGATTTTCAACTCAGCCAGCCAGGCCTGGTTGATGTACTCGGGGCTATCCCACGCGGCCTACGCATGCCTGGCCGAATACGGCACCGACGAACAGAAGCGGCTGTACCTGCCGAAGCTGGTTTCCGGCCGATGGAGCGGCACGATGTGCCTGACTGAAGCGCAGTGCGGCACCGACCTGGGCATGCTCAGGACGCGCGCGGAGCCGCTCGGTGACGGCAGCTTTGCGCTCACGGGCACCAAGATATTCATTTCCTCCGGCGAACACGATGTATCCGAGAACATCCTGCACCTGGTGCTTGCCCGATTGCACGATGCGCCCGCCGGAACCCGCGGCATCTCGCTCTTCCTGGTCCCTAAATTCCTGCCGGACGCCAACGGCGAGGCCGGTGAGCGCAATGGCGTGCGCGCAGGCTCCATCGAACACAAGATGGGCATCCGCGGCAATGCCACCTGCGTCATCAACCTCGACGCAGCGCGCGCATGGCTGATCGGCGAGCCGAACAAGGGCCTGGCCGCGATGTTCGTGATGATGAATTCCTCGCGGCTCGGGGTCGGCATGCAATCGCTGGGATTGGCCGAGGTCTCGCTGCAGAACGCCGTCGCCTATGCTCGCGAGCGTATTCAGGGCCGCGCCTTGGCTGGCGCCGTACAGCCGGAAAAAGCAGCCGACCCGATCATCGTGCACCCCGACGTGCGGCGCATGTTGCTGACCTGCAAGGCCTATACCGAGGGCGGCCGCGCGATAGCCAGCTGGACCGCGCTGTTGATCGACCGGGAGCGCTCGCATCCCGATCCTGAAGCGCGCGCCGATGCAGCGGACCTGGTGGCCCTGCTCACGCCGATCGTCAAGGCCTTCATCAGCGACAACGCATTCGAGACGACCAGCCTGGGCGTGCAGGTGTTCGGCGGACACGGTTACATCCGCGAAACCGGGATGGAGCAGTACGTGCGCGACGCGCGCATCAACATGCTCTACGAAGGTACGAACGGCATCCAGGCCTTGGACTTGCTGGGTCGAAAAGTGATGCACGACCAGGGCAGCAAGCTGCGCCGCTTCGGCGCGCTGGTCGCCGAATTCCTGCAGGCCCAGGCGGACGAACCGCGCATGAACGAGTTCACTGCGCCGCTTGCGCGGCTTGGCCAGGACGTGCAGGAGCTGACCATTGAATTGGCGACCAAGGGACGCTTGAACCCGGACGAGATCGGCGCGGCCGCGTCGCCGTACCTGCGCATCATCGGCCACCTGGTCTATGCATGGTTGTGGGCAAGGATGGCAAGGCTGGCGCTCGACCAGGGCGACTCGGCCGATGGTTTCTACAAGGGGAAACTGGCGACCGCGCGCTTCTACTTCAGCAAGTTGCTGCCCGAGACTGCGTTCCTGTTACAGGCAGCGCGCGCCGGCGCAGGCCCCCTGATGGACATCGAACCGGAAAATTTCTGAGCGATCGCCCGGGTGCCCTCCGGGCAGGATCTATCCGCCGGGCAGAAACAGCCGCTTCCAGCCGGCCGGGCCGAGCGCACGCAGGGTGTCGATGTTGCGTTCGTAGATACGTGCCGCGTCCGGGAATGCAGCGACGGCGCGCGCAACGCTGGCTTCGCGCAACAGGTGCAGCGTCGGATACGGCGCGCGATTGCTGAAATTCTCGATGTCATGCGGGCCGGTGCCGGCGAACTGGTAGTCAGGATGGAAACTGGCGACCTGTATCTCGCCATCCAGGCTCAATTCCGAGACGGCTTCGTCGGCCAGTTCCAGGAACTGGTTGTAGTCGAGGAAGTCGGCCAGGGCATGCGGATGGATCAGCAGTGTCGTCTCGACTCTCTCGGCGTCGGCGTCGTACAGCCACTCCAGTTCGTGCAGCAGGTCGGCGAGCAGCGCCGCTTCGTCGGTGGCATCGCTGACCACGTAGCGAATCTGTCCCTTGCCATGGACACCGCGGGCGAACGGGCAAAGGTTTAGGCCGATCACCGCCTTTTCCAGCCAGTCCCGGGTCCGCGCGACCACCTGTTCGTTGTTCTGCCCGATCATGCGGCCTGCTCCGTCGCCCGGGCAGGCGGCAACGCCGCGATCAGCGTGCGCGCGAGCAAGTAAGCGTCTCCCGGCCAACGCGCCGAGATGTAATTGCCATCGCTGAGCACGAAGGCGCCGGTATCGCTGGTTTCACTGCCGCGGGTGCCCAGCGTCAGTGGCCCGCGCACGAACTGGGCCGGCGAAGCGAGCGCTGCGCGCACTTCGCTTTCTACGTACGCAGGGTAGGTCCGGTAATAGCGGCCGAGCTTCCAGAAGGTCAGGCCGTAGGCGAGCGCTTCCATATATCTCGGCAGGCAGGTGCTGCGACGCAGGTGCAGAACGCTCCTGCCGGTCACCGGATCGCTGGCGCGAGCCAGTACCAGCACGCCATGACAGATCGCCGCCATTGGTCGTCCCAGCGCGGCGAACCTGGCGGCGATGCCTTGCAGCTCCAGGCTCGACAGGTACTGCCGCATCCCGGATGCGTGGCCGCCGGGGAGCAACAGCGCGTCGAAGGCGGCAGGGACGATCTGCCGCCACGCAATCGGCGCGGCGAATTCCGGCGAGCCAAGCATTTCCCGGTAGTAACGCCGGGCGGGTTCCTCGGCTCCCAACTGCCCGAACAGCACGCCGCCCAGCAGCAGTGGATCGCACTGGGCCACCCCGGCATTTTCCGTGGCGAAGACGACGGTGTGGCCGGCACGGGTCAGCAGGTGCCACGGCACGGCGACCTCGGTAGTGTCGAAATCGGTATCCGGAAGCGGGACCAGGATGCGCGCCATCCGGCCACGATAGCGCAATCGCGGATTCGCCTTGCGCGGCTGCCGGGCGTTAGAGTGCAGGCAACCTTCCCTTCCCGGACTTACCATGCATCCGCACGCCGCGCTGATAACCGCCCTCACCGTCGTCCTCATCGCGCTGGCCATGTACCTGGTCGGGCGCGCCCGGGGCAAATTCCAGATCAAGGCGCCGGCCACCACCGGCCATCCGGACTTCGAACGCGCATTCCGGGCCCACCAGAACACGCTTGAACAAACCGTGATGTTCCTGCCCGTACTGTGGTTGGCGACGCTGTATTGCGATGCGCGATGGGCGGCCTGGTTTGGCTACGCCTGGCTGTTGGGCCGCCTGTGGTACCTGTTCGGCTACGTGGGCACCGAAGGCGGCCGGGGCCGCGGCGCCGGTTTCATGATCGCGATCCTGGCCACCCTCGGACTGTTGGTCATGAGCTTCTTCGGACTGGTGCCAGCGCTGCTGGCCTGACCCAAGCCGTCTCACCGGGGTTGCTTGGCTAGCTGGCCATGCTGCGCGTAAGCTGGAGTCGAACCCCAACGGCCGCCAGCATGACTACGCCAATGCCTGTCCTCTTCCTCGGCCACGGATCGCCGATGAATGCGGTTGAGGACAACGAGTTTCGTCGGAGTTGGCAGGACCTGGGCAAGAAGCTTCGCAAGCCGAAGGCAATCCTGTGCATTTCCGCGCACTGGGAAACGCGCGGGGTGTACGTGACCGGCAGTGAACACCCGGACACCATCCACGATTTCAACGGATTCCCACGCGTCCTGTTCGATGTCCGCTATCCGGCGCCGGGCAGTCCGTGGCTGGCGCACCGCGTGGTGGAACTGCTGGATACGGTCCGAGTCCACGTGGATCCCAATCGCGGCCTCGACCATGGCGCCTGGGGGGTCTTGCAGCCGATGTTCCCGGACGCCGATATCCCGGTGGTGCAACTGAGTCTTTCGATCCTGCAACCCGGGGCCTGGCACTACGACCTGGCGAAGGCCCTGGCCCCGCTACGCGACGAAGGCGTGCTGGTCGTTGCCAGCGGAAACATCGTGCACAACCTGCGCCAGTTCCGCCCCACGAACGGCGCCACTTACGACTGGGCGGCTCGCTTCGACGAAGATGTGGCCGAGCACATCGCTACCGGCCACCACGAGGGGCTGCTCGGCTACGAAACCCTCGGCTCGGATGCGCTGCTTGCGATCCCAACGCCCGAGCACTACCTGCCGTTGCTGTACGTGCTCGCGTTGCAGCGCGACGACGAACCGGTGGAGTTTTTCAACGAGACCGTTGCCAGCTCCATCTCGATGCGCTCGGTGCTGATCGGCACGGCCTAGGGTTTCTTCGTCTTCCTGGACGTAGGTTTCCTGGCCGCCGCCGCGATCGCCACGATGGCGATGAACACTTCATCGCAATAGACGCCGTGGCCGCCAGACATCGGGCGCAGCGCAATCCGGCCCATCGGCTCGAGCAATTCCTGCAGGAAGGCGAGGAATCCATCGTCCCTGCTCATTGCCCGCGCCTCGCGTAAACCATTACCGACTCCCTTTGTCGCCGAGCATACCCCGGTGGGTTGCGCCGGAAGGTGCACCGCCACTATGGTGGCCTGTCCTCCGCCACTCCGGTCCGCCCGCATGATCACCAAGCCTCTCCGTACGCTGGTCCTGATGGCTCTGCTCCTCGCTTCGCCAGTCGTGGCCGCCCAGTCCGGCCCGCACGATGCCAAGGCACGGGAAATCTTCGCCCGGATCATCGGCTTCAAGACCTCGGCCGGGCTCGGGCAAGTGCCCGCGATGACCGAGTACCTTGCCGGCGAATTCCGCCGCGGGGGCTTTGCCGACGCCGACATCCACGTGCTGCCGCTCGGCGAGGCAGCGTCGCTGGTGGTTCGCTACCGGGGCGATGGCAGCGGCGGGAAACCAATCCTGCTGATGTCGCACATGGACGTCGTGACCGCCAAGCGCGAGGACTGGAAACGGGATCCGTACACGCTGGTGGAGGAAAACGGATTCTTCTATGGCCGCGGCACGCTCGACATCAAGAGCGGCGTTGCCCAGCTCACGTCCACGTTCCTGCGACTGAAGGCCGAGGGTTTCGTGCCGACGCGCGACCTGATCATCTACTTCAGCGGCGATGAGGAAACCGACGGCAAGACCCCGCAGGACGTGCTCGCCAACCATCGTGCCCTGGTCGACGTGGAGTTCGCCCTCAACAGCGATGCCGGCGGCGGTACCCTCGATGAAAATGGCCGCGAAGTCCTGTACTCGCTGCAGACCGCCGAGAAGACCTACGCCAGCTACGAACTCACCGTGCATAACCCGGGCGGACACAGCTCCCTGCCTCGCGCCGACAACGCCATCTATGAACTGGCCGACGCGCTTAAGCGACTGCAGGCCTTCCAGTTTCCGGTGATGTCCAACGACACCACCCTGGCCTATTACCGCGCCTCATCCAAGGTGACGCGCGGCGCCACTGGAGCTGCGATGCTAGCCTTCGCCAACAACCCGCGCGACGCGGCGGCAGCCGAAGTGCTGAGTCGGACCCCGTCCGAAGTCGGCCATGTGCGTACAACCTGCGTTGCCACCTTGTTGCGCGGCGGACATGCCGAGAACGCGTTGCCGCAATCGGCGACGGCTACGGTCAATTGCCGGATCTTTCCTGGCGTTGCCGTCGCGGAGGTCGCACGGACCCTGGGCGAAGTGGTCGGGCCGAAGGTCGAAGTAGGCGTTATCGGTCAGCCCTTCGCTTCCGACGCCTCGCCGCTGCGCCCGGATGTGCTGGCGGCCGTTACCGAGGCGGTGCATGCCCTGCATCCCGGGGTTCCGATCGTGCCGGGCCAGGAATCGGGCGCCTCCGACGGCTTGTATTTCCGCGCGGCCGGCATCCCCACCTACGGGGTTGGCGTCGCCTTCATCAAGGAAAGCGACGCGTTCTCGCACGGCCTGGACGAACGCCTGCCGATCAAATCCTTCTATGACGACCTGCAGCATTACTACCTGTTGGTGAAGGCGCTCACGGCGCCCCGGCCGCATTGAAAAAGACCTACGACGCCGCGTACTTCGAGCGCTGGTACCGCGACGCGGGCGTCGCCGGTCGCGCCGGGCTTGCGCGTAAGGTGGCGATGGCCGTCGCCATCGCCGAGTTCTACCTGGAGCGGCCAATCAGGAGCGTGCTGGACGTTGGCTGCGGCGAGGCCCCGTGGCGTGCCGCGCTGCTGAAGCTGCGCCCGCGCCTGCACTACCAGGGCGTCGATTCGAGTGAATACGTGGTGGCGCGGTACGGCCGCGCCTGCAACATCGCACTGGCGAGCTTCGGCCAGCTCGGCGAGCTGCGCTTCGGGGCGCCGGCCGACTTGCTGGTGTGTTCCGACGTTATCCACTACGTGCCCACGCCCGAGCTCAAGCGCGGCCTGTCCGGCTTCGCGGAGCATTGCGACGGCGTTGCTTTCCTCGAACTGTATGCGCGCGGCGACGACATCGCCGGCGACAAGCGCGGCTTCCTTCCGCGCCGCGCTTCCAGCTACCGGAAATGGTTTCGCGAGGCCGGCTTCCTGCCTTGCGGCTCGCACGCCTACCTTAGCGAAAACCTGCACGCGAACGCCGTCGCGCTGGAAATCTTCGACTGAGCCGGAGCCACGCGCCTGTGCCAGAATCGCCCTCGATCCAACGGAGTCCGCCTACCATGCCTGTCACGAACCGCACTGCCCTCGCGCTTGCCCTGACCTGCGTCGCCACCGCTGCGTTTGGCCAGGCGACTACTGCGCCGGCCAAGCCGGCAAGCACCCACTCCAAGCCGATGGCCGACATCCTGGCGGCGTCGCCGGCCACCGACTGGCGACCGCTCGACCCCGAGCACACCCTGTACCTGGAGCTTCCAGCGGGACGCGTGGTGATGGAGCTGGCGCCGGGTTTCGCGCCGCTGCACGCGGCAAACATCCGCACCCTGGCCAAGGAAAAATACTTCGACGGCCTGGCCGTGATCCGGGCCCAGGATAACTACGTGGTGCAGTGGGGCGATCCCGAGGAGGACGAAGCCAAGAGCAAACCCTTCGGGAGCGCGAAGGCCAAGCTGCCACCGGAATTCACCGTACCGATCAGCGCCGCGACCCCGTTCTCCCGGCTTGCCGACGCCGATGGCTACGCGCCCGAGGTCGGCTTCAGCAACGGGTTCCCGGCCGGCCGCGATCCGAAGACCGGCCGGACCTGGCTGACCCATTGCTACAGCGCCGTCGGCGTTGCCCGCGGCAACGAACAGGACAGCGGCAACGGCTCCGGCCTGTACGTGATCATCGGCCACGCCCCTCGCCACCTCGACCGCAACATCGCGGTGGTCGGCCGGGTCGTGCAGGGCATCGAGAAGCTGTCCGCGATGCCGCGTGGCACCGGCGCACTGGGCTTCTATGAGAAGCCCGAGCAGCGCACCCCGATTACCTCGATCCGGCTGGCCGCCGAAGTCCCGGTCGCGGACCGCTCCAACCTGGAAGTCCTGCGCACCGACTCGGCCACCTTCGCCGCCGTGGCCGAAGCGCGCAGGAACCGCCACGATGACTGGTACATCGCCCCGGCCGGGCATATCGAGCTGTGCAACGTGCCGATCCCGGTCAGGCCAATCAAATCCTTGTGACTAACGGCACATTAACTTTACTATCAGGGAAGTCGAAGCTTCCATAGCCCGGCGAGGGGCCACAGGGGAGTCCAATGAGCGCCGTGTCCGTGCAAACCGCTTCGCTCGACCAGGCCCTGGATCATGCGTCGCGGTTGCTCGCCTCCAGCCCTGCCCTGGCTGGCGAACAGGCCCTCGAAATCCTCAAGGTCGTCCCCGACCACCCGGTCGCCCGGCTCTTGCTGGCGTCCTCGCAACTGGCCCTCGGCCGCGCCGACGATGCCCTGGCCGGGCTCGCTCCATTGTGTGCAGCCCAACCCAACTGGGCAGCGGCGCACCTCGAACTCGGCATCGCCCTGGGTCGCGCGCGCCGTGGCGGGGAAGCAGTGAATGCGTTCCGTCGCGCGCTGCAACTCAAGCCCGACCTGCCGCGCGCCTGGCTGGCGCTCGGCGATCACTTGTCAGCCATGGGCGACAGCCAGGGCGCAGACGCCGCCTATAGCAGCCATATCCGCTATTCGGTTCGTGACCCAAGGCTGCTTGCGGCGGGATCAGCACTGTGCGAGGGCCGCTTGCCGGAAGCCGAAACCCTGCTGCGGGCGCATCTCGCACAGGCACCCACTGACGTCGCGGCCATCCGCATGATGGCTGAAATTGCGACGCGCCTGGGCCGATACGACGATGCCGAGCACCTGCTGTCGCGCTGCCTGGAGCTAGCACCCAGCTTCACGGAGGCCCGGCAGAACTACGCCCTCGTCCTGCAACGGCACAACAAGCCAGTGCAGGCCCTGGCCGAGTTGGACGCCCTGCTCAAGCAAGACCCAACGAATCCCGGCAGTCGCATCCTCAAGGCGGCCGTCTCCGCGCGCCTTGGCGACTACGAGTCGGCGATCGCAATGTACGAATCCATCATTGGCGAGTACCCCAACAACACCAGGATCTGGATGAGCTATGGCCACACGCTGAAGACAGCGGGCCACCAGGATCGCGCCATCCGCGCCTATCGCCGCAGCATGGAACTGCATCCGGGCTTCGGTGACGCCTACTGGAGCCTGGCCAATCTCAAGACCTTCCGGTTTAGCGCCACCGAGATCGACGCGATGCGCAGCCAGTTGCAGCGTCCCGACCTGACTGCTGAACATCGCTTCCACTTCGAGTTCGCGCTGGCCAAGGCACTGGAAGATGCTGGCGACTATGCCGACTCGTTCGATCATTACCTGAAAGGCAATGCGCTGCGGCTGGCGACGGTCCCGTACAGCGCAGATGAAATGTCAGCGCGGGTGATGCGAGCCAAGCGCATGTACACCCGTGAGTTCTTCGAAGCCAGGAAGGGATCCGGCAGCGATGCGGCAGACCCGATCTTTATCGTCGGGCTGCCCCGCGCCGGCTCGACGCTGATCGAACAGATCCTGTCCAGCCATTCCGCCGTCGAAGGCACCATGGAGTTGCCCGAGATCATTTCGATGACGCGCACGCTGCGCGCCGGAGCGGAGTCTGACGCACAGTCCGGCTATCACAAGGCACTCGCATCGCTTGATGCAACCGAGTTGCGCGAACTGGGCCAGCAATACCTGGAACGCACCCGCATTCATCGCAAATCCGGCGCCCCCTTCTTCATCGACAAGATGCCGAACAACTTCGCGCACGTCGGACTCATCCACCTGGCCCTGCCAAACGCCAAGATCATCGACGCTCGCCGGCACCCGCTGGCTTGCTGCCTGTCCGGATTCAAGCAGCATTTCGCCCAGGGCCAGAATTTCACCTACAGCCTCGACGACATCGGCCGCTACTACCGCGACTACGTCGATCTCATGGCGCATTTCGACGCGGTGCTACCCGGTCGTATCCATCGCGTCATCTACGAAAGCCTGGTGGACGACACCGAGGCCGAAGTTCGCCGGCTGCTGGACTATTGCAGACTGCCATTCGAAGCGGGCTGTCTGCGCTTCTTTGAGAACGATCGTCCGGTCCGCACGGCAAGTTCCGAACAGGTACGCCAGCCCATCTACCGGGATGGTGTCGAACAGTGGCGCAATTACGAACCGTGGCTCGGCCCGCTGAAGGCGATGCTGAGTCCGGTCCTCGATGCTTATCCGTCCGCACCTGATTTCAATGTTGGCTGATCCGATCCAGAGCAATGCCCACAACCCGGGGAGGGTAGAAATGCAACCGTCAAGAAAAGCGAACCTGAAATGCAAGTACCCGTCGGCGCTGACCAAGCTTCCGCTGGCAGTCGCCATCTGTTTCGCCATCAGCTCGGCCGCAATCGCCCAATCCGTGCCAAGCACACCTGACCAGGACGAAAAAGCTACCAAGGCGCGCCCAAGCAACAAGAAGGCTGCGACCTTGGCCACGGTGACGGTAACTGCGCAGAAGCGCGAGGAGAACCTTCAGAAGGTGCCCCTGAGCATCGAGGCAATCGGCGAGGTGAAGCTGGAAGCGATGAACATCACCGCTTTCAGCGACGCAATCAAGTTGCTGCCTGCCGTGTCGTTCGACAGGGGCGAAGGCGGTTCATCGACTCCCTATATCCGCGGCGTGGCCAGCGGCGAGAATGGCAACCACTCCGGGCCGCAGCCCAGCGTTGGCGTCTATCTCGATGAACAGCCGATCACCACCATCGGCGGCTTGCTTGACATCCATGTCTATGACATCGACCGGGTCGAATCCCTGGCCGGGCCACAAGGCACCCTCTATGGCGCCAGTTCGCAGGCCGGCACGCTGCGCATCATCACCAAGAAGCCCGATCCGAGCGCTTTCGCGGCTGGTTACGCCTTTGAACTCAATGCGGTCAGTCATGGGGGCACCGGGCACGTCGCCGAAGGGTTCATCAACGCGCCAATCTCCCCGACCGCGGCGATTCGCATCGTGGCATGGGATAAGAAGGACGCCGGCTATATCGACAACGTGCCAGGCACCCGCACCTTCCCGGGCTGGGATGCACTATCCGGTGGCAACGGCACGATAGACAACGCCGCCGTCGCCGAGAAGGATTACAACGACGTCATCACTCGCGGCGCCCGCGCGGCACTGCAGCTGAATTTCGGTGAAAACTGGACGGTCACTCCGACCATCATGACCCAGTCCCAGCAGACAAACGGCAACTTTTCGATGGATCCGGCCATCGGCGACTTGAAGATCCAGAAGTGGTATCCAGAGAAAATTGACGATAAATTTACCCAGGCGGCGCTCACGGTGCAGGGCAAGATCGGCAATTTCGACCTGACCTACGCCTTCACGCATCTAAAGCGTGATATTGACAGCGAGTCTGACTACACCGACTACGCATTCTGGTACGACGCGTATTACCTGAACTATTACACCAATGATGCCGACGGTGCGCCTCTGCCCAATGCTTACGGCGAGCTTTTCGTTGACGACGACGGCAACTTCGTCAATCCATCGCAGCTCATCCATGGCGAGGACCGTTTCAAGAAGTCCAGCCACGAATTGCGCATCTCGTCACCGCAGGAAAATCGCTTCCGTTTCCTGGTCGGGCTGTTCTGGCAGGAACAACGACACAAGATCCTGCAGCAGTACCACACGCCAGGCGACCTGTCGTCGTTCATAGCGGTCACCGGCTGGCCGAGCACGATCTGGCTGACTAATCAATTGCGCACTGATCACGATGAAGCTTTTTTCGGTGAAGTCTCTTACGACCTCACCGACAAGCTTACCGCTACCGCCGGCATGCGTTTCTACAAGTACGACAACAGCTTGAAGGGCTTCTTCGGCTTCAGCGAGAACATGCCGCTGTCGTACAAGTACGGCGAATTGCAGTGCTTTTCCGCCGAAAAGTTCCAGGGATCGCCTTGCGTCAATCTCGATGATTCGATCAAGAAAAGGGATTCGATTGGTCGCTTCAACCTTTCCTACAAGTTCAACGACACCAAGATGGTCTACGCCACCTGGTCGGAGGGCTTTCGTCCTGGTGGCGTCAACCGCAGCAATCCGTCGGGCCAGTCGCCGGTTTACAATCCCGACATCCTGACCAACTATGAATTCGGCTGGAAGACCAGTTGGATGGACAACCAGCTGACTTTCAACGGGGCGATCTTCCAGGAAAACTGGAAGGACATGCAGTTCGGCTTCATCCCGCCGGGCGGAGCCGGGCTCACCATTATCCGCAACGCTGGCGCCGCGCGAATTCGCGGTTTCGAGGCTGACCTGAACTGGGCGGTGACCTACAACTTCACGCTCTCGGGTGGACTTTCCCTCTACAACGCCGAGCTCACCTCGGACTACTGCGGCTTCAGTGATATCAACGGCGTCCCGGTATCAAGCTGCCCGGCTGGAACCATTGATCCCGGCGATCCGACCGATCCCGATGACGACGAGGCAGTTGATGGGCCAGCTGCTCCGGCCGGGTCGCGACTTCCGGTCACCGCAAAGGTCAAGGGCAACCTTACCGGCCGCTACACCTTTGACATGCGTGGAATGGAAGCGTATCTGCAGGGCTCGATGGCGCACGAAGGTGATCGACTTGGTTATTTGGAACCTGCGGACAACGCCACCTATGGAAAATTGGCCGCGTACACCCTGTTCGATTTCTCCTTCGGATTCCGCAAGAACAGCTGGTCGCTGGATTTCTACGTCAAGAATGCCTTCGACGAGCGCAATCAGCAGAGCAAGTTCGCCGGTTGCGTGGG
>JANPDF010000205.1:0-2323 GCA_031431355.1 Gammaproteobacteria bacterium
GCTGGCCAGCGACGTGGCCAAAGCCGCGTGCATCGCCGAGTCGGGGGCAACGCCCTGGGAAGGCAGCAGCAGCGCCAGGGCAGCGACCAGCACCAGTCCGCCACCCACGCCCAGCAAACCCGCCAACAGTCCCGCCACGGCGCCCAGGGCCGGGTACAGCAGCCATTCAATCGGCATAGGGCATCTCTGTCGCCTGCATCGACCCCATTCCCCATCCGTTAGACTGACACCATGATGTTACGACGACTCTACGTTCTTCTCGCGCTGCTGCTCGCTTCGGGCAGCGCCAGCGCACAACTCTCCGACCGGCGTGCCGCGTTGCGCGCGGCCTTCGTGGCCGCCGAAACCGGTCAGCTGGACCTCGACCAGGCAGCGGGCTTCTCCGAAGACCGGCTCTATCCCTGGTTGCAGGGGACCGTGCTGCGCCGGCAGATCGCCACCGCCAGCCGGGATCGCGTGCAAGCCGTGCTCGACCGCAGCGGCGACCAGCCGGCCGGCCGTTGGCTGCGTTCGGCCTGGCTGGTCGAACTTGCCAAGCGCGAGGACTGGGCTGGCTTTCGCGCGGCCTATCGCGACTCAGACGACCCCGCGCTGCGTTGCGCGGACCTGCGCGCCCGCGTGGCGGTCGGCACGGGCTCGGACGCGGCCTGGATCGCCGACGCACAACGAGTGTGGCTGACCGGCGAGTCGCTGCCGGCGGCCTGCGATGCGCCACTCGCGCGCCTGGCGCAACTCGGCAAGCTCGACGATGGCTTGCGCTGGCAGCGCATCGACCTGGCCGTGCAGGCAGGGGAGGCTGGCCTGGTTCGCTTCGTCGCTCGCGGCATGGCGCCGCAGGCGGCGCAACTGGCGGACGCCTACGCTGCCTACCTGGCCGTGCCCAGTCCCGTCGTTCCGGCTTGGCCGGACGATGAGCGTAGCCGCAGCGTTATCGCCGTCGGATTGTCGCGCCTGGCCAAGCGCGATCCGGATCGCGCCGAGCAATTGCTGGCGTCGCTGCCGGCGACCAAGCTAGAGGCCGCTCGCCGCGGCAAGGTCTCCTACGAAATTGCCCTGTGGACGGTGGCGTCCTACCTGCCCGGAGCCGCGCAACGGCTCAATGCGGTGCCGGCGTCGGCCTACGATGACAAGCTGCACGAATGGCACGCGCGCGAAGCGATCAGTCGCGGTGATGATGCCGCTGCGCTCACGGCCATCACCCGAATGGGCGAAACCCAGCGCAAGGATCCGCGCTGGCAGTATTTTGAAGCGCGCCTGCGTGGCCGGCTCGGCCAGTCCGATGCCTCGCGCGCGTTGTTCGAGCAGGCGGCCCAGAGCGCCACCTTCCACGGCTGGCTGGCCGCCGACCGGCTGCAGCGACCGTACGTGTTGTGCGCGCTGGAGCCGCCGGCGGACGTTGCATTGGCGCGTCGCGTCGCGATGAATCCCGGTCTCGCGCGTGCGCTGGATCTGTTCGCCATCGAACGGTCCGATCCGGCAGCGCGGGAGTGGGCGGCGGCAGCGAAGGCCATGACCGATGCCGAGCGACGCGTCGCCGTCCGCCAGGCGATCGACCAGGGCTGGTTCGATCGCGCAGTGGTCGGAATGGGAGTGGTTCCAGACGACCTGCGCCACTACTCGCTGCGTTTCCCGCTGCACCATGAGGCGGACATCCGCGTGCAGTCCCAGGTCAATGCGCTCGACCCGGCCTGGGTGGCGGGCCAGACGCGCGCAGAGAGCAGCTTCATGCCAAAGGCGCGCTCCGGTGCCGACGCGCGCGGCCTGATGCAGATCCTGCCGGGCACCGGCTCGCTGACCGCCAAGCGCCTCGGCGTCCAATGGCTGGGGCCGCAGAGCTTGTATGACCCGAGCACCAATATCCGGCTGGGCACGGCCTATCTCCGGCAGATGCTCGACCGTTTCAATGGCTTGCCATACCTTGCCATTGCCGCCTATAACGCGGGACCGTCACCGGTCCAGCGCTGGCGCCAGGCGCGTCCCTCGCTGGACCCGGATTTCTTCATCGAAAGCATCCCATACAAGGAGACTCGCGAGTACGTGGCGCGAGTGCTCGCCTTCAGCGTGGTTTACGATTGGAAGCTCAATGGAAGCGCGTCGCCCGTGGGCGAGCGCATGCTGGGCCGGCTGGTGAATGAGCGCGGGCAGCGTCGTCCCTTCACTTGTCCAACCCCCGCAGTGGCCCATCAATGAGTCCCATGAAGATTGTCGTGTTGGGTGGAACCGGATTCGTCGGTCGCTTGCTGGTGCGCCGGCTGGTCACGCTCGGGCACCAGGTGACCGTGCTCAGCCGAAATCTTGGCGCCCACTACGAGCGCTTGCTTCC
>JANPDF010000206.1:0-12296 GCA_031431355.1 Gammaproteobacteria bacterium
TGGCGACGGGGACGGCTTCGATCGCCTGTTGCGCATCCGGGTGGAGGGCGCAGACGGGGTACGTGAAATCGAAGCGACGCTGCACAGGGGTCCGCGCGTGGTTCGCCTGGATGGGGTAGAACTCGACTTCGATCCTGGCGCGCATATCCTGTTGATGCGCAACGAGGACAAGCCCGGCGTGATCGGCCAGATCGGCTCGCAGCTGGGCGCGGCTGGCGTCAACATCATCAATTTCTCCCTCGGCGCCAAGGGCGATGGCCAGGCAGTCGCGGCGATCACGGTGGACGAAAGCGTGACGCCGCAACAACTGCATGACCTGCGCACGATCCCCGGCATCGTATCCCTTGAGATGATGTGAGGCGACCATGAAAATACTGCTGGCAAGACATGGGGAGACGCGCTGGAACGCCGAAGGGCGCTACCAGGGACAGATGGACATTCCACTTTCCGAAGTGGGCGAAGCACAGGCGCGCCAGCTCGGCGAGCGATTGCGCGGCGTGCCGATCACTCGCGCGGTGGCGTCGCCATTGGCGCGCGCGACGCGTACGGCGCAACTGGCGCTGGAGGATCATCGGGCGGCGCAACTGAGCCTGGACCCGGACCTGCAGGAAATCGCGCACGGTGAGTGGGAAGGCTTGCTTGCCAGCGAAATCCGCCAGAAGGATCCGGTACGGCTGGCTGCGTGGCGCGACGCACCCGAAAGCGTGCAGATGCCGGGCGGTGAATCACTGCAGCAGGTACTTGATCGCGCCTGGCCGGCGCTGGTCAGGGCAACGCTGGGACTTGGCGATGACGACACCTTGCTGGTAGTGGCGCATGACGCCGTGAATCGGGTGCTGCTATGTCGGATCATGGGCTTGCCGCTGTCGCGGCTGTGGACGTTCCGGCAGGCGCCGACCACGATCAACCTGCTTGAAGGCGCGGACGTCGCGCACCTGGAAGTGGTCAGGCTGAACGATTGCAATCACCACACCGCGCTGTTCGGGGAGGCAGTGCATCGGGCGCTTTGACCGCGGTAATAATGGCGCATGGCGAGAACCCTTGAGCAATGGCTGGACTACCAGCTTCAGACCCATCCGCAGTCCATCGCGATGGGGCTGGAGCGGGTTGGCGAAGTGGCCAGGCGCCTGCAACTGGGCAAACCTGGCGAATGGGTCGTCACGGTCGGCGGTACCAACGGCAAGGGCTCCACCGTTGCCTACATCGAATCGATCGCCCGAGCTGGCGGTTTCCGAGTCGGGGCATTCACGTCGCCACACCTGCTGCGCTACAACGAGCGCATTCGCGTCGATGGTCGGGACGCGGACGACGATAGCCTGGTTCGCGCCTTCACCCGTATCGACGAGGCCCGCGCCGAAATTCCATTGACCTATTTCGAGTTCGGCACACTGGCCGCGCTCCTGATATTCGAACAGGCGCAACTTGACCTCGCCATTCTGGAGGTCGGGCTGGGCGGGAAGCTCGACGCGGTGAACATCATAGATGCCGATGTCGCGGTGATCACCACGGTCGACCTGGACCACCAGGAATACCTCGGCAACGACCGCGAGACGATCGGTGCGGAAAAGGCCGGCATCCTTCGCGCCGGCAAGCCATGCGTGCTGGCCGAGCGCGACCCACCTTCGTCCGTGCTGCGCCGCGCCTACGACCTGGGCGCGCCGGCGACCCGGGCCGAAGCGGACTACCTGTTCGAACGGCATGGCGGCCATTGGACCTGGCGCGACCCGGGTTACGAACTGGACTTGCCCTTGCCCAGGCTGACCGCGCCCGCTCAACTCAGGAACGCGGCAGCGGCCATTGCTGCATTGCGCGCGCTGCCGCTGGGCTTGAGCAAGAAGGCCTTTGCCGTGGGCGTCGGCGAAGCACGCATTGCCGGCCGGCTGCAGAAGATTGCCGACGCGCCGGAAGTAGTCCTGGACGTCGCACATAACCCGCAGGCCGCGTCGCAGCTGGCCGAATGGCTGCGAGCGAATCCGAAACCGACTCGCGCGGTGTTCAGCGCGCTGGCCGACAAGGACCTGGAGGGCATCGTTGACTGGATCGACCCGCTGGTTGAGCGCTGGTACCTGGCGGGCATTTTCGACGCTGGCGCGCGCGGCCTGACCGCAGAAGCGCTGGCTGGCCGGCTGGCCGAGCGCCTCGTGCCTGGCCGCAGGCAACTGCATGCCACGGTTGCCGAAGCCGTGGCGGCAGCCCGGGCGCAGGCCGGCGCGGATGAACGCGTGCTGGTTTTCGGATCGTTCCATACCGTGGCCGAAGCACTGAAGTCAGGTCCGGCGGAGTCCGAGCGGTTATAATTCGATTCTCCTCCGCGACCCTGGTAGCCGCATGGATTCCCCGCTCAAACAACGCCTTATTGGCGCCGCCGTACTGGTCGCGCTGGCCGTTATCTTCCTGCCCATGTTGCTCAAGGGTCCCGACGTCAGGGAACCGGATGCCGCGGAAGTTCCGCTGAGCATGCCGGCAACGCCAAACGACGACTATGAAACCCGCGAGTTGCCGCTCACTGCCCCCGAAGGCGTCGCTCCGCCGGGAGGCGTGCTCGGAATGGCGCCGGCCGTCGCGGGCGCAAGCGACGACGCTCCCGCCCCTGCAGATAGGCCCATCGCCGATCCATCGCTCGTGGCGCCGGCTGCCGTTCTGCCTCCCGCACCTCCGACGGCGAGCGCTGCTGCGCCCGTCGCAGCGGCAACGGTGACGCCAGCCCAGGTTGGTGCGGGCAACCTGATGGTCAACATCGGCACCTTCAGCAACCTGCCCAATGCCAATGCGCTGGCAGCAAAGTTGCGAGCGCTGAACCTGCCGGTCGTCGCCGACAGCGTGACGCTTTCCGGCGGCACGGCCATGCGATTGCGCGTTGGTCCCTATCTGGATCGCGCAGCCGCTGAAGCCGCCCGCTTGCGGGCCGAAACCGTGACCGGTTCGGCCGGCAAGGTCGTGGCTCTTGATGCGGGCAAGCCAGTGACGACCGCGGCAGCGCCGGCAGTTTCCGCAGCGGCGCCCGCGCCCTTGTCGAAGCCAGTGAAGCCGGCCGCGCCTGCGCCAGTCGCCGCTGCCGAGCCCGTGAAGCCGGCAGCCCTCGCATCCGGATTTGCCGTGCAACTGTCGGCGCCGAGCGTGGAGTCGGAAGCCAATGCCTTGCGTGATCGCGCGCGCGGCCAGGGCTTCAGCTCGTTCGTGCAGCGCATCGAGACCGATTCCGGTGTTCGCTATCGGGTCCGGGTTGGGCCAGTGGCTGATCGCGCGGCAGCCGGAACGCTGCGCGATGCCGTCAACGGCAAGCTCGGCACCCAGGGCATCGTCGTTCCAAACCCCTAAGTTTCATCGGAGAACTGCAATGTGCGGCATCATCGGAATCGTCGGCCGGACTGACGTCGCCCCGGCGCTCTATGACGGATTGACGGTGCTTCAGCACCGCGGCCAGGACGCCGCCGGCATCGCCACCGTCGATGGCAGCCGCGTGCGGCTGCACAAGGGCAATGGGCTGGTCAGCGACGTTTTCGAAGCGGCCGACATGCAGATGCTCACCGGCCACGTCGGCATCGGGCACTGCCGCTATCCGACAGCTGGTTCCGCCGGGTCCGACGAAGCGCAGCCGTTCTACGTCAATTCGCCCTATGGCATCGCACTGGCGCACAACGGCAACCTGATCAACATGGACGTGCTGCGGCGCGAGGTGTTCGAACAGGACCGCCGGCACATCAACACTGAATCGGATTCCGAGGTGCTTCTGAACGTGTTCGCGCATGAATTGCGCGAGCAGGGAACGCTGACGCCGAAGGCGGCGATCGCCGCCGTCGCGGGCGTGCACCGCCGTTGCAAGGGCGGTTACGCGATCGTCGGCGTGGTACTGGGCTTGGGCCTGGTTGCCTTCCGCGACCCGCACGGCATCCGCCCACTGGTGCTCGGCAAGCGCGAGACCGCCGCTGGCGTTGAATATGCCGTCGCCTCCGAGTCGGTCGCGCTCGATATCCTCGGCTTCGCGCGGATGCGCGACGTGGCACCGGGCGAGGCCGTGGTGATCACCGCACGTGGGGAACTGCACACCGAGGTTTGCGCGCCACCGGTGCTGCACACGCCATGCATCTTCGAGTACGTCTATTTCGCCCGTCCCGACTCGATGATGGACGACGTGTCCGTGCACAAGGCGAGGATGCGGATGGGCGTGAAACTCGGCGAGAAGATCCTGCGCCTTCGTCCCGACCATGACATCGACACGGTTATCCCGATTCCGGACACCTCGCGCGACGCCGCGCTGGAAATCGCCAACGTGCTCGGGGTCAAGTACCGCGAAGGCTTTATCAAGAACCGCTACATCGGCCGCACCTTCATCATGCCGGGGCAGGGTGAGCGGGTTAAGTCGGTGCGCCGCAAGCTCAATCCGATCCCGCTGGAATTCAAGGATCGGGTGGTGCTGCTGGTGGATGACTCGATCGTGCGCGGCACGACCTCGCAGCAGATTATCCAGATGGCTCGCGACGCCGGTGCGCGCAAGGTGTATCTCGCTTCCGCGGCGCCGCCGGTCCGCTTCCCGAACGTCTATGGCATCGACATGCCCGCCGCCAGCGAGCTGGTTGCGCACGGTCGCACCGACGAACAGGTACAGGCCTTGCTGGGTTGCGACTGGCTGATCTATCAGGACCTTGCCGACCTGGAGGAGGCCGTCTCGGGTCCGAAGCACAAGCTCGACAATTTCGATTCGTCCTGCTTCGACGGCAAGTACGTCACCGGCATCGAGCCGGGCTATTTCGAGCGCCTGCAGCAGGCGCGCAACGATGAGTCGAAGCTGAAACGGCGCGCGTCGTGAGTCAATCGCTGTTCGCGGCCTTGCGTGACTGCCTTGATACGGCCGAGCCGACGGACAAGATCGCAGCGATAACGGCGCTTGCTGCCGCGATCGCGGATGGTTCCTTGTCGGTGGCCGAAGCCGCCGAGCCATCGGAGCCGCCGGAGCCGATTCGGGCGCCGGGCCGGCCGCCACGGCCAGCACTGGTCGCCCCTCGCGATCTCCCGCAGCGCAGACTCGGCAGCCCGGACGGCCGCGCCGCGCTGTTGCATGCCGTGGCGCACATCGAATTCAACGCCATCAACCTGGCGCTCGACGCCGCCTATCGTTTCCGCGGCATGCCCGAGCAGTATTACCGGGACTGGATCAGCGTTGCCCTCGATGAGGCGCGCCACTTCCAGATGCTTGCCCAGCGCCTGCAGGAACTGGATTCCAGCTATGGCGCCTTCGATGCGCACAACGGCCTGTGGGAAATGGCCGAACGCACCGCCGACTCCTGCCTGGCGCGGATGGCCCTGGTTCCGCGCGTGCTGGAAGCGCGCGGGCTCGATGTCACGCCCGGCATGATCGCCAAGCTCCGTCAGTTGAAAGACCTTGCTTCCGTTGAAGTCCTCGAAGTGATCCTTGCCGAGGAAGTCCGCCACGTCGCGATCGGCAGCCACTGGTTCGCGTGGTGCTGCCGGCGCGAAAGCCTGGATCCGGAGACCACGTTCATAGGCTTGCTCGGCGGCATCGCCAGGCGCTCGATCCAGGGGCCGTTTAACCTGTCCGCGCGACGTGCCGCGGGCTTTGCCGACAGCGAGATGAGCTTGTTGTCGGCGCTCGCGAAGGCGGAGTAGGCATGATGGCGATGATGCGTTCGGCGACGCTGTTGGTGTTGTTGTGGCTCGCGGGCTGTTCCGGTCCCGAGTCGTCCGAGCCAGGCACGAGTGCTGCCGACGAAGCGTCCGCGGTCGCGATGTTTGATGCATACGAGGCTGCGCGCGTCGCCGGCAATCCGGAGGCAGCTGAGCTGCAGGCGGACCAGCTGCGCGGAAAATATCCCGAGAGCAGCGCTACCGGAAAACTGGCGCCGACGCTGACGCAGGTCCGTGCCGAAGCCGAGGCATCGCGAGAGACTCGGCGACTCGCCGCGCTCTGGGACTACCAGTCGAACCCGATAGGCAATGGACAACAACGTTCCGCGTCGATTTTCAGCCGAACCGTTCCTGCCGAGGACGGCGAAGTGGCGCAGTCGCCCGACGCGCAACTGGTGTTGCGCGACCATCCTTCATGGGGATCGAGCGCCTACCTGTTGCTCGCGCAATCGAAATTCAGCTGCGGCCGTCCGTGTACGATGCAGATCGCCTTCGATGATGGTGAAAAGCGGTCGTTCGCGGGGAAGCAGGCCGATTCGGGCAAGGGCCCGGCCTTGTTCGTGGAAGACCAGCAATTGTTTATTGCCGCGATGAGCAAGGCGCGCTTCGTCCGCATCGTGCTGCCTAAGGGCAGCGGCACGATCCCGTCGGTAGTGTTTGACGTCGGCGGCTACGCGCCAGAACGATTCGCCAAACCCTAGGCGAGCGCGGACAGCTCGAAACCATCCGGGCTCGCGCGCAGCACGGACCCTTGCTCATACCAGTCGCCCAGCACGATGCGGTGCGCGGGATGACCCGCGCATTCCAGCCGATGGATCGCCGGGCGATGGGTATGCCCATGGATCAGCATGCTCACGCCAAATTGCTCCATGACCTGCGCCACGGTGTCGCAGTTGGCATCGGTAATCGATTCCAGCGCTCCCTGGGCGGCCAGCCCAGCCTGACGATCCTGGCTGCCGGCCCGCGCCCGCTCAGCGAAGCCAAGTCGTGCTGCCATCGACTGGGACAGGAACGCATCCTGCCAGTCGCGGTTGCGAACCTGTTGCCGGAATGCCAGGTAGTCATGATCGTCGCTGCATAGCAGGTCGCCGTGCATGAGCAGGGTCGGTTGGCCGTACAGCATGATCACGCAGGGGTCGGCTAGCAGGGTGGCACCGGTATCGGCGGCAAACCGCCAGCCATAGAGGAAATCGCGATTGCCGCGCATGACGGACACCGGGACGCCGCGAGCCACCAGCTCGCAGAGCGCGGAACGCACGAGTTGGGCGAGCGCGTCATCGCTGTCATCGCCAACCCAGGACTCGAACAAGTCGCCCAGGATGTACAGCGCTTCCGACTCGGCGGCTTCACCGTGCAGGAATTCGAGGAACAGCGCCGAAATCGCCGGGCGCGATGGATGCAGGTGCAGGTCGGAGACGAACAGCGTGGTCACGTCAGGGTTCGACGATCGAGGCGCGTTCGATCATCACCGAGCTGACCGGGACGTCTGCCGGCAGCGGTCCGCGCGCGGCGGTCGGCACGGCCCGGACCTTGTCCACTACTTCCATGCCCTCGACCACGCGGCCAAATACGCAATACCCGGTGAGCGCTGGCGTGGAATCGCCGCGGTAATCGAGCTGGCGGTTATCCACGGTGTTGATGAAGAACTGCGCGGTGGCGGAATTCTTTTCACTGCCACGGCGCGCCGCGCTGATGGTGCCGCGCAGGTTCGACAATCCATTGTTGGCTTCGTTGGCGATGGGGGCGCGCTCGGGCTTCTGTTGCAGGTCCGGGGTGAATGCTCCGCCCTGGACCAGCAAGTCGGCGATCACGCGGTGGAAGATAGTGCCGTTGTAATGGCCATCGCGGACGTAGGAAAGGAAGTTGGCAACCGTACGCGGCGCCTTGTCCGGGTACAGCTCCACCACGATCTTGCCCATGCTCGTTTCCAGCAAGACGCGCGGACCGGCGACCGCGACCGGCAGACTGGGTGGCGCCAGGTCGGTTGCCTGGGTTTGGGCGCGGGCTGGAGCGATGCTGCTGCCCAGGAGGAGGGCGGCGAGGAAGAGGCAGCTTGCGCGAAGAATGATCATGCACGCATTTTATCAGCAGCAACGCGCTGGATACGCGGCGGCAGGCTGGTGCCGGGTCCGGTATATGGCAGCGGTTCAACAATGAGGACAGCCGGCTACCCGCTGGAACAGGCGGGGACAGGGTCGCTCCGGTAAAATATCCGGCTTACGCCCCGCGAGCCAAGCCAATGACCTGCCGTACCCGTTTCGCCCCGAGCCCAACCGGTTTCCTGCACATCGGCGGCGCCCGAACCGCGCTCTACTGCTACCTGGAAGCCCGGCAGCGGGGCGGCGACTTCGTCCTGCGGATCGAGGACACCGATCGTGAACGCTCCACCGACGAGGCGGTCAAAGCGATCCTCGATGCCATGCAGTGGCTGAGCCTGGACTACGACGAAGGCCCGATCTACCAGACTGATCGCCTCGCGCGTTACCAGCAGGTTGCCGAACAGATGATTGCCGACGGACTCGCCTACTACGCCTACGAGACGCGCGAGGAACTCGAGGCGATGCGCAGCGAGGCCATGGCCCGGAACGAGAAGCCGCGATACAACGGCCACTATCGCCAATTGAATGCGCCATTCCGGGAAGATCCCAACCGGGTCGTGCGCTTCAAGAACCCGCCGACCGGTGCGGTCGTGTTCGAGGACAAGATCAAGGGCCGCATCGAGTGGAGCAACACCGAACTCGATGACCTGGTGATCTTCCGCTCCGATGGCTTTCCGACCTACAACTTCGCCGTGGTCATTGATGACATCGACATGCGGATAACCGACGTGATCCGCGGCGACGACCACGTCAACAACACGCCTCGGCAGATCAACGTCTACCAGGCCCTGGGCGCGGACGTTCCGCATTTTGCGCATATGCCGATGATCCTGGGCCAGGACGGTGGCAAGTTGTCCAAGCGCCATGGGGCGGTCAGCGTGATGCAGTACCGCGACGACGGTTTTCTCCCGCACGCGCTGCTGAACTACCTCGTCCGCCTCGGCTGGTCGCACGGCGACCAGGAAATCTTCAGTCGCGAGGAAATGGTCTCGCTGTTCCGGATCGAGGATGTCAATCATTCGGCGTCGCGCTTCGACCTGGAGAAATTGTCCTGGTTGAACCAGCACTACATGAAGAGCGACGATCCCGCCGACGTCGGCAAGCACCTGCTCTGGCATCTCGAACAGGCTGGCTACGACCTCGAGAAGGGACCCGACCCGGCAGACGTGGTGCTGGCGTTGCGCGACCGCGTGCAAACCCTGAAGGACATGGCTACCCGCGCCGCTGTCTGGTACCAGCCCTTGCTTGCCTACGACGCAGCTGCCGTGGCCAAGCACCTGGTGCCCGCCGCAGCGGCGCCGCTGGCCGATGTACGGGCCCGGCTTGCAGCCCTTGCATCATGGACGGCGAAGGACGTGCACGACGCGCTCGCGGCGACCGGCGAGGCGCTGGGCCTGGGCCTGGGAAAGATCGCCCAGCCCTTGCGTGTGGCAATCACCGGAACGCAGGTCTCGCCCTCGATCGAGCACACGGTTTTCCTCGCCGGCAGGGAACAGGCGTTGGCGCGAATCGATGCCGCGCACGGCAAGATTGCTGTCGGCGGTGCTTGAAACGCGCATGGCCAGGGGCCAACCTAGGGGCATGGCCAAGCATAAGCACGCGCGTGAAATCGATCCGTGCACCGATCCCTCGCACCACGTGCACGATGCCTCGGGCTACGTACGCGCGGTCGAGCAGGCCTGCGCCAGCCGGGGCCTGCGGCTGACCCCGTTGCGGGCGCAGGTGCTCGGCCTGGTTGCCGCGGCCGGCAAGCCGATCAAGGCCTACGACCTGCTTGACCGGATGAATGCGGACAGCGGCAGCAACGCGCCGCCGACCGTCTACCGCGCGCTGGACTTCCTGCTCGAGCAAGGTTTCATCCATCGGCTCGCTTCGGTCAATGCCTTCGTCAGTTGCCACCATCCACAGGTCCGGCACTCGGTTCCGTTTCTGATTTGCGACCACTGCCAGAACGCCATTGAACTCGAAGATGAGCGAATTCCCGCGTTGCTGGACAACCAGGCCAAGGCCTTCGGATTCACGCCGCGGGCGCAGACGCTGGAAGTCCACGGCCTTTGTGCCGATTGCAAGGCGATTACCTAGGCCCGGGCGCCGGAAACAGCGAGGCAGCCGGTTGCCCGGCTGTCTGTAATGTTATATTGTATCAATCATGTCGCAGACGCCGTCCCTGCCGCGCTGGTCCGTGTCCCGTTGGGCCGATTCCCTCGGCAGCGTTGGCGCATTCCTGTGCGCCATCCACTGCGCCCTGCTGCCAATCGCGCTGGCGCTGCTACCGATGCTCTCGCTGGGCTTCCTCGCATCGCCACGCTTCGAGCTGTTATTCGTCTTGTCCGCCACTACGCTCGCGATCGCCAGCCTCTGGCATGGCTACCGGCGGCACCGTGCTTACCACGCGCTGGCCGTGCTGGTTCCCGGGCTGGCAGCCCTGTGGGCGGGCATCCTGGTTCCGGCGCTGCACCATGCGCTGGTTCCGCATGCGCTGGCGATGAGCATTGGCGGCACACTGGTCTCGGTCGCGCACCTGGTCAACATGCGACTCAGCCAGGGCCATGTGCACGTGGATGGCTGCGTCCGACCGGCCTGAGCGGCTTGGTTGGCGGGTCCGCGGGTGTTAGGCTACGCGCCTCGAAAGCACATCTATTGAAGGAAACATCATGGGTAAGGGCGACCGCAAGACGGCCAAGGGCAAGCGCAATATTTCCAGTTATGGCAACGCGCGCGCGACCACGGTCAAGAAAGCCGTGACCAAAGTGGCAGCCAAGGCCAAGGCTCCGGTTGTTGCCAAGAAGGCTCCTGCTCGCAAAGCCGCCGCCAAGTAAGCGCTTTCGCAGGCTGTCGTCGAGAGCCCCGCCTTCGCGGGGCTTTTTCGTTACTGCCCGGCCTCGCGGCCGGCGACCAGCATCCGCTGCAGCGGTGCACCGCCCAGCCAGTAGCTCAGTTCCGACGGATGGCTGATGTTCCACTGCGCAAGGTCCGCCCGCTTGCCGGCTTCCAGCGTGCCGCGATCAGCAAGACCAAGCGCTCTGGCCGCATGCGCTGTCGCGCCCCGCAGCGCCTCTTCGGGCGTGATCCGGAAATGGGTGCACGCCAGCGACATCGCCAGCCGCAGCGATTGCAGCGGCGACGTGCCCGGATTGAGGTCGCTGGCCACCGCCATCGGTACGCCGTGCCGGCGAAGGTCCTCGATCGGCGGTAATCGGGTTTCGCGCAGGAAATGGAAGGCGCCCGGAAGCAGCACCGCGACGGTGCCGCGCGCGGCCATCGCGGCCACGGCAGCGGGAGAGCTGTATTCGAGGTGGTCAGCCGACAGGCCGCCAAATTCGGCGACCAGCGCCGCGCCACCGAGGTCGCTCAACTGGTCGGCGTGCAATTTCACCGGCAGGCCGAGCGCATCAGCCTGCTCGAATACCTTGCGGGTTTGCGCCGCGCTGAATCCGATGCCCTCGCAGAAAGCATCCACCGCGTCCACGAGTCCTTCGGCGTGCAGTTGGCGAAGCCATCCACAGGCAGCGTCGATGTACTCGTCCGCGCGGCCGGCGTAGTCGGGCGGCACCGCGTGCGCGCCCAGGAATGTGGTGCGAACGCTGATCCCGAGCGCCTCGCCGATGCGGCGCGCAACACGCAGCATCTTTCGCTCGTTCTCGAGATCCAGTCCATAGCCCGACTTGATCTCGATGGTGGCGACGCCATCGGCGCGCAGTGCCGCGGCACGTGGCAGCGATTGCGCAAGCAACTCATCTTCGGACGCTGCGCGGGTCTGGCGCACGCTCGCAACGATGCCACCGCCCTGCCTTGCGATCTGCTCGTAGCTTTCGCCCTGCAGGCGGCGTTCGAACTCCTCAGCCCTGTCGCCGGCGAACACCAGGTGCGTGTGGCAGTCAATGAGGGCGGGCGTGATCCAGGCGCCCGACGCACTTTCGACTTGCTTAGCCAGCGCCTGCGGAGCGCCCGGCAGCTGCGCGCGTTCGCCGGCGAAGACAATCTGTCCATCGGCCCAGGCGATGGCGGCATCGCGGATCGCTCCGTAAGGGCCCAATCCGTCGCGCATGGTGGCGAGTTGGCAGTCCACCAGCATCCCGTCCCACTTTCCTGTCCGTGACGTCATCGGCATCCGCCTGGCGGGTCTGGGTGGATTATGGAGCAATGGACTGTCGGCACGACTCAGCGAATCACGCCGCTGGCACGTAGCGCCGCCGGATCGCAGCCTGCGCGAAGCGCGAGCTCATCGCTGTGCTGGCCGAGCCGCGGCGGTGGTTGCCGATATTCCACCGGCGTGAGCGAGAGGTTCAGCGCGCTGCCAAGCTGCGGCACACCCTCGATCTCCAGGCGCATGCCGTGCTCGGCGACAAGCGGATGACGAAGTGCCTTTTCGACAGAATTTATCGGAGCAGCGGGAACCCCCGCGGCATTGAACAGGCCGAGCCAGTGCTCGACATCGGCGCCGGCAAAGATGTCGGCAAGCAGGGCGCACAGTTCGACGCGGTTGCGCACGCGCTCGGCATTGCTTGCGAAGCCGGGCTGATCGGACCAGTCCGGACGACCCAGCGCCTGGCA
>JANPDF010000207.1:0-11434 GCA_031431355.1 Gammaproteobacteria bacterium
TGGTTCCGGCGCCGGTGAAGACGACGTCCCTGCTCTCTTCGTTGACCACCTGGCCATCCTGGAAAGTCCAACGCGCTGCCAATTTGCCGGACACGCTGGCAAGGGGGTCGAGCGTGCTGGTCGAGACCACGGCGATGATGGAGTCGGTCGGCGCGAAACTGCCGGCCGGGGTGGCCAGTTTGGCGTCGGCGGCGACCGCGTTGGCCAAGTCGACGCTGACCACGGAAACGGCGGCAGGCACGGGCGCGGGAGCGAGCACGGGTGGCGGCTCCGCGGCCACGGGCGGCGGTGCCGGCGGGTCCTTCTTGCAGCCGACGAGCACGACCGCGGTCAGCATCAGCACGGCCAGTAGTTGCTGGAAACGGGTACGGTTCATCGGGTTCTCCGTGAGTGACGACAATCGGCAGGCAAGCCGGCGATTCAATCGGGATTGGAAGGGATCTTCAATACCTGGCCCGGATAAATCCGGTCGGGATCGTTGAGCTGGTCGCGATTGGCATCATAGATGGCCGGCCAGCGTCTGGCGCGGCCATAACATCGCTTGGCGATGCGCGACAGGCTGTCGCCTTCCACGACCGTGTAGCTGCGCTCCGGCGTGGCACCGAGCAGTTCTTCACTCGAGTTCACGGACGACTGCACGTTGCTGAAATCCGGACGTTGCCGGATCGACTCGGTGCTCTTGACGTCACTGCGAACGTTGGAGAAATCAGGTTTCCTGGGGGTTGAGGTCATGGCGGATCTCCCGGCTCAAGGTGCCGTCCACACCATAGTCGGAAACCGCGCCGCCAAGCTGAAGGATTCGCAACGAGCGATAGGCTCCGTCCGCGTCGCGCGGGGCCCAGGCTATAGCGCGTCGCCGTCCAGTTCGCCGGTGCGGATCCGCATCACCCGTTCAAGCTCGTAGACGAAGATCTTGCCGTCGCCGATCTTGCCGCTGTTGGCGGCCGTCTGGATGGCCTCGACGACGCGATCGACCTGGTCGCTGGTGATCGCGACTTCCAGTTTGATCTTGGGCAGGAAGTCGACCACGTACTCGGCGCCGCGATACAGCTCGGTGTGCCCCTTCTGGCGACCGAAGCCCTTGACCTCGGTCACCGTCACTCCGGTCACGCCCACTTCGGACAAGGCCTCGCGCACGTCGTCGAGCTTAAATGGCTTGATGATCGCCATGACCATTTTCATCGGTGAAATGTCCTTGTCGGGCTGCGCTTAGATTACAGGTTGTAGCCGCGCTCATCGTGCAGCGCCAGATCAAGGCCATCGTTCTCGCCCTCGGCATCCACGCGGAGCGGACCGAAGCGTGCGATCAGCCACAGCGAAGCAGCGGTGACGCCGGCGCTCCAGGCACAGGTGACCAGCACGGCCAGCGCCTGGCTGCCGACCTGGCCGGCCATGCCCACGCCTTCGACGTAGCCGACGCCACCCAGCGACGCACTGGCGAACACGCCGGTCAGCAAGGCTCCGACGATGCCGCCGACGCCGTGGACACCGAACACGTCCAGGGCGTCGTCGTATCCGAGCCGGCGCTTCAGGCGCGAGGAGGCCAGAAAACACAGGCCGCCAGCCGCCAGCCCGATCGCCAGCGCACCGCCGGGGCCACAGCTGCCGGCGGCAGGTGTGATTGCCACCAAGCCGGCGACGGCGCCGGAAACGACGCCGAGCAGGGAGGGCTTGCCGTGCAGCCGCCATTCCGCCGCCATCCACGACAAGGCCGCGGCCGCGGACGCGACTTGGGTGACCAGCATGGCCATGCCGGCGGCGCCGTTGGCGGCCAGCGCGGAGCCGGCGTTGAAGCCGAACCACCCGACCCAGAGCAGGCTGCCGCCGATCAGGGTCAGGGTCAGGTTGTGCGGGGGCATCATCGTGGTCGGCCAGCCCTTGCGCCGGCCGACCATCAGCGCAGCCACCAAGCCGGCGATGCCGGCATTGATGTGGACCACGGTGCCGCCAGCGAAATCGAGCACACCCCAATCCCAGAACAGGCCGCCGGCGCCGGCCCAGGTCATGTGCGCCAGCGGCAGGTAGGCAAAGGTCAGCCAGAGGGCCGTGAACCAAAGCAGGGGCGCAAAACGCATGCGCTCGGCGAACGCGCCGACGATCAGCGCCGGCGTGATCGCGGCGAAGGTCAGCTGGAACATGGCGAACACCGACTCGGGAATCGTCGCGACCAGGCTGTCGCGGCCGACGCCGGCCAGGAACGCCTTGTCGAGGCCGCCAATGAAGGAATACAGGTTCACCGTGCCCGCCTGCATGCCCTGGGTGCTGAAGGCGATGCTGTAGCCGTAGGCGAGCCACAGGATGGTCACCAGGCAGACGATGGCGAAACACTGCATGAGCACCGACAGAACGTTCTTGGCGCGCACCAGCCCGCCGTAGAACAGGGCCAGGCCGGGCAGGCTCATCAGCAGCACGAGTACGCTGGCGACCAGCATCCAGGCCGTGTCGCCGCTGTCCGGCGCGGCGGCCGCGGCGCTGGCCTGCGCCGGCCCGGTTAGCGTCAGCAGGGCGAGCAGCAATGGCCGCCAGGCGCGATGGTTGGAAGCGGCGGGCATGATGTTGACTCCGGGCGGGATGGATGGAACTGTCGCCGCAACCATTGCGATTGATTGCTCACCGGAAAAGTGGTTCGATGTCGGCCCCCGCGACCATCATCGTCGCACCGTTGCCGGTGGGGAATTTCCTACGCTTCGATCGGTGCAATGCCGATGGCGCGGACACGCCGCAATGGAGAGACTGCCGGCTACCACTGGAGAAATCGCATGATCGACCTGAAAGCCATCGACGACCTCGCCCGACGCCTCAGCGAGTTGGTGCCGCCGGGGCTCAAGGACGCCGGCGCCGACATCGAGCAGAACATGAAGGCCACGCTGCAGGCGGGCCTGGCCCGGCTGGACCTGGTCACGCGCGAGGAATTCGACGTACAGCGCGCCGTGTTGCTGCGTACGCGCGAGAAGATCGACGCACTCGAACGCGCAGTACAGGTACTGGAAGCCAAGCTGGCGGCGCCGAATTCCGGCACGCACTGAGCGTCGGATCACCGATGACCATTGCACTGGCGCACAGCCGCGCCCGGACGGGCGTGCTCGCGCCGGCGGTGCGGGTCGAGGTGTATCTCGCCGCCGGATTGCCGGCGCTGAACATCGTCGGCTTACCGGAAGCGGCGGTGCGCGAGAGTCGCGACCGCGTCCGTGCCGCGATTCAGTGCGCGCAATTTGAATTTCCGAGCCGGCGGATCACCGTCAACCTGGCGCCGGCCGACCTGCCGAAGGACGGCGGTCGCTTCGACCTGCCGATCGCGCTCGGTATCCTGGCTGCGAGCGGAGTGATCGATGCGCGTGCGCTGGACCGCTTCGAATTCCTTGGCGAGCTGGCACTGACCGGGGAGCTGCGCCCCATCGAGGGCGTACTGCCCGCGGCCATCGCCGCCGCGGCCGCGGGGCGCGCGTTGATCGTTCCCGCGGGCAACGGCCACGAGGCGGCGCTGGCGGGCAATGTCGAGGCCTACACCGCGCGCACGCTGCTGGAAGTTGTCGGCCATCTGAATGCCACCAAGTCCCTGGCCGCGGCCATCGGCACGGAAGCTGGTACGGCGATGGCCGCCTGCGCCGACCTTGCCGACGTGCGTGGGCAACTGCTGGCGCGGCGCGCGCTGGAGATCGCTGCCGCGGGTGCCCACCACCTGCTGTTCATCGGGCCACCGGGTTGCGGCAAGACACTGCTGGCGTCGCGGCTGCCGGGCCTGCTGCCTCCGGCCAGCGAAGCCGAGGCGCTGGAAAGCGCCGTGCTCGCCTCGATCAGCGGACAGGGCGTGGACCTGGCGCGCTGGCGAGTGCGCAGTTTCCGTTCGCCACACCACACCGCCAGTGCCGTGGCGCTGGCGGGCGGTGGCGTAGGTCCACGACCGGGAGAGATTTCGCTGGCGCACAACGGCGTGCTGTTTCTCGACGAACTGGCCGAATGGAGTCGGCATGCGCTGGAGGTGCTGCGGCAGCCGCTGGAGTCGGGCGTGATCACGATTTCGCGCGCCGCCAGCCAGTGCGAGTTCCCGGCGCGCTTCCAGCTGGTCGCGGCGATGAATCCCTGTCCTTGCGGCTGGGCCGGCGATCCCTCCGGCCGTTGCCGATGCACGTTCGAGGCGATCCGACGCTATCGCGCGCGCCTGTCCGGTCCGCTGCTGGACCGGATTGACCTGCAGGTGCCGGTTCCGCGACTGGCACCGCGTGATATGCGCGGCGATGCCCCACGTGGCGAGTCGACCGCGGCCGTGCGCGTCCGCGTGATGGCGGCGCGAGAACGCCAACAGGCGCGTTGTGGCATGACCAACGCGGCCATGGGCCAGGCCGACACCGAACGGCACTGCCGCCTGCGCGATGCCGACCACGGTCTGCTGGAGCGCGCGATGGCCGCCATGCAGTTGTCGGCGCGAGCGACCCAGCGGATCCTGCGCGTGGCCCGCACCATCGCCGATCTCGAGGGCTGCGAGGCGATCGCGACCGCGCACTTGACCGAGGCAATCGGCTACCGACAGTTCGATCGCGACGAGCAGCGACCGGCGGCATGATCGGGTTCCAGGCAGCGCCACCTGCCCGCTGCTTGTCGCGACGACCGCAGCCGCGCTACGGTTTGCCCTTGCAGCCGCGCCGCGGCCCGCCGGGGAGGCCAATACGATGACTCAATCCAGCGGACGCTGCCTGTGCGGCGAAATCGAATTCACGGCGACGCTGCCAAGCAAGTGGGTGGCCCACTGCCACTGCACGATGTGCCGGCGCGCGCATGGCGCCGCCTTCGTCACCTGGGTCGGCGTGCACGAAGACAGCTGCCGGATCGACGATCCGGCCGCGCGGCTGCGTTGGTACCGATCTTCCGGGCCGGCCGAACGCGGCTTCTGTTCGCAGTGCGGGTCGACCTTGTTCTTCCGTTCCTCGCGCTGGCCGGGCGAGTTGCACATCGCGCTGGCCAACTTCAGCGATCCGGTTGATCGCGCGCCGCAGTTGCACGTGTTCTGGGATAGCCATGTCGACTGGGTGAGCATCGACCCGGCGGACGGACTGCCCCGACGCGACGCGCCAGAGGTCTCCTAGTGCGACGGCTGGCGCATCAGCGCACGGCCTTGCCGAGCGGATCGAATTCGACAGTCACTGTTTCCCGCGCGCGACGGCCAAAACCGCAGACCGCGATCGCACCCGTAGCAAGGCCATCGAATTCGAATAGTCGTTCGGCACAGTCATCGTTGATCGCGCCGGTGACAAAGGCGCCGTAGCCGAGTTCGGTGGCGGCGAGGTACAGGTTCTGCGACAGGTGGCCGGCATCGAGCTGGATCACCCGCCAGGCCTTGCTGTTGTTGCGGTATTTCCAGAAGTTGCGCTGGAAGCGCGCGGCCATCAGGATCTGCACGGGCGCGTCGGCGAACCAGTGCTGGCCGGCGACCAATTCGAGTGCCAGAGCCGCGATGGATTCCGCCGACAACAACTGCATCGGCTCCAGCGCATGCGCCGTGCTGTGATAGTGATACAGCCCCGGCGCCAAGTCATCGACACGCTGCACCAGGACAAATGCCTCGATCGGATGCAGTCCACCGCCGGACGGGCTGTTCTTCTTCAGCGCCGCTGCACCGGGTACAAAGTCCTGTGTCGCCTGGGCAGCGAACACCCGATGCAGCAGCGCGCTCAGGTCAGCCAGGGGCAGACCAAAGTCCGGATCAAAATTGCGACAGGTCGAGCGCGCTGCCAGCATCGCATCGAGTGCAGTTTTTTCCGGCGGCGGCAAGGGCTTCCACGTCTCGCGTGGCCGCAGCTCCAAAGTGGCCGACGGCGGCGGGCCGTGGTCGGTGACCATGCCGTTCCAGGTGCGCTCGCCCACGCGCGCGGCATCGGCGATGACATCGATGTCTCGCCAGCGACCGAAGGCCTGCACCATCGCCGCCGGTCCCCACCAAGCGGTATCGCGCAGGGAGCGATCGCGGGCACGCACCATGTCGTGCTCGGCATGGTCGCCAATCAGCAGCCCGGCATCGACCAATCGGGCGATCCGTTCGGCGCCGAATTCGGTGGCCAAGGCATCTCGTGGGAGCGCCTGTTCGGCGGTCACGACGGCGAACACCGCCAGATCGCCAGTCTCGAGCACCACTTCGCGACCCAGATGCGGCGCCAGCGCCACCCATTCACCGCAGCTGACCACGCCGGCACCGCCGGACAGCAGGCTATCGAACGAGAACTCCGGGCGCTCGCGGCGTTCGATGAAAAAGAATTTCGGGCGTTTGAGTTGCATGGTGTGGGCACTGGGACGGAGCCGCGATCTTGCCAGAATTCGATAGGCGTCAATGACTTGATTTCCTCGTTGGGGGGGGGATAGGCTGCCCGTCGGCATTTACGCCGCCCCGGAGATAGTCATGAACACTGCTTTTGAAGATCGTCGCGCCGAAGAATCCTGTGACCTCTACGCAGCCGAACCGGTGAGCACCTCCCGGATGACATTTGCGCCTGAGGTCACCGACCGGCTATTGGATCTGCTTTCCAGCGACGACGCGTTTCGCGCGCTGTTCGAGCAAAACCCGCGAGCCGCGCTGCGCCAGGCCGGCCATGAAACCCCGGAGATCGATCGGGATATCAAGGGCGCCGATCCGGTGATTTGTCTGCTGGGCTGCGCCAAGCTGGCGAGCAAGGAGACCATCCGGGCCACGCACGCCTTGCTGCATCGCCAACTGGCTAGCGGTCCTTTCAAATTTGAAATCGCAGGGTTAAAAGCCTGAGAGTCGCAGAACCTGCCAAACAAATTCCCGGTGATGATTCGCAAAGCTCGACGTCAGAGACTGCCCTCGGGCGGTCTCTGGCTTATTGCGCTGGCGAAAGACAGCCGCTAACCTGCCTCGACCTCAATACGAGGCGTTAGGGGAATACGCATGCCCAATAATTTTTCGCCGGAAATCGCCGACAAGTTGCTCGACAAGCTGTCCAACGACGACGGCTTCCGTGCCTTGTTCGAGAAAAATCCGCGTGCAGCGCTGCACAAGCTCGGGCATGAAACTCCCGACGCCGACCGCGACGTGAAAGGCGCCGACCCCCTCGTCTGCTGCTACAGCGTCAAGACGCTGGCCAGTAAGTCGCAGATCGAGGCGGCGCGCAAGGAGTTGCAGGCGCAACTGGTCTCAAAACCATTCACCTTCGCCATGGAAGCCCTAGAGGCGAGCTGAAGACCGGGCCGCGCGGAGCGATTGCAAGCGCGCCGCGACGAAGGGAATCGTCTCCGCCTTCGGCCATGCGCGCCGGAAATCTGTCAGCTTTCGCCGGGCCAGCTTCGGCTGGCCCAGTTTCGTGGCGAACTCGGCGGCACTGAGCAAGGCCAGATTGCTCTCGACAAGATTCGCCGCGCTCCACATATCGGAACTGTTCCATTCGGCGTAGGCACGGCCGCGCTCATGGGCCAGCCAATCGGCTTCGACCAAGGCCGCGGCATTCTGGCCCGCGGCGGCATAGGCGCGCATCAGTACCGCGTGACTGAAGTACAACTCGCTGCCATCGTGGCGCGCTCGCAACAGAGCGATGGCGGTTTCCGGCCGGTGCGCCGCCAGCGCCAGCTCGGCTTCCAGGATCGTCTGCATACCGACCACCGACGCCTCGCCATTGGTCGCCGCCGGTCCTTGCGCCAAAGCCAGCGCCGTCTTCGCGGTCCGCAGATCACCGTGGCGTGCCGCCAGCCAGCCGCCGGCGAGCAAGGGGAAAATGGCATTGTCGCGTTCCTGGTCATCCTTGCTCTTCAGCCGTCGCGATTCCGTCGCAACAAAATCGCGCCACTGCGCCGGCTTCAGTTGTCCGGTGTATCCGTCCAGGGCAAGACTCGCCCCGAGCAAAGCCCGCGCCTGAAACGGAGATACCGCTTCCGCCTGTTTTCGCAGTGCTGTCAGGGAGGCCACCGCCTCCGCCCACTGACCTTGATCCAGCAGGAATACCGGGTCGTCCAACCGCAGTTCCAGGTCCGCGCCAGCCATGCCACCTCGCGTCTGTGATTGCAGGACGCGGCCGGCGCTAGCGTAATTGCGCTCGGCGGCGAAGGTTTCGGCATACTCCAATTTGCGGCCGGCCACGCCCATGGATTCGCTTTGCTGGAAGGCCGCACGCGCCTCTGCATAGCGGTTGAGCGACAGCAGGAGGACTCCTTGCAGATAGTACGCTTTGCCGCGCGCCGGATTTTTCAGCGAAAGAGCAGGAGTCAGAAACTGAAGTCCATCGAGGTAAGCGTGATTGCCCCACGCCTCAAATGAATAACCGTAATAGGCCTTGAAGGAGTCTGGATACAACGCCGCCCAAAGCTTGTATTTCGGAAGCAATTCCGATAGCGGGCCGAAGCGGGCGATAAAGGTGTCGAGTTCCAGGGCCTCACGTTGAGTCAGTCGCTGCCGATTCTCGCGTGCCGCCAAGGCAAGTTGTTTTGCCACTGCCAACTCGCCGTTCTTGGCGCGAACGCGGGCCAAGCCCATCTGCGCCATTGCGAACTGTGGGTCGAGAGCGAGGGCGTGCTGATATAAGGCCAAGGCTTCCTGGTCTCGGCTCTGAGAATAGGCGGCCTCGGCCAGCGAATACGCGCGCAGGGCATCCAGATTGCCGGTGGTCACCTTGGCCAAGGGTTTGCTGTCGGCCTCGATACTGTCAAATGACTCTCCCAAGCCTTCGCGCAGTTCGCGGGTTACCTTGTCAAGGGACGGGAGCGCCGAGTCGACGCCACGCCCGTCTGCAACTTCGGCGAACACCGTGGTCTGGTTGTTCGGATCAATCACCTCGATGCTCACGCGCAGCCGGCCGCCGACTTCCGCGACCGAGGGCAGCAGCAGCGCGCGTGCGCCTTCGCGCAGCGCGATCTCGCTGCCGACGGCGCGATCGACCGTGGCCTTCTGGCTGCGGCCCATCCTCTGCAAGGCATCACGGACTTTCAGGTCAGGCACCAAGTTGACGTAGCGCGACTGCTCGAGCCCGACCCGCAGCGCGGTTTCCAGCGACTCGTCCAGGCGCGGGTCGGCGGTAAAATTGCTCAGGTCGCCGACCACGACCCAGTCGCGCTGGTTGAAGGCCAGCGCTGGCGGACTCCTGGAAATGCTGTAGGCGTAGAAGCCGCCGACCAGCAGGAACAGGGTGGCCTCCATCGCCAGCACTGGCGGTCGTCGCCACAACGGCAGTTCGCGCCAGGCCTTCTGGGTGGAGGGCGGCTTGCTGAGCGGGGCGATGCCGGTTTCGCCGACTTCATGGACCAGGATTGGCGCCGGTACGCCCTTGAACCGGTAGCGGCCATGGGCGATCCAGCGCACCCGTTCGGCGCGTTCGCCGAGCTCGGCGTTGGCGCGATGGGCCAGCGACTGCGCCATGCTCGACATCAGGATCTGGCCCGGCAGCGCCAGCGACATCAGCCGGGCCGCGACCGGCTTGGCCAGGCCCTCGACCTCCAGCGGCTTGGCGCCGGCCAGCACGTCGAGCTCGGTGTTGCTCCAGGTCATCACCTCGCCGACATGGATGCCGACGCGGGCGGTCAGCGTGGCTTGCTCGCTGGCGCTGAATTCGCGCAGCGCCTGCTGGTAGCGCAGCGCGAAATCAACCGCCTGGATCGGCCGCTCGAAGATCGCCAGCAGGCCATCGGCCTTGTCGATCAGGCGGCCGCCGGTGAACTCCAGCAGGTCGCGCAGGCGCAGGTCGAGCTGCTGCAGCGCGATCGCCGCGCGCGCGTCGCCGAAGCCCTGGATGAAGGCGGTCGAGTCGACCAGGTCAGCCAGCAACACCGCCCGAAGCATGGGCGTGACTGGACTGCCGGCGCGGGACCGGGGTGGAGGGTTGACCCTTAAGTTCATGACCTGTGTCGCAGCCTTGGTGGTACTAGCAACGACAAAGCCGCCGCACCGAGGCCATTGGGCCGGTCAAAGCGACAGTCGCCAGCGGTCCCCGCCCCGGCTCTTGGCTTCATACAGCGCCAGGTCGCCCTGGCTATACCAGGAGGCCCAGCCGCCCGGATCTGAGCAAAACACCCCGCCGACGCTGATGGTCAGTGCCTTCTCGCGCAGGCTGGGCAGGCGCAGGGCGCGCACCGAGGCGATCAGGCCGAGCGCCCGATTGGCCAGGTCGCCTTCATCGGCCACGCGCAGCACCAGGGCGAATTCATCACCGCCGAGCCGGCACGGCAGCTCCAGCGGGCCGGCGATGCGGCGGATCTCGTCGGCGACCGCGCGCAGGGCCGAGTCGCCAACCAGATGCCCGCTCAGGTCATTGAGCCGCTTGAACTGGTCGATATCAATCAGCAGCAGGGCCATGCGCTTGCCGGCCAGCGGGAAGCGCGAGGACTCGTCCAGATAGCGGTACAGGCCGCGCCGGTTGGCCAGGCCCGTCAGGTCATCCGAACGCACCAGCTGCTGGGCGAAGCTTAGCTCGCTGCGGGTCTGGCGCAGGGTGTCCAGGGTCTGCATCAGGTCTTCGTTGCGGCGGCGCAGGCTTTGCATCAACTGCTGCTCACCGGCCAGCAAGTAAGCGAAGCTGCGTTGCATGAACCGGGAGATGATCGCCGGCTCGCGCTCGAGCAGGCCGGCGAAGGCCTCGTCCGAAATTTCGAACAACACCCCGTCCGATTCCATCACCGCACTGCCGAAGCGCTGGTGCTGGCCGACGAACACCGACAACTCGCCGAAATACTGGCCGCTGCCGAGCACTTTGTCGGCCATACCGTCTTCGAAGCTGAGCCGGACCTGGCCGGTGTCGATCAGGAACAGGCTCTGCGCATCGTCGCCGCGGCGAAACAGCTGCTCACCGGGAAGCGCCGCTCGGGTAACGCCCGCGGCCGACAGCAAGCCCCACTCCTCGCGATTGAGCACGCTCGGCTGCAAGCGGGCATCAACGGTTGGATGCGGCAAGCGGGAATCGACCTGGGTCACGGCGGCTCGGGATGGAACGGGAGTCGCCGAGTGTAACCAAACTCAGCCGATCCGGCAGGGGCCGCGCCAGCCGGGGCCTGCAGCCCCGGCCGCGGCTTAGGCGGCGGCCTTGTCGGCGCCGTCCTGGAACTGTTCTTCCTCGGTGGATCCCTTCAGCGCGGTGGTCGAACTGGTGCCGCCCTGGATCGCCTGGGTGACCGAGTCGAAATAGCCGGTGCCGACCTCGCGCTGGTGCTTGACCGCGGTGAAGCCGCGCTCGGCGGCGGCGAACTCGGCTTCCTGCAATTCCACGAAGGCACTCATCTGGTTGCGTGCATAGCCGTGGGCCAGGTTGAACATCGAGTAGTTCAGCGAGTAGAAACCGGCCAGGGTGATGAACTGGAACTTGTAGCCCATCGCCGCCAGCTCGTGCTGGAAGGTGGCGATGGTGGCGTCATCGAGGTTCTTCTTCCAATTGAAGGACGGCGAGCAATTGTAGGCGAGCATCTTGCCGGGGAATTTGGCGTGGATGGCAGCCGCGAACTTGGCGGCGAA
>JANPDF010000208.1:0-4781 GCA_031431355.1 Gammaproteobacteria bacterium
CGCGCGGTGAGGCCCAACTCGGTATCGCCCGTCAGCAGCAATCGGCGCTGGAAGAACAGGGTATCGGCGTCTTCTCGCCGGCTGGCAAGCAGCAGCAGGTCGGTTGCTGTTCCGCGCACCGTGGACTCGGCGACTTCCTCCGGCTGGCACACGACCATCCGGCCGTTGCGCAACTGCACTACCCAACGCAGCCCGAGGTCGCTGGCTTCGATCCCGAGCCGGCGCGAATCCAGCATGTCGAGCGCACCTTTCGCCAACGGTCCGGCCAGCACACGCTGCATCGCGGCCTCGAGCAGCCGCGCCTGCCACGAGGACGGGATCCGGCGCAGGAACGGCGCCAGCCGCGCCGGTGGTGGCAACAGGCGAAGCCAGGAAGTTTGCGGCGGGGTCAATCGAGGATCGCTCATGGTTGCCGGCAGCATGCGCCCAGCGCCGTCGGCGCCGCGCTGATCCAGGTCAAGCGCCGCCAGGTCCTCGACCACGGCCGAAGCGGTGAAACCCTGTTGACCGCAGGCATCGCTGATCAGCAGCGACATCAAACGGTCGCTACTGTCTGCCGGCACGCCCAGGCGTCGCCCGAGACGTCGGGCGCGCTGGTAGACATCGCGTTCGCGTCCGTCATCGCGGTCCGGCTGGTCGGTCGATCGCTTGATCGCGGCGGCAGAGGCCACCAATCGACGGCGCACCGCCAGCAGCGCCAGCAACACGTCATCCACGCCATCGATCAGGCGGCGCACGCCGGAAAGCGGCAGGGGTGACGAGTCAGGGCGCACCAGGCGGCTCCCCAACGAGCGGCACTCTGGCGAGCGGCGCGGCAACGGCGACTCGTCGCGCGCGCTGCCAAAGTCCAAGCAGCTCCAGACAGGTCAGGCCATAGGCCGCGGCGAGCGCCAGCGCGGCGAAGCGAACCGCGGCGCTGCCTGGCCAGGCCGCCGCGAACGCCAGTGCAATCGCCGCCAACACATGCCAACGAAGCAGGAACAGCTTGCGCGCTTCCGGCAGCAGCGAGTCGATGCCGGGCAAACGGTGGCCGCGGCTGCGCACGCGCGAACTTTGCAGGTCGAGCCAGGTCAGGAACGCGGAGATTTCCAGCAGCATGCCCAGCACCAGCGCGGGCAAGGCCACGGCGATGCCGAGCACGCCGGCGACCATCGCGCAGCGCGAGTCCGGCCAACGCGTGGCGGCCAGCGACAGCGCGGTCACCGCGAGCAGCGCGCAGGCGCCCAGTCGCCAGAAAGCGACCAGCGTGCGATTGCGGCGATGTGGCGCCCGCGCCTGCAAGACGAGCACGGCGACGGCGAAGGCGGCCACGGGCAGCGCCAGCAACAGCGCCCACCCATCGTTGGCGCCAACGACACGGAGCGCGACCGCAACCGCGACCGCGCCCACCAGGCCAAGCACCCAGGCCGCAAGCCAGCGATCGGGCACAAACGCGGTGCCCTGGAACATCGGCAACACGACGCTGCCCACGGCGCCCGCCAGCAGTAGCGCGCCGCCAACCAGCCCGACGGCGGCATGTGCGTCGGTCAGCGCGGCCATCGGCACGGGGATCAGGCCGGACAGCCCCGCGACCAGGAGCAGGCCGAGCAGCGCCGCACCCAACAGTCCGGACAATGCCACGGCCAATCCGATGCGCAACCAGGTCTGCCGCCCGTCAAAACGCATTCCGGCCAGGCCGGAAACCGAGTAGCCGCCAATCGCCAGCGCCAACAACAGCCCGGACGGAGCCAACAATGCCGGCCAGTGCAGGAAACCACAGACCAGCCCGAGCACGCCCAGGTTGTAGAACGCGGGCAGGATCGCGCCCAGCCGCTCCGCCAGTCGCTGCTGCACGCCGGCAACGACGGGCAGGAACTGCAGCAGGCTGCCGAAAATCGCGTTGCCGAGCACGCCGAGCGTAAACACGTGCACGAGCGCGACGGTCGCCAGCGACCAACGAGAAGCAAGGGCCGTCGGCCCCTGATGCCAAAGCAGCAACGCTGCGAGCACACCCCAAGCCGGGGCTAGACGCAGATGTGCCAGCGGCAGGAACGCCGCAGGCGCGCGTTCAAGCGCTAGCGAGGCCATCGTCGGGGATGATGTAGACCCAGGCGTCGCCACCGGGGGCGACCGCGACATCGACGTGATAGCCCATGGCCCCGAGCCGCTGCAACAGCGGCGCCGGCCGGCACGGCGTCCGCGCGAGCAAGGCTTGACCGTCGGCGAGCGAGGCCAGCGCATCGAGAATGCGCACCATCGGCTCCGGCGCGGGCAGATGGCGCAAGTCCATCTCGAGTACGTCGGCGGCGTCGTTGAAGCCTGGATCAGGGCGGGCAGCGGCCATGGGCACATTGGAGCCGTTGCCGCGCCGGTCCGCGCTGACCTGGGTCAAGTGGAAACCAGCCGTTTCCGAGCGTCCGCGCCCGGCTCCCCGACAACCCTGCGCCTGCTTGACCGGTGTCAAGGGAGCTGGCTCGCCTGGTCGCTAGAGTGCCGTCATGACTGCGATTCCAACCGCCGAATCGCTGCGCCGCCAGCCTGCCATCCGTGATCCACGATCCGGGCCGATCACCGACGACGGCGACGATCTGCATTTCTGCAGTACCTGCGCGTTCTCGGAGGCCTGCCTCTCGCAGGGCTTGGACAAGACCGCGCTCGGCCAGCTGCATGTGCTGGTCGAACACGTCGGCCCGTTCGCGAAGGGTGCGCATATCTTCCGCGAGGGCGATGCATTCACCGCCATCGCGGCGGTCCGGTCGGGCACGGTCAAGACCTACGTGCTCGATCCCGCAGGACACGAACAGGTGCTTGGTTTCTTCCTGCCTGGCGAGGTGATCGGCCTGAACGCGATCCACCATGCCCGCTATCCCTGCAACGCGGTGGCGCTGGAATCGGTGATGCTGTGCCGGTTCTCGTTCCCGAAGATGGCGATGCTCGCCACCCGCCTGCCCGGCCTGCAGTCGAATCTGTTCAAGTTGCTCAGCCTCGACATCGGCAAGGCCGTGCTGCTCGCCGGCAACTATCCCGCCGATGAACGCCTGGCTGCGTTCCTGGTCTCGCTGTCGCGCCGCTATGGACAGCGCGGCTCCTCGCCGACTCATCTGCAACTGACCATGGCGCGCACCGACATCGCCAACTACCTGCGCCTGGCGTCGGAAACAATCAGCCGCGTGCTGCGGCGCTTCCAGACGGATGGGCTGGTGCGGGTGAGCCGGCGAGACGTAGAGATCCGCGATCTTCCGCGACTGCAGGAATTGGCCAGGTCCGTGCTGCGCGAATAAGTGTCAGCCCTCGGGGCGGCTGGACGCGGATCGTGGCAGCCGCTTGCGGCTATCGCGCACGTCCACCTCGATGGTGATGTCCAGGCCGGCGCCATCGCCGCCGGGCAAAACGAAACCATCCCGCCGCGGCCGCTCGCCGGCAAATGCCTCGAACGCCGCGCGCGGCACGCGCAAGGACCAGGTTCCGCCTTCAGCGCTGAGACCGCCCACAAGTGCGGGAACCAGGATGAGGTCGCGTTGCCAACATCCAAGCGTCCCGAGACTAGTCACGTCGCTGCAGCGACCTCCCTCGAGCAACGCAGCAAGATCGTCCTCCGACAAACGAACGCGCACCGACTGGCCTTGCACCTGCAGCTTCATGGGTTGGCTCCCAACATGCCGATCACGAATGTGCCTCGCCGCGAACCATCGCCAGCGCATGCGCAAGCAACGGGGCCAGGATCGCCATGCCTTGCTCCACCGCCTTGGGGCTGCCAGGCAGACAGATGACCAGCAGATCGTCGCCGACCAGGGCCGCATCGGCCCGGCTCAGCCAGGCCAGCGATGTGTGCGCGCTGCTGGCGGAACGAAATAGCTCGGCCAGACCCGGCACATGACGTGTCGCTACGTCGGCGAGCGCTTCCGGGGCCAGGTCTCGCGGTCCGAGACCGGTGCCACCCGTGCAGATCGCCAGCCGCACGCCCTCGCCCGACAGAGCGCGCAAGCTATCGCTCATCGCCGTCACGCCGTCCGGCAACAGCAGGCTGCGCACGTCGGCGCCGAGCGCGGCGAGTGCTGCCACCGCCACGGGACCAGAGCGATCTTCGTAGACGCCGGCATGCGCGCGATCACTCAAGGTGATCACCGCCGTCGCGATGCCGTCCAGCCGGGCGACGCCGCGCGGGCGGTAGTGGGCGCGCTCGGACTCATCCATGCCTTCCGGATGAAGCCACAGCCCCTTCTTTCCGCCTTCCTTGAACAGCAATCGAATGCCGCCGATGGCCAGCGCCGGCTCGACCGGCTTGGTCAGGTCGTACAAGGTCAGCAGCGCCGCGCTGGCTCCGGCCAGCGCCTCCATCTCGACACCGGTGCGGGCGTTCGCACCTACCTCGCAGTAGACGCGGATGGCGCTGCGCTCTGGCACGGGGACGCAACGCAGGTCCACGAACTCCAGATTGATCGGATGGCACAGCGGCATCAGCTGGGCGGCCTGCTTGGCGCCCTGGATGCCGGCCACTTCCGCCATCTGCATCGCATCGCCCTTGGGCAGCTGACGTTGCACCAGCGCCTCGAAGGCAACAGGACCGGCCAGCAACTCACCGGTCGCCACCGCGCGCCGCGGCGTTACGCGCTTGCGCCGGACATCGGCCATGTGGAAACCCTGCGGGCCTTGCGGATTGGGCATGCGGCCTCCAGTGGCGGCGATGTGCCAGGTAATGTACCGGCAATCCACCGCTGTCAAACTGACCGGGATCAAGCGCGCCGCGTGTCTAGGTAAACATAAGCTTGGCCGCTGCCACCAGCAACACCGCGGCCAGGACC
>JANPDF010000209.1:0-2410 GCA_031431355.1 Gammaproteobacteria bacterium
ATAGGCCTTGAAGGTACCGCCAAAGCGCTCTGCACCCAGCTTGGTCAACGCTGCGGTCAAAGTCGTCTTGCCATGGTCCACGTGACCAATCGTGCCCACGTTGACGTGCGGCTTGGTGCGCTGGAACTTTTCCTTGGACATTGCGATTACCCGATGAATTCAAGTGGATGTCAGATCCGGCTCGCCAGGCGATCCGGGGGATATGGTGCTCATCACAGGAATCGAACCTGCGACCTCTTCCTTACCAAGGAAGTGCTCTACCGACTGAGCTAGATGAGCGTTTGTTGCGTGAAACAAAATCTGGCGCGTAACGAAATCTGATGTGTAACGAAACTGATATATCGACTGCTACGGTCTAACTCAATGGAGCGGAAGGAGGGAATCGAACCCTCGTAATCAGTTTGGAAAACTGATGTTCTACCATTGAACTACTCCCGCACTTCTGAAGCATGACGCAGTGAAACTGGTGCCGCGAAAACTGGTGGAGGGAGGTGGATTCGAACCACCGAAGGCGTGAGCCAGCAGATTTACAGTCTGCCCCCGTTGGCCGCTTGGGTATCCCTCCACAGAGAGCCCGTAATTTTCGCGGTCGCGACAGCTTTTGTCAACGGCCTGATTCGACGGGAGTTTTTGCCTCCAGGGAGGTTCCTGCGCTCAGACGTTGAAGCGGAAGTGCAGCACGTCGCCTTCCTGAACCACGTATTCCTTGCCTTCCAGGCGCAGGCGGCCGGCGTCCTTGGCACCCGACTCGCCCCGATAGCGAATGAAATCGTCGAACGCGATGGTCTCCGCCCGGATGAAGCCCTTCTCGAAATCGGTGTGGATGACCGCGGCCGCCTGGGGCGCCGTCGAACCCTTGTGAACCTGCCAGGCGCGGACTTCCTTGACCCCTGCCGTGAAGTAGGTCTGCATGCCCAGCAGCTTGTAGCCAGCCCGGATCACGCGGTTCAGACCGGGCTCGGAGAGTCCCATTTCGGCCAGGAATTCGGCGCGGTCCTCGTCCTCGAGTTGGGCCATCTCTTCTTCGATCGCGGCGCTGACCGGCACCACTTCGGCGCCCTCCTGGGCCGCCCTGGCCCGGACCTTGTCCAGGTGCGGGTTGTTCTCGAAGCCGTCCTCCAGAACGTTGGCCACGTACATCACCGGCTTCAATGTAAGCAGGAACAGGTCGCGAACCGCCGCCTTGTCGTCCTCGGACAGCTGCAGCGCCCGCGCCGGCGTCCCCTGGTTCAATCCGTCACGCAGGCGGGTGAGCACCTCTTTTTTCACGATGGCGTCTTTATCCCCGACTCTCGCTGCCTTATCGGCGCGGTTCAGGGCTTTTTCGACGGAGTCCAGGTCAGCAAGGGCGAGCTCCGTATCGATGATCTCGATGTCATCGATCGGGTCCACCCGGCCGACGACATGGATGATGTCGGCGTGCTCGAAGCAGCGCACGACGTGGGCGATGGCATCGACTTCGCGAATGTGGGCCAGGAACTTGTTGCCCAGACCCTCGCCCTTCGAAGCGCCGGCGACTAGGCCGGCGATATCCACGAACTCGAAGGAAGTAGGCAGGATCTTCTGCGGCTTGACGATCTCCGCCAGCTGCGCGAGCCGCGGGTCGGGCACCGGAACGACACCGGTATTGGGCTCGATCGTGCAGAAAGGGAAGTTGGCCGCGGCGATGCCCGCCTTGGTCAACGCGTTGAAGAGGGTCGACTTGCCAACGTTTGGTAGTCCGACGATGCCGCATTTGATGCCCATGGGATGCTGTTGCCCTGATCTGTTGTCGTCCGACGCGAGAGTCGCGCTTGACTGTGGTTATCGGTCTTTCGGCGTGTGCAGCAGCTTCATTGCCTCATTGAATTCACCAGCGACAGCAAGCGGGATCACGTCGATCGATTCCTCTACGGCGCGGAGCATCGCGGCCTCATCGTCCCGTCCCGGCCGGCCGAGCACCCACGGGGTGACCTTGTCCTTGTGGCCGGGATGGCCGATGCCGATTCGCAGGCGATGAAACCGGCCGTGCCCGAGGTGCTGCATGGTGTCCCGAAGCCCGTTCTGCCCGCCGTGCCCACCATCGAACTTGAGCCGCGCCGTGCCGGTGTCCAGGTCCAGTTCGTCGTGGGCCAACAGGCACTCTTCCGGCTCGATCTTCCAGTAACGCAGGGCGGCGGCGACCGAACGGCCGCTCAGGTTCATAAAGGTTGCCGGCTTGAGAAGCCAGACCGTGGCTCCGCCGATATGGGCTTTTGCCGTCTCGCCGTGCAGTTTGGACTCCAGCCCGAAACGCACACCCAGCTTCTCGGCCAAGGCGTCAATAAACCAGAACCCGGCGTTGTGCCGGGTTCGGGCGTGTTCGGGGCCGGGGTTGCCGAGCCCGACAATGAGGCGCAAGCCTACCATGTGGGTGCCGGTCGGAACCGGG
>JANPDF010000210.1:0-4255 GCA_031431355.1 Gammaproteobacteria bacterium
GCACGCAAGCCCAAGGATCCGGCGATCCTCGCCGAGCGCTCGGGCATCGTCAGCTTCGGCAAGGACACCAAGGGCAAGCAGCGCCTGATCATCAAGGATCCGGACGGCAACGAGCACGAAGAGCTGATTCCGAAGTATCGCCAGATCATCGTGTTCGAGGGCGAGCACGTGGAGAAGGGCGAGACCGTCGTGGACGGCGAGCCGAATCCGCAGGACATCCTGCGCCTGCTCGGCGTCGAGCCGCTGGCCGCCTACCTGGTCAAGGAAATCCAGGACGTGTACCGCCTGCAGGGCGTCAAGATCAACGACAAGCACATCGAGACGATCACTCGCCAGATGCTGCGCAAGGTCGAGATCACCGACGCTGGCGATACCCGTTTCATGAACGGCGAACAGGCCGAGCGCATTCGGGTGATCGAGGAAAACGCCAAGATCGTGGCCAAGAACGGCATCCCGGCCAAGTTTGACCCGGTCCTGCTGGGCATTACCAAGGCCTCGCTGGCGACGGAGTCGTTCATCTCGGCGGCGTCCTTCCAGGAAACCACCCGCGTGCTGACCGAGGCTGCCGTCCGCGGTACCCGCGATTCGCTGCGCGGCCTGAAGGAAAACGTGATCGTCGGCCGCCTGATCCCGGCCGGTACCGGTCTGGCCTACCACACCAAGCGCCGCCTGGCCGAGTCGGTCCTGACCGACCTGGACATGGAAACGCTGCGTGCGGCTCCCGTCTCCGCCACCCCGGCGATGGAAGCCGAGGTCACCGCCTCAGCCTCCGAGACCGACGCCGAAGAGTAAGAAATGGCCGCCCCCGGGCGGCCGCAACACCGAAATGAGGCGCATGGAAGCGCCTCGTTTTCGACTCCAGGAGGAGTGGCGAAGGGGCCTGTCAGGTTGACAGGACGGCTTGACGCCCTCTATACTTTTCTGTCTCCCTGGGCCGAGTCATGTCGGCTTGACCCATACTTTCAAGGTTCTTCGAGCAATGGCGACGATCAATCAGCTGGTTCGCAAACCGCGCCAGCCGCACACCTACAAGAGCAACTCCCCCGCGCTGGCCGATTGCCCGCAGCGCCGTGGCGTTTGCACCCGCGTGTACACCACCACCCCGAAGAAGCCGAACTCGGCGCTTCGCAAGGTGGCCAAGGTTCGCCTGACCAACGGGTTCGAGATCATCTCGTACATCGGCGGCGAAGGTCACAACCTGCAGGAGCACTCGGTCGTCCTGATCCGCGGCGGTCGCGTCAAGGACCTCCCGGGCGTGCGCTACCACACCGTTCGCGGCGCGCTCGACGCGTCCGGCGTCGCCAAGCGTCGCCAGAGCCGCTCCAAGTACGGCGCCAAGCGCCCGAAGAAGTAAGGCTTCGTTTTTCTCCACCAGGCCGCGCCAGATGGCGCAGTCCCGGTTCTCGCAATTTCATAGTTACAAACCTACCAGGACTGCAGCATGTCTCGTAAAGGTTCTCCCGGCACCCGTTCCATTCTCCCCGATCCCAAGCACGGCTCGGAAGTCGTCGCTCGCTTCATCAACATGGTGATGAAGAGCGGCAAGAAGTCGATTGCAGAAAAGATCGTGTACGGCGCAATGGACGTGATCGGTGAAAAGAATTCCGACACGCTTGGTCTTGTTGAAAAGGCCTTGGCTAACGTCGCTCCGGCGGTCGAAGTGAAGTCGCGCCGCGTCGGTGGTGCAACTTACCAGGTGCCGGTGGAAGTTCGTTCTTCCCGTCGTACTGCGTTGGCCATGCGTTGGGTAATCGAATTCGCCCGCAAGCGCGGCGAGAACACCATGCCGCGCAAGCTCGCGGCCGAGCTTCTGGAAGCCTCCGAGAATCGTGGTGGCGCCGTCAAGAAGCGCGAAGAAACGCACCGTATGGCAGAAGCCAACAAGGCCTTCTCGCACTACCGCTGGTAATACCCGTCGGAAGCCCATACCGCCGGTCAACACGCCGGCGGTACAGATACCGCTGGTAATCAGAAAAGGATCATCCTCGTGGCACGCACGACCCCAATCAACCAGTACCGCAATTTCGGCATCATGGCCCACATCGATGCCGGCAAGACCACCACGACCGAACGCATCCTGTTCTACACCGGCGTCAATCACAAGATTGGCGAAGTGCATGACGGCGCGGCGACCATGGACTGGATGGAGCAGGAACAGGAACGCGGCATCACCATCACCTCCGCTGCCACGACCTGCTTCTGGTCTGGCATGGACAAGTCGTTCCCGGCCCACCGCTTCAACATCATCGACACCCCCGGACACGTTGACTTCACCATTGAAGTCGAGCGCTCCCTGCGCGTGCTCGACGGCGCTGTGTTCGTGCTTTGTGCAGTCGGCGGCGTCCAGCCGCAGTCGGAAACTGTCTGGCGCCAGGCCAACAAGTACGGCGTGCCGCGTCTTGCCTTCATCAACAAGATGGATCGCACCGGTGCCAATTTCAACAAAGTTGTTGAGCAGCTGAAGTCGCGCCTGGGCGCCTCCGCGGTCCCGATGCAGTTGCCAATCGGTGCCGAAGAAGGCTTCGAGGGCGTGATCGACCTGGTCAAGATGAAGTCGATCGTCTGGGATATGGCGAATCAGGGTACCTTGTTCACGTATGCCGAGGTCCCGGCCGAGCTTCTCGAGCAGGCCCAGAAGGCCCGCGAGTTCATGGTTGAGGCAGCTGCCGAAACCTCCGAAGAGCTGATGAACAAGTACCTCGATAACGGCGAGTTGTCCGAAGACGAGATCATGGGCGGCATCCGCGCGGGCACCCTGTCGACCAGCATCATCCCGGTGTTCTGCGGCACGGCGTTCAAGAACAAAGGCGTGCAGGCGATGCTGGACGCGGTGATCCACTACCTGCCGGCGCCGTCAGATCGTCCGCCGGTCAAGGGCATCGATGACAATGAGCAAGAAGACTTCCGCAAGGCTGGCGACAAGGAGCCGTTTTCGGCACTCGCCTTCAAGATCATGACCGACCCCTTCGTGGGTTCGCTGACGTTCTTCCGCGTCTATTCGGGCACCCTGAATGCTGGCGACCAGGTGTACAACCCGGTCAAGAGCAGGAAGGAGCGCATCGGCCGAATCCTGCAGATGCATGCCAATCAGCGCGAGGAAATCAAGGAAGTGCTGTGTGGCGACATCGCGGCGGCTGTCGGTCTGAAAGACGTGACCACCGGCGACACCATGTGCTCGCTCGATCACATCATCACCCTGGAGCGCATGATCTTCCCGGAGCCCGTCATCGCGATGGCCGTGGAGCCCAAGACCAAGGCAGATCAGGAGCGCATGGGTATCGCGCTCGGCCGCCTGGCGCAGGAAGATCCGTCGTTCCGCGTGCGTTCGGACGAAGAATCCGGCCAGACGATCATCGCCGGTATGGGCGAGCTTCACCTGGAAATCCTTGTCGACCGCATGAAACGCGAATTCAACGTGGAGGCCAACGTCGGCAAGCCGCAGGTGGCCTACCGCGAAGCGATCCGCAAGCTGGTCAAGCAGGAAGGCAAGTTCGTGCGCCAGTCCGGTGGTCGCGGTCAGTACGGCCACATCGTCATCGAGATGGAACCGCAGGAGCGCGGCGCCGGTTATCTGTTCGAGAATGCGATCGTCGGTGGCACAGTTCCCAAGGAATACGTGCAGGCTGCGGACAAGGGCATCCAGGAAGCCATGAAGAACGGCGTCCTCGCCGGCTTCCCGGTCGTCGACATCAAGGTTCGTGCCGTCGATGGCTCGTTTCATGACGTCGACTCCAACGAAATGGCGTTCAAGATCGCCGGCTCGATGGCGTTTAAGGAAGGTTTTGTCAAGGCGAACCCCGCGTTGCTCGAGCCGATCATGAAGGTCGAGGTGGTTACGCCGGAGGACTACATGGGCGACGTGATGGGCGATCTTTCGCGCCGTCGCGGCCTCCTGCAAGGCTCCGACGAAACCCCGTCCGGCAAGGTCATCAACGCGCTGGTTCCGCTGGGCGAAATGTTTGGTTACGCGACCTCGATGCGCTCCATGTCGCAGGGCCGCGCCACCTTCACGATGGAATTCGACCATTACGCCGAAGCGCCGAACTCGATCGCCGACCAGATCATCAAGAAAAACTGATTCTCGCGAATCACTCAAATAAATTTAGGAATACGTATGTCCAAGGAAAAGTTCCAGCGCACCAAGCCGCACGTCAACGTGGGCACGATTGGTCACGTGGACCATGGCAAGACGACTTTGACCGCAGCGTTGACCAAGCTGGGTGCAGAGCGCTTTGGCGGTACCTTCAAGGCCTAT
>JANPDF010000211.1:0-3219 GCA_031431355.1 Gammaproteobacteria bacterium
TCCCAACGCCGGATGGAGTACCTGACGGCGAGCTTTCGCCAGGCTGGGCTGCCGCGTCAGGACGCGCAGAATCGCGCGCGCCTGGCCTACGCGGCCTATGTGGGGTTCCTCCAACTGGCGTTGCAGCTTGGCCAGCCGCGGCTCCACCATGAGGAATTCGAGGCCTACGTCAGCCACGTCGCCGCGACGCTGATTCCGGACTGACCGGTTAGAATTGCACCCCCGGCGCGCGCCTGCGCCAGCCGATCCATTCCCATCCAGCCACACCCGGAACCAGAACCATGTCCAGCAAGCTAGATTCCCTCAACCAATGGGTCGCCGACGTGGCCGCGATGACGCAGCCGGACCGGGTCCAGTGGTGCGACGGATCGGACGCGGAGAATGACCGGCTCACGGAATTGATGCTGGCCTCCGGCGACCTGATTCGGCTCAATCCCGAAACGCATCCGGATTGCTTCCTGCATCGGTCCAGTCCGTCCGACGTGGCGCGCGTCGAGCACCTGACCTTCGTCTGCACGCCCGACGCGCAGGACGCCGGTCCCAACAACCATTGGATGGCGCCCGCGGAAGCTCACGCCAAGCTCGATGCGCTGTACGCCGGTTGCATGCGCGGCCGCACCCTGTACGTGGTGCCGTACTGCATGGGCCCGATCGATTCGCCGCTGGCGCGCTGCGGCGTGGAGATCACCGATAGCCCGTACGTGGTCGCCAACATGCGGATCATGACCCGGATGGGCTCGGCGGCCCTGGCGCGCATCGAGCGGGAGGGCAGCTTCGTGAAGGGCCTGCATTCGATCGGCGAGTTGGACCCCGATCGTCGCTTCATCATGCATTTCCCGGAAGAGCTGGCGATCAAGAGCTACGGTTCCGGCTATGGCGGCAACGCCCTGCTGGGCAAGAAGTGCCATGCGCTGCGCATCGCGTCGTACCAGGCGCGCAAGGAAGGTTGGCTGGCTGAGCACATGCTGATCGTCGGCATCGAGACTCCGCAGGGCGAGACCCACTACATCGCCGCGGCGTTCCCGAGTGCGTGCGGCAAGACCAACCTGGCGATGCTGATTCCGCCGGAAGGCTATCGCCAGGACGGCTGGAAGGTGTGGACGGTCGGCGACGACATCTGCTGGATGCGTCCGGGCGCCGATGGCCGCCTGTATGCGATCAATCCCGAGGCCGGGTATTTCGGCGTCGCGCCGGGCACCAGCGCCAAGACCAACCCGAACGCGCTGGCGATGCTCAATCGCGATGCGATCTTCACCAACGTTGCGGTCACCGCCGATCACCAGCCGTGGTGGGAGGGCTTGCCGGACGGCAAGCCGGTCACCGATTGGCAGGGCCGGCCGTACGACGGCAGCAACGGGCCGGCGGCGCATCCGAACTCGCGCTTCACCGTGTCGGCGAAGCACTGCCCGAGCTACACGCCGCGCGCCGAAGACCCGCAGGGCGTTCCGTTGTCGGCCATCGTGTTCGGCGGCCGCCGCGAATCGCTGGTGCCGCTGGTGTTCGAGGCGCGTGACTGGACCCATGGCGTGCTGGTCGGCGCCGGCATGGCCTCGGAAACCACCGCGGCAGCCACCGGCGCCGTGGGCGTGGTCCGCCGCGACCCGATGGCGATGAAGCCGTTCGCCGGCTACAACTTCGCCGACTATTTCTCGCACTGGCTATCCTTCGACCAGCCGGGAAGCCGCCTGCCGAAGGTGTTCCACGTCAACTGGTTCCGCAAGGGCGCGGACGGCAAGTTCGTCTGGCCGGGCTTCGGCGACAACCTGCGCGTGCTGGAATGGATGCTCAAGCGGGTGCAGGGCACGGTCGGCGCCGTGGACACGCCGATCGGCCGCCTGCCGGCTACTGCCGACCTCAATACCGACGGTCTGGACCTGAGCCCGGCGGCGCTGGAGCAATTGCTCGCCGTCGACCGCCGGGGCTGGCTCGACGAAGTTGGCGCCATTGGCGAATACCTGAACGAGTTCGGCGGCCGGGCGCCGGATCAGCTGCTCTCCGAGCTGCGCCGGATCGTAGCCGCGCTGGCCTGAGTTCAGCTCAGGAAGGGCTCGACGACTTCGGCCCGCAGCTTGCCCCAGATTCGACTGATATACCGGTCAAGTAATTGATTGGTAACGATTATCGCTGTTCAGGCTGAGCACAGGCCGCTTGTGAAAATTTCCTTCACAAATCGTTGTTAAAAGCGCGTTACATGCTATATTCGGCCTGTCATGCCAGATGGTTGACAACCTTAGCTTCCTTCGTCCACTCCCCATAAGAGGGTCACAAAAAATGGCTTCCAAGAGCATTATTAACAGGGGTCTCAAGCGGACCGCGTTGAGCATGGCGCTCGGCATGGCTTTCGCTTCGACCATCGCGCTTGCACAGAGCGCCGTGGGTTCCATCTACGGTGATGCCGCCCAAGGCGCCGCAGTCACCATCGAAAACGTCAACACCGGCATCACCCGCCAGGTCACCGCGGACAGCAGCGGCCGCTTCAACTTCAGCCAGCTGCCGCCCGGCCGTTACAAGGTCACGGCCAACGGCGTCACCCGCGAAGTCTCGGTTAGCGTCGGTACCGGTACCAACATCAACCTGACCGCCGCCAGCACTGCCACCCTTGGATCCGTCCAGGTCGTCGGCACCGGCGTGGTCAACGCCATTGACGTGTCCTCGGTCGAGTCGTCCACCGTCATCACCGAAGAGATGGTCGATCGCCTGCCGGTCGGCCGAAACGTTTCCTCGGTCGCGCTGCTGGCTCCGGGCACCACCCGTTCCGATCCGTTCGGTGGCAACGCGATTTCCTTCGGCGGCGCGTCCGCTGCTGAAAACGCCTACTACATCAACGGCTTCAACGTCACCAACATCCGCAGCGGCCTGGCTTACAACGAAGTGCCGTTCGAAGGCATTGCCGAAACCCAGGTCAAGACCGGCGGCTACGGCGCCGAGTTCGGCCGTTCGCTCGGTGGCGTGACCAGCGTCATCACCAAGCGCGGCACCAATGACTGGAAGTTCAGCCTGGGCATCACCTGGGCCCCGGACTCCCTGCGCGAAGACCCCTACTACGCCAACAACATCAGCACCGACGTGGATCCGGACAAGTACCCGCAGACCCGCGACTGGATCCTGAAGCAGGCCAATCACACGCGTGACCAGTTCATCTGGACTGCCGCGGCCGGCGGCCCGATCATCAAGGATCGCCTGTTCATCTACGCGCTGTACGAGAAGAACGACCTCGAG
>JANPDF010000212.1:0-9069 GCA_031431355.1 Gammaproteobacteria bacterium
AATCGTGTAGCGTCGATTCCTGCTCGATCAACGAAAACAGCCCGCCGATTGAATCAGCGGGCTGTTTGAGTGGAGACGATGGGAGTCGAACCCACGACCTTCGCATTGCGAACGCGACGCTCTCCCAGCTGAGCTACCGCCCCACGAGGGGACAATATAACCCGGGGTTGGTCCCGCTCCAAGCGTGGCTCAATTCGGATGCAGGCTAGAGAGTCGACCGCGTAGCCGGGCGTAGTCGGCGGCGAGCGGCTCGGCGGAGCTCGGCCTGGCCAGCATGGCGGAGAGTGCCGGCGGCAGTTCGACCGGGGCACCCACCAACGGCTCGACTACGCTATCGAATTTGGCCGGATGCGCGGTCGACACAACCGCCCAGTTTCCGGCTTCGCCACCGGCTCGAAGTTGCGCGAGAACATGCAGCGCGGTCGCCGTATGCGGGCAGAACGCTCGGCCCTGCCGTTTGTATTCGCCAGCAATCGCCGCGGCGATCATGCTGTCGGAGACTGCGCAGGCGCGAAGCTCGCTGCGCAAGAAATCCGAATCCGGATACAGCCAGCGCAGCCGTTCGAAATTGCTGGGCGCGCCGACGTCCATGGCGTTGGCCAAAGTCGCCACGCTTCGGCGCGGCTCAAAGGCTCCGCCGGCGAAGAAATCGGGCAAGGTCATGTTCGCGTTGGTGGCCAGCACGATCCTGCCCACGGGCAGGCCCATTTTGCGCGCCAGGACGGCAGCCATTGCATTGCCGAGGTTGCCGGTCGGAACGACGAAATCGAGCGTCGTTCCCCGTTCCCGCAGATGCTCGATCGCGGCATGGGCGTAATAAGCCATCTGCGGCAGCAGCCGGCCGAGGCTGATGCTGTTGGCCGAACTCAGCGGCACGCTGCGCTGCAGGTCCTGGTCCGCAAGCGCCTGCTTGGCCAATGCCTGGCAATCGTCGAAGGAACCGGCGACGGCGTGGCTACGGACGTTGCCGCCGAAGCAGCCAAGCTGGTGCGCCTGCCTGGGCGAGACGCGTCCGTCTGGATACAGGATGGCCACGTGGAAGCCGGCAAGATCGTGGAATGCAGCCGCGACCGCGGCGCCGGTATCGCCCGACGTAGCGACCAGTATCGTCAGCGGCGGCGAATCGCTACCACGCAGTCGCTGCATGCATTGGGCGAGGAAGCGCGCGCCGATATCCTTGAACGCGCAGGTTGGCCCGTGGAAGAGTTCAAGGACGAAATCCGGACTGCCCGCAATCGGGACCAGTGGGGTCGGAAAATCGAAGGCGGCCGCGCAAATCGACGGCAGTTCCGACTCGAGTGGCGAGCCGGCGAAGAACGGCAGCAGCAATCGGCGCGATGTCTCGGCAAGGCTCCCGCTGTCCATGAAGTCTGCCGGATCGAACCGCGGAAGGGCAGCAGGCATGTACAGCCCACCGTCCGGCGCAATACCTGCGAGCAGCGCCGTAGCCAGTCCGACCGCCGGCGCTTCGCCGCGGGTGCTGACGAACATCAAGCGAGCAGCTCTGCCGCCGGACCGGCGACCGCCGACACGTAGGCTTGGCTGTCGAATCCGGCGGCGGCGAACGCGGTGCGCATGCTGGCCGCGGCGGACTCGGCGGTGACCTTTTTCTCGAACCAGGCGAACACACTTGGTCCGGCGCCAGAAATACTCGATCCCATCGCGCCGGCTTCAAGCGCAGCTTGCTTGACGTCGTCAAATCCCGCAATTAGCGACGCCCGGCGCGGCTCGATCAGCACGTCCCTGAGCCCTTCGCGGACCATGGCCGCATCGTTGTTGAAGCAGCCGGCGAGCAACAGCGCAAGGTTGCCGCTTTGTTCGACGAACTGGCCCAGCGCGTAATGACCACGCAGAGCCTCGCGCGCGCGCCGCGTCTCCAGGCTGGCTTCCGGGTGCACCAGCACGCAGTGCCAGGCGGCCGGAACCGGAATCCGCACCAGGCGCTCGCGCGTGGCCAGAACCAGTCCGCCGAGCAGCATCGGCCCGACGTTGTCCCCGTGCAGCCCACCGCTGGCGACAGCTTCTCCCTGCAGCGCGAACGGATACAGCTGCTCGCGGCGCAACGGAGTGTCCAGCAGGGCGTTCGCCGCGACCAGCGCAGCGACGCAGGACGCCGCCGAACCACCCATGCCCGACGACAGCGGGATGCCCTTGTGCAGGTCGACTTCGAATCCGAAGGGCAGTTGCAGCGCTGTACGCATCGCCAGTAGCGCCGCGCCCGCCGTGTTGCGCCCGGGATCGAGCGGCAGCCCACCGGGTACGCCGGTGACATCGCCGATGCGAACCTCCGGATCGCGAATCCGCCGGACCACGGCACGATCGCCGACGCCCGCGATGGTATGGCCGAGGATGTCGAAGCCCACACCGACATTGCCGACGCTTGCAGGGGCGAACGCGGACGCTTCCATGGTCGCCGTCAAAGTCGTGCCCCGAGGGCTGCTGAAACGCGAAGCAGGTCGGCAAATACTCCGGCGGCAGTGACATCCGGGCCGGCGCCGGGTCCCTGCACGACGAGCGGGTTTCCCGAGTACCGACGGGTGGTGAACTGCACGATATTGTCAGTCAGGCGGAGATTGGCGAAGGCATGCTCAGGTCCGACCTCGGCCAGGCCGACGCTGGCGGCGCCCTGGCTGTCGAGGCGGGCGACGTAGCGAAGTACCTGGCCGTTCCGTCGTGCACGCTCCAGCCGCGCGTTCATCGCCGCGTCGGCTTCCGCAAGTCGCTGCATGAACTGCGCGGACGTCGCCCCGGCAAGCGCTTCCGGCACGAGTGACTCGACCTCGACCTCGCCGATGGACACCGGGAGACCGGCTTCACGGGCCAGGATCACCAGTTTGCGTGCCACGTCGGTTCCGGAAAGGTCGTCGCGCGGGTCGGGTTCGGTGTAGCCCAGATCCAGTGCCTCGCGCACCAGTTCCGAGAATGGCCGCGACCCGTCGAAGCGATTGAACAGCCAGGCCAGCGTGCCGGAAAACACGCCCTCGATTGACTGCAAGACGTCCCCGGTGTCAATCAGGTCGCGCAGCGTCTGGATTACCGGCAGCCCGGCGCCGACCGTGGCTTCGTAGCGGAAGCGCGCGCCGGAATGGTCGCTGGCCTCGCGGATTTCCTGGTACCGGTGCAGCGGTCCGGCGCCAGCCTGCTTGTTCGGGGTGACGACATGGATGCCATTGCCGAGCCAGGTTGCGTAGTGCGAGGCGACCTCGTCGCTGGCGCTGCAGTCGATGATGATTGCGTGTGGCAAGTGGTCGGTATGCACGTGCGCGGCGAACTGCTCCAGGTCGCAGGCCAACGTTGACTCGCGCAAGCGGCCGACAGCATCGCCGGCATTGGCGCCCAACGCGTCGAGCACCATGGCGCGGCTATTGCACAGTCCCCGGATGCGCAGGTCCAGCCTGGAGTCGCGGCGTAGTCGAGGGATCGCGTCGGTCAGTTGTCCGAGTAGCGCGGCGGCAACTTTGCCGGAGCCGATCACGCCTATGGAAATAGTCTGCGGCGACAGCCAGAAGCTGGCGTGCGCCGCCCGTAGTGCGCGTTCGGCATCGCGGCTTTCGATGGCCACCGAGATGTTCCGCTCTGAGCCACCCTGGGCGATCGCCCTGACGTTGACTCGCGCGTGCGCGAGCGCGCCAAAAAGCCGTGCGGCCACGCCCGGCGTGCCGGCCATGCCATCGCCCACGGCGGCCAGCACGCTGAGCCCGGTGGCGAGCGTCACCGCCTGTATCTGTCCACGCTGCAGCTCCGGTTCGAACGCGGCCTGGAGCGCTGACTGCGCCCGCGCGGACTCGGCCTCGCGCACGATGCAGCAGATCGACTGCTCGGACGAGCCCTGCGTGATCATCACCACGGAGATGTCCGCGCGTCGGAGCGCATCGAATACTCGTTGCGCGGTGCCGGGCACGCCGATCATCGCCGCGCCCTCGACGTTGAGCATTGCCATCTGCGCGCATAGGGTCAGCGCCTTGACCGGCGCAGCCGAGGGACGGCTGTCGGCAGTGATACGCGTGCCCGGGAAATCCGGATTAAAGGTATTGCGGATGAGCACCGGCACGTTGCGGGCCAGCACCGGCGTCAGCGTCTGCGGGTGGATCACCCGGGCACCGAAATAGGCCAGCTCGAAGGCTTCGTGGTAGGACAGCGAGGGCAGCGGGACAGCTTCCGGCACCAGGCGCGGATCCGCCGAAAGGATGCCGTCTACGTCGGTCCAGATGTGCAATTCCCCGGCCTCGAACAGGGCAGCAAAGATGGCACCGGAAAAGTCGCTGCCGTTGCGTCCGAGGATGGTTGGCCGGCCGGCAGCGTCGCGGGCGATGAAGCCGGTGACCACCACCCTCGGCGCGTCGTGCTGCAAGCGCCACTCGGCCAGGCGTGACCCGGTCTGCTCCCAGTCCACGGTCACGCCGAGATCGCCATCGCCGACCACGAGCACTTCGCGCGCGTCCAGGCAGTCGACGGACTGCTCGCCGGACCGCAAGTGCGCGCAGAGCAGCTGCGCCGAGTAACACTCACCGAGTCCCTGGATATGCTCCAGCGCCTCGCGACCCGCGACGCCCAGCACGGCGATCGCCTGCAGCATGGCCTCAAGCTGCGCAAACTGCAGGACCAGCCAGGCATTGGATTCTTCGGCAGCCTCAGCCAGCAGTTCGTTGCAGGCGCGAAGGTGGCGATCGCGCAGCTGCGAAAACGCCGCGGGCCAGCCGGGGTCGCGGCCGGCAGCCGAATGCGTGAGGGCCAGCAGTGCGTCGGTGACGCCGCCCATCGCTGAAACCACGATGACCTGGCGCTGTCCGGATAGTTGTTCGAGCAGTCGACCGACTCGCCGCACGCAGGAAGCGTCGGCCAGCGAACTGCCACCGAACTTGTGCGCGATCCAGTCGCCACGGTCCGCATCCGATCCGCCGAGGCGCGCCTCCGCCCGGGGGTGTCCCGCATTACTTTCGAGAACTTGCATGCTGCCTCCATTGGAGGCCCCGGGCTCGACGGGATGGGCTGCAATCCGCATCCTCGTCGAGGTGCGGAGCCGTTTGCGTGCGAAACCTACTCGCGCACCACGGACCGCACCTGGCTAGTGGTGGTCGTAGTGGTGCAGGTGCTTCCGAGTCCGGTCATGGATTGAGTGGAACCGATGCCCGGCAAGCTTGTCAAGCCAGGAGGGGCGCCAGCACCGGCTCCAGCAGCGTCCGCCGCCAGCCATCGAGCGTTCCCGGCCAGCCGCGACCTTCCAGCAATACCTCAAGGTGCTTGCGCGCGCACAGCAGGCCGTCCGGCACGCCGAGGGACAAGGCAAGCCCCGCCACGGCCTCCTGGAGGTTTTTCAGGCGTTGCTTGTCCAGCGCTTCGCTGCTGCGGTTGAGCGGCAGTGCCGTTTCCTCCGCGCTCAGCGGCGCCGCCAGCATGTCAAACAGCTCTCGCCTGGCTTTCCGTGGCGCCTTCGGATTGCCGTCGAGCATTGCGTTGAACTGTTGGAAGTCGTCCAGTGGACGCCGGCTCAGTTGCACGGCCAGGTCGTTGTCGAGCACCCAACTGCGCGGGCGATCGGAGCGACGCGCCTCGGCATCGCGCCAGACCAGGAGCCTGCGCAGACGCACCTGGCCGGAGGCGTCGAGCGACTGCGCGCTGCGGATCGCGAGATGCGGCATCGGATCATCGACGTCGTTGCGGGCGCCGGCGATCGCCCGTTCGCTGTCGGCCTGCAGCCAGTCCAGCCGGCCGAGTTCGCGCAGCTTCTGCTCGAGCACGCCGTGCACTGCATGCAGGTGCAGGACGTCGTCAGCTGCGTACTTGATCTGTGAATCGCTCAGCGGCCGGCGCAGCCAGTCCGACCGGGTCTCGCCCTTCTCCAGCGTGATGCCGGTAACCTGCTCGACCAGCTTGAGGTAGCTCATGCCGGCGCCCAGGCCCGCCATCGCCGCCGCGACCTGGGTGTCGAATACCGGGGCCGGAACCACGCCGCAGCCGCGCAGCAGTGCCTGCAGGTCTTCGCTGGCGCTGTGCATCAGCTTGACGATGGTCGGGTCGGCCAGGAATGGCGCCAGCACGCGATCCATGCCCGGAACGGTCGGATCCACCACCAGTATCTCGCCGGGGATGGCCAACTGAACCACGGCAAGCTTGGGGTAGTAGGTGCGTTCGCGGATGAATTCGGTATCCATCGCCACTACCGGCTGGCCCTGCCACGCGAGTAGCCGCGAGGCCAACAGTTCGGGATCGGCTATCCAGTGAGTCATCCGGTTTGATTTGCCAAAAGAGGGCAGGTTAGCCTAACTTCGATTCGCCCGCGCCCGCCCTGGGCCTCAAGGTCCTGTCATGGCCCGCCTGCGACAATTCGTGATTAGCGTCAGCCTGATCGCGTGCCTGTGCGCCTGCGATGGCCCGCCGGCGCCAGCTCCCAGGGAAAAAGTGTCTCGACCCGCGACTACGCCGAGCGCGCGAAAGCCGCCCGCAAGCGCGCCGCGGGTCGCGCCTGAGTGGCAGTCGCGGCTACCCGAGATCGATCCGGCGCAGTTGCCGCAAACCCTCGCCCAGGCGGACGCCGCGCTCGCCCGCGGCCAGCTTGAGCGTGGCAGCAGCCCCGGTCCTGGTGCGCTGGAGCTGTACCTGGCCGTCCTGCAGCACGACCCCGCCAATGCCCAGGCGCTGGTCGGCCTTGAGTCGGCGCTCGACGCCTTGCTCGAGCGCGGCTTCCTGGCAATGCGCGAGGGCCGGATTGGTGACGCCGAGCGTACCGAAGTCATGGCCCGATCGTTGTTGCCCGGGCATCTGGACCTGGCGGCATTTTCCGACCGGCTTGCAAACGCATCCACGGCGGAGCAACTGGTCGCCAAGGCCAATGCTGCTGCGGGAGCCGGGCGCTTCACCACGCCCGCCGGCAGCAGCGCCGCCGATTATTTTGCCCAGGCCGCCGTGGCTTTCGCGGACTATGCGCCGATCGAGGCCGGCCGCCAGCGCTGGGGCCGGGAAATCCTGAAGCGAGCCTGGCGCAGCGCAGGCGCGGAGGATTTCGCCGTCGCCGATAGATGGCTTCTGCAGTCTGAAAAGCTCAGGCCTGCGGCCGTGGACGCGCGGGTAATGGGATTGCGCATCCTTGAACTGCGCCAGGCACGCACCGACGCCGTGCTGGCCGAGGGCAATGCTTCGGTGGATCGCCTGCGGCTGCGGCGCGCCGCCAGTGCGCTGGCGCACGCCGAACGGATCGCGGCACAGCGCTCCGGGACGGATGCGTTGCGCGCGCGCATCCACCTGGCGCGACACTACGGCCCTTTCAAGCCAGGCCAGTTTTTCGCCGAACGAATGTCTGCCGGCGGCACCGGGCCGGAGATGGTGGTCATTCCCTACGGCCGCTTCGTCATGGGCGCCGCGGAGGCCGACCCGCATCGTCAGGACAATGAACTGCCGCAGCACGAGGTAGCGTTTCGTCGCGGGTTCGCGATCGCGAGGAATGAAACCACGGTCGCGGAGTTCAGGCGCTTCATCGCGTCCAGCAAGTACGTGACCACGGCGACGCGCGCCGGCCGTTCGACCGTCTACGACGAGAAGGGCGGCGTTTTCGGCGAGCACGAGGGTGTTGACTGGCGGCGCGACCATGTCGGCCGGGTCGCCTCCGCCGCGTTGCCCGTCGTGCACGTCTCGCTGCCGGACGCACTCGCCTATGCGCGCTGGTTGTCGCGGCAGACTGGCCGCCGCTATCGGCTACCGAGCGAGGCCGAATTCGAGTACGTATTGCGCGCGGGCAGCAACAGCATCTATCCCTGGGGTGAGGCGCCGCCGAAGCGTATCGTCGGCAATCTCCCGGGCGATGGCGACCTGTCGCAACTGGGTCGCAACTGGGGCAATCCGGTGCCGGGGTATCGCGACGCGTTCTGGGGTCCTGCGCCGGTGCGCAATTTCCCTGCTGAGCCATTCGGCACCTACGACATGGTTGGCAATCTTTCCGAGTGGACGCTGGACTGCTGGCACGACAGTTACCAGCGCGCGCCGGTCAACGGTTCGGCGTGGGTGAACCCGGGCTGTCCGGCCCGCGTCGTGCGCGGTGCCTCCTGGGGAAGTTCCTTGGATCAGGCGCGCTCGGCGTCTAGACTCTCGATGGATACAGGATCGAGCACGGCTCGGCTCGGTTTCCGAGTGGTCCGAGAGCTCTGATCCAGGGACGGAGAAGCAGCATGGCGATTCTGGGTGGTGGTAACGCGGACGGGCGTCCGTCACGCGGCTTCGGCGGCATCCGCTGGTGGGTGCTCATCTTGTTTGCCGGCTACGCGGCATGGAGCTGGTTCGGCAACGCCAGGACCGATCCCTTCACCGGTGCCAAGGCGCACTACGGTGCGAGCGTAGACGAGGAGGCGCAGTTGGGCCTGCAGGCCTTCCAGCAGGTGCTCAGCCAGGAGCAGCCCCTGGATCCGTCGGATCCCACCGCCAAGCAGATTGAAGCAATCGCCCGGCGCCTGGTGGATCGCGCCAGCGCCGTGGAGGCCGACCTCGCTGCCGAAAATTCGCAGCCTTCGCCGGACCTGGCCAAGACCTTTGAGTGGTCGGTGGCGGTGCTCAAGTCGGACCAGGCCAACGCGTTCTGCCTGCCCGGCGGAAAGATGGCGGTGTATACGGGCCTGATCCCGATCACGCAGAACGAGAATGCGATGGCGGTGGTCATGGGTCACGAGATAGCGCACGCGCTGCTGCGCCATGGTTCGCAACGAATGGCGCAACAGAAGCTGGTGCAGATGGGACAGATGGCGGCCGGCGTTGCGCTCGGCAACATGGATCCGCAGCAGCAGCAGATGGTGATGGCGGCGCTCGGGGCGGGTGCGCAGTACGGCCTCATCCTTCCGTACGGGCGCAACCACGAAACCCAGGCCGATGAGGTCGGCTTGATGCTCGCCGCCGCGGCCTGCTTCGATCCGCATGAGGCCATTCCGCTCTGGCAACGCATGTCGCAGATGGAGGCTGGCCAGCGGCCGCCTGAATTTGCATCGACCCATCCGGATCCTGCCAACCGCATCAGCCGCTTGCAGCAGCTGATGCCCAAGGCGGAACAGTACTTCGCGAAGTATTGCGCCGGGAAATCCCCACCCAATC
>JANPDF010000213.1:0-5806 GCA_031431355.1 Gammaproteobacteria bacterium
GCGGCTTTAGCCGCGACTTCGCTTCGACCAGAAGCGGTCGCGGCTAAAGCCGCTCCTACAGCCGCTCCCATATTCCTTTGCTTTTCCCATTGGTCAATCCATGCTCAACAGCCTGCTCACCCGAATCTTTGGTAGCCGCAACGAACGCCTGCTGCGCCAGTTCCAGAAAAACGTAGCCCGGATCAACGCGTTGGAGCCCGAGCTGGAGCGACTCAACGACCGCGCCCTGCAAGCCAAGACGGCTGAGTTCAAGGAGCGCCTGGCCAACGGCGCAACGCTTGACCAGATCCTGCCGGATGCGTTCGCGGTCTGCCGCGAAGCCTCGCGCCGCGTGCTCGGCATGCGCCACTACGATGTGCAGTTAGTCGGCGGCATGGTCCTGCACTCCGGGCGAATCTCGGAGATGCGCACCGGCGAGGGCAAGACCCTGGTTGCGACTCTGCCGGTGTATCTCAACGCGCTGTCGGGCAAGGGCGTCCACCTGGTGACGGTCAATGACTACCTGGCCAAGCGCGACGCGGCCTGGATGGGCAAGCTGTACAACTTCCTGGGCATGAGTATCGGCGTGGTCTATCCGAACATGCCGCATTCCGACAAGAAAGAAGCATACGCGGCCGACATCACCTACGGCACCAACAACGAGTATGGCTTCGACTACCTGCGCGACAACATGGCGTTGTCGAAGGACGATCGTTTCCAGCGCGGCCTCAATTTCGCCATCGTCGACGAAGTGGACTCGATCCTGATCGACGAGGCGCGCACGCCGCTGATCATTTCCGGCCCGGCCGACGAGTCGCCAGAGCTGTACGTGAAGGTCAACAAGATCATCCCGCTGCTGAGCAAGCAGGAAAAGGAAGATAGCGAAGAAGGCGACTACTGGGTCGATGAAAAGCAGAAGCAGGTGCACCTGAGCGAATCCGGCATGGAACACGCCGAGCAGTTGCTGCGCGACGCGGGCATGATCGCCGAGGGCGACACCCTGTACTCGGCCAACAACCTGGCGGTCGTGCACCATCTCAACGCCGGCCTGCGCGGCCACGCCCTCTATCAGCGTGACGTGGACTACATCGTGCGCGATGGCGAAGTGATCATCGTCGACGAATTCACCGGCCGCACCCTCGCCGGGCGCCGCTGGTCCGACGGCCTGCACCAGGCCGTGGAGGCCAAGGAAGGCGTGCCGATCCAGCGCGAGAACCAGACGCTGGCATCGATCACCTTCCAGAACTATTTCCGCATGTACTCCAAGTTGTCCGGCATGACCGGCACCGCGGACACCGAGGCTTATGAGTTCCAGACCATCTATGGCCTGGAAGTGGTGGTCATCCCGACCCATCGGCCGATGGTCCGCAAGGATCATTCCGACCTTGTCTACCTGACCCGCGAGGCCAAATTCGACGCCGTCATCCAGGACATCCGCGACTGCTACGAGCGTGGACAGCCGGCGCTGGTCGGCACTACCTCGATCGAGACCTCCGAGCTGTTGGCCGACAAGCTCACTGCTGCTGGCATCCCGCACGAAGTGCTCAACGCCAAGCAGCACGAGCGTGAGGCGCACATCGTCGCCCAGGCAGGGCGTCCGAAGGCGATCACCATCGCCACCAACATGGCCGGACGCGGTACCGACATCGTGCTCGGCGGTTCGCTGGAAGCGGAGTTGCACGGGCTCGGCGAGGTTGCCTCCGAACTCGACCGGGCACGGGTGAAGTCCGAGTGGCAGAAGCGCCACGAAGAAGTTCTGACGCTGGGCGGACTGCACATCGTCGGCACCGAGCGGCACGAGTCGCGGCGCATCGACAACCAGCTTCGCGGCCGCTCCGGTCGCCAGGGCGACGCGGGATCCTCGCGTTTCTACCTGTCGCTGGAAGACAACCTGATGCGCATTTTCGCCGCCGAATGGGTGAAGAACGCCATGCGCAAGATGGGCATGAAGGATGACGAAGTCATCGAAAGCGGCATGGTCAGCAAGCAGATCCAGAACGCGCAACGCAAAGTCGAGGCGCACAACTTCGACATCCGCAAAAACCTGCTCGACTTCGACGATGTAGCCAACGACCAGCGCAAGGTGATTTACCAGCAGCGCAACGAGTTGCTCGAGTCCGATTCCGTGCAGGAGGCGATCGATGCGATCCGCGAGGACGTGTTCACCGAGCACACCCGCCGCTACGTCCCCGAGAACTCGATCGACGTGCAGTGGGACATCGACGGCCTGGAGCGCTCGCTGGAGGAGGAATTCGGCATCGACGCCGGCGTCGCCAGGCTGCTGGCCGAGAAGGACCACGAGGTCGACGATGCCGAGCTTACCCAGCATGTGCTCGACGCCGCTGCCCGGCATTTCTCCGAGAAAGAAGCGCAGGTTTCGGCCGAGATAATGCGCCAGCTCGAGAAGCACCTGATGCTAAACGTGCTCGACCAGAACTGGAAGGAACACCTGGCCCGCATGGATTACCTGCGCCAGGGCATCCACCTGCGCGGCTATGCGCAGAAGCAGCCCAAGCAGGAGTACAAGCGGGAGTCCTTCGAGCTCTTCACGGATCTGCTGGAGAAGGTCAAGCGCGAAGTCACCGCCATGCTGGCCCGGGTCCGGATCCGCAACGAAGATGAAGTGCAGCAGTTGGAACAGGCTGACCGCTTGCGCATGGAACAGCAGGCTAACCGCATGCAATTCGAGCATGCAGAGGCTGGCGGACTGGGTGCCGACGAAGAAGCCGCGGAAGCGCTGGCCATGGCCACGCAAGGGCAGGGCGTTTTGTCGCCCGGCCGCGCCGGACCCAAGATCGGCCGCAACGACCCGTGTCCCTGCGGTTCCGGCAAGAAGTTCAAGCAGTGCCACGGGCAACTGACCTGACCTGACCGGCCATGGCGCCGGCAGCCAAGGCTCCCATCCATGTCGTCGCCGGCGTCCTGCGCGACGTCCGAGGCAGGATTTTGCTGGCGCGCCGCACGGCCGGGCGCGACCTGGCCGGGGCCTGGGAATTTCCCGGCGGCAAGCTCGAAGCGGGCGAAACGCCGTTCCAGGCGCTCGACCGCGAATTGCACGAGGAACTCGGAATCCGCATCCACTCGATGGAGCGGTTGATTTCGGTTCCACAGGCCTACCACGACAAGCGCATCGTCCTGGATGTGTACCGGGTCGCGAATTTCAGCGGCAAGCCGCATGGACGCGAGAAGCAGGCGTTGGCGTGGGCCCCATGCGAGAAACTCTCGACCTACCCGATGCCCCCCGCCGATCGCCCGGTCGTCGCCGTGCTCACCCAGCCATCGCAATACCTGCTCACGCCGCCGTCGGTAGATGACGCACCGTTGTTCCTGGCGCGGCTGGAGAGAGCGCTTGCCGCGGGCATCAGTCGGGTCCAGCTGCGCGTGGATCCCGCGCCTGGCCTCGACATCGGACAACTTGCCGGCGCCGCCCGGCAGCTCTGCGATCGCGCCGGCGCTGAACTGCTCATCAACTCGGACATTGAGCTGGCGCGGCGTCTGCGTTGCGGCGTGCACCTACCCGCACGCCAACTCATGGCGCTCGATCGCAGGCCGTTTGCCGCCGGTATCGCCGTGGCCGCGTCCTGCCATGACGCGGTGGAACTAGGCCATGCCCAGTCCATCGGCGTGGACTTCGTCGTGCTCGGACCGGTCGCCGCGACCAGTTCGCATCCCGAGCGCCAGCCGATGGGCTGGAAGCAGTTCGCCAAATTGCGCGAGGGGGTCAGCCTGCCGATCTACGCGCTGGGCGGGATGGCACTCGCCGACCACGACCTGGCGCGCGCCAACGGCGCGCAGGGCATCGCGGCAATTCGCGGGCTGTGGCCCGCCTAGGTCCGGCTGGTCCGGTCAGCTCCCGGCCACGCGGCGATACAGGTGGTCGAGCCGCTCGACCGGCTGGCACAGTTCCTCCAGCCCCGCGTCGTTGACGATCACGTCGGTGGCCAGCGCCAGCCGTTGCTCGCGACTGGCCTGCGCGCCCAGCATCCGTTCGGCCAGGACAGCGTCGATGCCATCGCGGAGCATCAGTCGCTTGCGTTGCAGCGCGACGGGCGCGTCGACCACCAGCACTCTGCGGATCCATGGATAGGCCGTCGCCGAGGCTGCCTCGGCGCGCAGCGGAATCGCGGCGATCGCGTATGCGCCTGGGGCCTGCTCACACTGCGCCTGCAGTTGCAGGCGGATACGGGGATGAGTTATCTGCTCCAGCGCCAGCCGTGCGGCCGCATCGTTGAACACATGTGAGCGCAGGCGTGCGCGATCCAGTGAGCCATCGGCAAGCAGCATTGCCTCGCCGAAGGCGGCGGCTATTTCCGCCAGCGCTGGTTGCCCGCGCGCCACAACAAAACGGGCCGCGAGGTCGGCGTCGGCAACGACCGCGCCGAGTTGCTCAAACAGGATTCCTACTGCTGACTTGCCGGAGGCAATCCCGCCGGTCAATCCGACCACGAACGCGGCCATGTCAGGGCGTACTGACCCAACGCAGGTAGCTGGCGAACAGGTCGGCGCCGGAGATGAACTGGATCCAGCCGGCGATGGCCAGGTAGGGTCCGAACGGAATCTGCGTCGCCCGGTCCTTGCCCTTCCACAGCAACCAGGCAGATCCGATGATGGCCCCGACCACCGAAGAGATCAGCAGGATCGGCAGCACGCCCTTGAGGCCGCACCAGGCGCCCAAGGCTGCCAGCAGCTTGAAATCGCCGAAGCCCATGCCCTCCTTGCCGGTGACCAGTTTGAACAGCCAGTACACACTCCACAGGCTCAGGTAGCCGGCTGCGGCGCCAAGGATGGAAGATACCGGATCAACGAACACTGTGACCACGCTCGCCAACAGCCCTATCCAAAGCAGCGGCAAGGTCAACTGGTCGGGCAGGTAGGTGGTGCGCAGGTCGATCCCCGACATGGCCACCAGGAAGGCCGTGAAGACCATGCCCAGACCGCTCTCCCAGCCCACGCCAAAGCGCCAGACGCAGGCGGCGAACAGCAGGCCGGTGACCAACTCCACCAGCGGGTATTGCCAGCTGATTGGCATGGAGCATTGCCGGCATTTGCCGCGCAAGGCCAAGAAGCTCACCAGGGGGATGTTTTCCCACGCGGCCAGCTTGTGGCCGCAGTGCGGGCAGTGCGAGGACTCGACGACGATGCCCGGCGGCGCCGGCTCGTAGGTCTCGGTCAGATGCAGCAGCTCGCGGCTATCCTGCCGCCACTGCCATTCCAGCCGTCGCGGCAGCCGCAGGATCACTACGTTCAGGAAACTGCCGACCAGCAGCCCTAAAACCAAGGCGGCCAATGCGGCCGCCGTTGGGTTCCCCACCAGGGCTTCGATCATCCGGGATCAGATGGCGGCAGCGAGCTTGAAGATGGGCAAGTACATGGCGATCACCATGCCGCCGACCATGACGCCGATGATCACCATGATCATCGGTTCGAGCAGGCTGGCCAATGCGTCCACCGCGTTGTTGACCTCCTGCTCGTAGTAATCGGCCACCTTGAACAACATGGTGTCGAGCGCACCGGCCTCTTCGCCGATCGCCGTCATCTGGGTAACCATGTGCGGGAAAATGCCGACCTGGTTCATGGCCATGTTCAGCTGGTAACCAACCGAGACGTCTTCCTTGATCCGCTTGATCGCCTTGTCGTAGACGATACTGCCGGTGGCGCCCGAGCAGATGTCGAGGGCCTCGACCAGCGGCACGCCGGCCTTGAAGGTCAGCGCCAGGGTGCGGGCGAAGCGGGCGATAGCCGACTGGTGGAGGATATTGCCGATGACCGGAAGCTTGAGCATCAGCCGGTCGAGCAACTCGCGCAGCTTGGCCGAGCGCTTCAACAC
>JANPDF010000214.1:0-14130 GCA_031431355.1 Gammaproteobacteria bacterium
GAGAAATCGGGCAGCATCAGGCGCGGCTCGGGCTTCAGCGCGTAGTCGGGCCTGCCCTTGAACTGCAAGTCCAGCTGCAAGGCCGAGCCCGCCTTCCTAAGCACGGTGGCCGCCAGGCGTTCCGGTTCCAGCTGGCGATTGATCCACCAGCCGCCGACCACCGCAACAAGCGCCAGTGCAGCGAGCGTAAGCAACCAGCGTTTGCGTCGGCGGGTCGCCATCAGGCCTGGGGAGCGGCGGGCAGCAGCGCGTCGACGAAGGCCTCGGGATCGAACACTCGCAGGTCCTCGAGTTTTTCGCCCAGACCGATGAAGCGGATCGGGATGCCAAACTCGCGGGCGAGCGCGAACAGCACGCCTCCCTTGGCGCTGCCGTCCAGCTTGGTTACCACCAGTCCGGTCACCGAGACGGCTTCATGGAAGGCGCGCAGTTGGCTCAACGCGTTCTGACCGGTGGCGCCATCTATAACCATCAGCACTTCCTGCGGTGCATCGGCATCGAGCTTGGCCAGCACGCGTCGGATCTTGCCCAACTCGGCCATCAGTCCCGCCTGCGTGTGCAGCCGGCCGGCGGTGTCGGCGATCAGCATGTCAAAGCCTCGTGACTTGGCTGCCTGCAGCGCGTCGAATGCGACCGAAGCAGCGTCGGCATTCTGGCCCTGGGCAATCACCACCACGTTGTTGCGTTCGCCCCATACCTTCAGTTGCTCGACCGCTGCGGCACGGAAGGTATCGCCGGCCGCCAGCATCAGGGTGTGACCGTCTTGCTGGAAGCGCCGCGCCAGCTTGCCGATGGTCGTGGTCTTGCCCACGCCGTTGACGCCGACGGTGAGGATGACGAATGGCTTTTTATTGGGATCGATCACCAGTGGCTTGGCAATCGGGGCCAGGATCGCCAGCAATGCCGTGCGAAGCGCATCGTGCAGGGCGCTTGCGTCGGCGAATTCGCGCGCCTTCATGCGTTTGCGCAAGCCGGTCAGCAGCTCAGTGGTAGCGGCCACGCCCACGTCGGCGCTGATCAGCGCTGTCTCGAGTTCATCGAGCAGGTCGTCGTCGAGACGCGGATTGCCGGAGAACAATCCGCCCAGGCTCCGCGCCAGCAAGCTGCCGGCCATGGTTTCCCGGACCGCCTCGCGCGCCTGTTTCTTTTCCGCTTCGATGCGCGCGGCTTTCTCCACCTGGTAGTCGGTGAAGGCGCTCGCCAATTCATCCGGACTCCATCCGGTCCGCACCGGCGCAGTCGACACCGGTTCGGCCATCGCCTCGACCTCGGTTCCGGGCCTGGCTGGCGGAGCGATGACCGGCTTTTTCTTCAGAAATTCGAACATCGAGGCTTAAATTGGGGACAATGCGTGAATGTTAACACCCACCTGCCGGACGCCCCGATGAACAAGACGCTGCCCGGCCAGGTGCGGATCATCGGCGGCACCTTGCGCGGTTCGAAGCTGCCGGTAGCCGACATGGCCGGCCTGCGACCAAGTGGCAACCGGGCGCGCGAGACCTTGTTCAATTGGCTGCAGCATGAGGTGGCGGGGAAGCGGGTTCTCGATCTTTTCGCCGGCTCGGGCGCGCTCGGATTCGAGGCAGCCTCCCGCGGCGCTGCGGAAGTGGTGATGCTCGAGCGCGACGGCCTGTTGGCGCAGAGCCTGCGTGACAGCGCCAAGCGCTTGAAGGTTGAGTCGGTCCGCGTCGAGTACGCCGACGCGCTGGCCTGGCTCTCGCGGCCGGCCCAGGGCGCGTTCGACCTGGCCTTCCTCGATCCGCCGTTCCAGGCCGGTCTCTGGGATGCCACGGCGCGCGCGCTGCTGCCATGGCTGGCCGATCGCGCCTGGGTCTACGTGGAACTGGCGCGGACCGCCATGTTCGTGCCGCCGCCGGGTTGGCGGCTGCACCGCGAGGGCGGCACGCGCGAGGTTCGCCACCAGCTGTACCAGACGGAATCGGTAGCCGGCGCTGCTACACTAAGCGCCAGTTCCACCGGGGCAGGAATCGTGCAGGCATGACCGCGTCGCGCAACCGGATCGCCGTCTATCCGGGCACCTTCGATCCGATAACCAACGGTCACGTGGACCTCGTCAGCCGGGCTGCCAACCTGTTCGACAAGATCATCGTCGGGGTGGCGGAGAGCCCAGGCAAGAGCCCCGCGCTGCCGCTGGACGAACGGGTTGCGCTGACTCGCATCGCCTTGGCCGGCATAGCCAATGTCGAAGTGCTCGGCTTCCATTCCCTGCTCGCGCATTTCGTCCACGAGGTCGGCGCCGGCGTACTGCTACGCGGACTGCGCGCGGTATCCGATTTCGAATACGAGTTCCAGCTGGCCAGCATGAACCGGCACCTGATTCCCGATGTCGAGACCCTGTTCCTGACCCCGGCCGAGCAGCACAGCTTCCTGTCCTCGACACTGGTGCGCGAGATCGCGCGCCTGGGTGGCGATGTTTCCGGATTCGTCCATCCCCAGGTTGCAGCTGCGCTTTCCGCGCGATGGGGACATTCGGCCGCCAGTCCTGCGCAACCCATCCCCCAATGAATCAACAGTCCCAGAGGCCAGCCATGCCCCGCCATTCGATTGCCCTGCTCATGTTTGCCCTCGTCCTGTCACTTTCTGCCTGCGAGTCCGGGGAGGAAGAAGCCGCTCCGAAGAAGGCCGCGGCGGCGGTCGTGGTCCCGCGTGCGCCGGCGGGCGTGGATGATCGCGCGTGGAAGCTCTACCTGCAGCAAGTGGTCAGCCAGAACATGGCCGGCGTCACCGATCGCGTGTTCCCGTATTACCTGCCGGCCAACAGCGCCGTGGTCGCGCCGAATACCAGCGACAACCTCAGCCAGTACGGCCGCCAGCTCGACAACGTGGCGAGCGTGCTTTCGCGCTCCGTGCTTCCGGGCAACATGCTGGTGTTCGGCTCGCCGGACAGCGCCAAGATGGCCGACCTCGTCGTGGCGGCGTTCTCGACCGCGCAGCCGGATGCCCTGAAGGGTTCCCAGGTGCTGTTCATCGGCAAGGCCGAGGACAATGCCCGGGTGCAGGCTGCGGTGGCCAACGCCAACGGCAAGTACATCTTCGTCGAAGCCAAGTAAGCGGCAGGATAATTTCGGCGGCCCAGTTCACGGCCGGGACGTTCAGCCCCATGTCACTACGAATCAACGAGCTCTGCGTAAACTGTGACGTCTGCGAACCGGCATGCCCGAATCAGGCGATCAGCCAGGGCGAAACGATCTACCTGATCGATCCATCGCGTTGCACGGAGTGCGTGGGGCATTTCGACGAACCGCAGTGCGTAGTGGTCTGCCCGGTCGAGTGCATCGACAAGGATCCGGCGTATCCGGAGACCGAGGGCCAGTTGTTGGCAAAATTGCTCGTGCTGCAACAGGAGTGCACATGAACTCGAAGCTTCGCTGGATTGCGTTTTGTCTGTTGTTCTGCGTGCCCGCTGCGGCGAAGGAACCGCCGCCACCGCATCGCCCCAATGGTGCCGTGATTGCCTCGGCGCACCGGTTGGCCACGGATGCCGGGCACGAGGTGATCGCGCGGGGCGGAAACGCATTCGACGCCGCCGTCGCGGTTTCCGCCGCCTTGTCGGTGGTCGAGCCCTACAGTTCAGGCCTCGGTGGCGGCGGCTTCTTCCTGCTCCACGACGGCAAGTCCGGTCGCGAAGTGATGGTCGATGCGCGCGAGATCGCGCCTGCATCGGCGACGCCGGCACGATACCTGGACGCGAAGGGCGAGTTGGATCGCGACAAGGCCGAGAACGGATCGCTTTCCGCGGGCATCCCGGGCTTGCCGGCAGCGCTGGTGCACATGGCGCGCAAGTATGGTCGGCTGCCGCTGGCCGCCTCGCTGGCGCCGGCAGTGCGGCTGGCGGCGAAGGGCTTCGACGTGCACGAGCACATGGTCAGCTCCTACGAAGAACGCCGCGAGGTGATGGAGCGTTTCCCCGGTACCCGCAAGGTCTACCTCGCCGATGGCGACGGCCCGGAGCTTGGCGAGCGTTTCCTGCAACCGGAGTTGGCGCGCACCCTGCGCCTGCTCGGCGAGCGCGGCTTCGACGGTTTCTATCGCGGCGAAACGGCGGCACGGCTGATCGCCGACATCAACAAGCACGGCGGCCGCTGGACGCCGGCCGACCTGACCGCGTATCGCGTCAAGGAGCGCGCGCCGATCCGCTTCGGCTATCGCGACTGGAACATCGTCACCGCGCCGCCACCGTCTTCCGGCGGCGTCGCCCTGGCGGAGATCCTGCAGATGCTCGAGGGCTGGGACCTGGCCAGCCTCGACCAGCCGCAGCGCGTTCATATCCTCACCGAGGCCATGCGTCGCGCCTACCGCGATCGCACGCTGTACCTGGGTGATCCCGATTTCGTCAGCATGCCGCTCAAAAGATTGACCAGCGAGGACTACGCCGCCGGGCTGCGCGCCTCCATCCATCCCGAGCGCGCCACGCCCAGCGATCTGCTGCCTGGCGGCAAGCCGCCACTTGAGGGTGATCACACCAGCCACTTCTCGATCATCGACGCCGACGGCAACCTGGTCGCCGCTACGCAGACGATCAACCTCAGCTACGGGTCGGGTCTGGTTGCCGAGGGTACCGGCGTGCTGCTCAACAACGAGATGGACGATTTCGCGCTGCGTCCGGGCACGCCCAATGCATTCGGCGTGATGGGTTATGACGCCAACGCGGTGAAGCCGGGCAAGCGGATGCTCAGTTCGATGACGCCGACCTTCATGATCGGCCGCAACCAGGTCGTGGTGCTGGGTACGCCGGGTGGCAGCCGGATCATCACGATGGTGCTGCTGGGCATGCTCGGCATCGAACAGGGACTTTCGCCGCAACAGATCACCGCCTTGCCGCGCTTCCATCACCAGTACCTGCCCGACACGATCTACCTGGAACCGGGCGCGCTGTCGCCGCAAGCCATCCAGGCGCTGAACGCGATGGGACACCCGACCAGCCAGGGCAAGTCCACCTGGGGCAATATGCAGGCAGCGGACTGGAACCTGCGCTCCGGCGAACTGCGCGGCGGCAGCGACCCGCGAAGTTCCGCAGGTTCGGCGTCCGTGGTAACCAAGGCAGCGAAGCAATCGCAATGAAACTCTGGTCGATCGCCGGCAACACGCAGATGCTCGACGGCGGAGCCATGTTCGGCAACGTGCCGCGGTCGATGTGGGAAAAGTGGATCACGCCCGACCCGGGCAACCGGATACCGCTGGCCTGCCGGACGCTGCTGGCGGATGGCCTGGACGGCAAGCGCGTACTGTTCGAGGCGGGCATCGGCGCCTTCTTCGAGCCGAAGCTGCGCGAGCGCTTCGGCGTGGTGGAGCCCTCGCATGTGCTGCTGGAAAACCTGGCGGCGGCGGGCTTCAGCCACGAGGACATCGATGTCGTGGTGTTATCGCACCTGCACTTCGACCATGCCGGCGGACTTCTCTCGGCGTGGAAGGACGGCGAATCGCCAACGCTGCTTTTCCCCAATGCCACCTTCGTGGTCAGCGCCGCCTGCTGGGACCGCGCGCGCAAGCCGCATCCGCGCGACCGCGCCAGCTTTATCCCGGAACTGGCCCCGTTGCTGGAAAGCAGCAGGCGGCTGGAGATCGTCGATGGCGAGCGCAGCCAGGCACTCGGCGACAGCGTCCGCTTCCACTACAGCGAAGGCCACACGCCGGGACTGATGCTGGCCGAGATCGTCGGCGAGCACGGCAGGGGCGGCGTGGTGTTCTGCGCCGACCTGATCCCGGGCCGCCCATGGGTGCACCTGCCGGTGACCATGGGCTATGACCGCTTTCCGGAAATGCTGATCGACGAGAAGAACGACTTCCTCGACGACAAGCTGGCCCGCGGCGTGCGCCTGTTCTTTACCCACGACGTCGAGTGCGCGATGGCGCGGGTACAGCGCGATGACAAGGGCCGCTATTCGACCGCCGACGAAGTCCCGGAACTTCGCGGAACACCTTTGCCGGCGTGAACGCGCCGGCCAACTTGTGGCACTCCAGGGGAATTGATAGATGATCACCATGCTTTACGCAGGACTGTGCACCATCCTCGTGGTCCTGCTGGCGCTGCGCGTCGTGCAGTGGCGCTTCCGCCACAAGATCGGCCTGGGCGACGGCGGCGACAAGCAGCTGCTGATGCGCGTCCGCGCGCACGCCAATGCGGTGGAGAACATGCCGCTGGCCCTGCTGCTGCTCGGCGGCATGGAATTGAACGGCTACAACCCGGCTCTGATCCACAGCTTCGGCGGCGTGCTGTTCGCCTCGCGACTGGCCCATGCCTGGGGCCTGAGCCACAGCAGCGGCACTTCCCGCGGCCGCCTGATGGGCTCGTTGTTCACCTGGTTGTTGATGCTGACGATGGCCCTGTTCGCGATCGGTGGCTACGCCCGCCAGTTCCTAGTCGCCTAGACGTACTTCGTCGGCGCCCAGCAGGCGCTTGTTCCTGCCCGGACAGGCTGCGGATGGCGTGGTCGGGGCGCCTGCAGTCTCCCTGACGATCAGAACTTCTCAGGACGGAGAATCTCCACGTCCTGGAGAAAGGCCACCATTGCGTAGTCGGCGTAGTACCGATCTTGAAGATGGGCGAGTACGGTCTCCGCCTGGGCGCGCGGACAGATGATCTCGAGACGGATATTGGCTGCTTCTCCCCAGGCCGCGTCGCGCACGCCGCGGCTACCCCGGCCCCGGGCATCGGAAATAGTGTAGGCGCACACGCCCAGGCGCTCCAGGTCGCGCAGCAGCGCTTGTTCTATGGTCGCTTCGGTGATGACGGTGAGCAGGGCTCGTTTTTCTGTCTGCAGAGTCACGGCGTCGCTCCAACGAGATGCGTGGCCAGCCGATGGTAGAGCGGAATGCCCGCCAGGATGTTGAAGGGAAAGGTCACGCCGAGTACCGCGGCCAGCGACAGGGCAGGGTTCGCTTCGGGCACCGCCAGTCGCATGGCCGTCGGAACCGCGATGTAGGAGGCACTCGCCGCCAAGGTGGCAAGCAAAGTCAGCCCGCCAACCGACAGCCCCAGCAGCATCCCGCATGCCAGCCCGAGCAGCCCGGACAGGAGCGGCATCAGCAAGCCGAAGGCGATCAGGAATACGCCCTGCCGCCGCAACTCGCCTACATAGCGGCTGACGATCAGCCCCATCTCCAGCAGGAACAGGGCCAGGGCGCCCTTGAACAAATCAAAGAACAGCCCCTTGATCGGCGCGAGCCCCTCGGGACCGGCTATCCAGCCGATCGCCATTCCACCCAAAAGCAGGGTGACGCCCTTGCCCAGAAAAGTCTCGTGCGCCAGCCCGCGCCAATCGGTGTGCTTGCCCACGCCGCGCGCCAGGACAATGCCGACCATGATGGCCGGCACCTCCATGACAGCGAGGAAGACCGCCATTTGCGGTTCGAATGCGATATCCCGGGTCACCAGCCAGTTGACCCCCACCGCGAAGGTGGCCACGCTCACCGAGCCGTAGTGCGCCGCCGTCGCCGCTGCGTCCGCGCGACCCAGGCGCCCCAGAGCGCGCAGGATGGCAAAGGCAATCAGCGTCTGCGCCACCCCCAACAAGATGACTGCACCCAGTTGCGGCAATAGCGGCCCGAGCGCCTGTTTCGCCAGGCCCTCGCCACCCTTGAGGCCGATGGCCAACAGCAGAAACACCGACAGGGCTTCATAGAGAGTCGCGGGCAGCTTCAGCTCCGAGCGGGCGAGGCCCGCCGCCAGGCCGAACAGGAAAAACAGGACAACGACGTCGATCAAAATGCGCCAGTCCGAACCCAGGCGGCGACGGCGTGCGAGTGCGACCGATTCACTATTCTTCTCCTTCAGTCAGTTTGAAATCAGGCTAGTCATACCGCGCGCACCATGGCCATCACGCGGCCCATGTCGAGCGTGCTCGCCTGCTGCTGGATCTGCGGCAGGTATTGCGTCTGCATCTGCTTGGCGGGGCCGAGCAGGTTTTGGAAAGTGTCGCGCAGGACAGCCGTGCTCATCACTCGCCCGTCGGCGTAGTAGCGTTTGGCCAACTGGCCCAGGGCGTAGGTGGTGGCGAAGGAGAACGCCACGCCGGTGGCCGTACCACCGATATTGCCGAAGGTCTTGCCCACCGCCTTGCCCAACAACCCGCCCAGCAACTTGCGGCCGAACTGTTCGAGATACTGCGAGGTCATGCCGACCCCGGCGGCGGCGATGAACTCCTTGATGTGGCCCTGGTCGAGCGCGACCCCGTGGGCCTTGCCGATGCCGTAGACCATCTTGATCTGCAAGGGGATGATCGCCATGGACGCCCAGGACTGCGGCAGGAGTTCCAGCGCGCCGTTCATCATGGCGTAGTTGAGGATGGACTTGTCCAGATCCGCCTCTGCCGCGTCCGGCTGCGCAACCGCTACCAGGCCTGGCGCGGCGGCGGGCGCGGCCGCTTCGCCGAGTTCGACGATGGCATCGGCCTCCCGCTCGAAGGCTTCGGCTTGTCCGGCATCGAGCTTCAAATGGGCTTTCAACTCTTTCAGGAAGCGCTGCTCGTCTTCGCTTTGGCGGCCATCGGCGTCGCAGACGCACACCGCCATTTCATAGGCCAGCTGGCGCTCGCCGGGGTCTTGCAACGCGGCAGCGGCCGCTTCGAGGCTTACACGCTTGAGAAGCACGTCTCTGTAGAGACCCGCGAGATCGAGCGCACCCGCGGCGCCACCCAGCGACTCTACGATGCGACGGATTTCCTCGCGTTCGCGGTCGTGCTTGGCGCCGTCGGCGAAGGCGGCAAGCAGGGCGATGGCGAGGATGGGTTTCTGCTGCTCAGGGTTCATTTCATCTGGTCCATTTGATCTGGAATTCGATTTCTTCCGACTCGTCGTCGCGTTCGTGTTCGACATTGCAAATGGCGCGCTCGGGCACCGAGATTCTCTCCCCCGCGATCTGGATTTCAAAGCGTTCGCCTTTTTCGAGCGCATCGGCCAGGCGCCGCAACTTCGCAATGAAGTCGGGCACGGGGTAGGTCTTTTCCACATCTATGTCAAGTTTTCTGCTCATGCTCATTGGCCTTTCATGCGAGTAAAACGCAGGGTTTCGGATGGCACCGGATCATGGCCTCTTCAAGTTGGGCGCTGATCCTTGCGGCTGGCGAAGAGGCTGGCGGCCACCGACGCGGCGAGGGTCAGGGCCACGATGCCCAGGGCCAGCCCGATGGGCACCTTGTAGAAATCGGCAATCAGCATCTTCGTGCCCACGAACACCAACACCAGGGCCAAGCCGTACTTGAGCAGATGAAAGCGATTGTTCAAGTCGGCGAGCAGGAAAAACATCGCCCGCAGGCCCATGATGGCGAAGATGTTGGAGGTGAAGACGATGAAGGGATCGGTGGTGATGGCGAAGATGGCGGGGATGGAGTCCACCGCGAATATCAGGTCGGAGACCTCGATCAGCACCAGCACCAGGAACAGAGGCGTGAACCAGCGCACGCCGTCCTTGACCACCGTGAACCGCTCCCCGTGGTACTCGGGGGTAATGCGCATGTGGCTGCGCATCCATCGGAGCACCGGATTCTTTTCCAGATCCGTCGCCGCCTCCGCGAAGATCAGCATCTTCACGCCGGTGATCACCAGAAACGCCCCGAACACATAGAGAATCCAGTGGAATTGCGCCACCAGCACGGCACCCGCCAGGATCGCGATGGTGCGCATGATGATGGCCCCGATCACGCCGTAAAGCAGCACACGGCGCTGATACTCGGCTGGCACGGCGAAGAAGCTGAAGATCATGATGAACACGAAAATGTTGTCCACCGACAGGGACAGTTCGATCAGATAGCCGGTGAGGAATTCCAGCGCCTTGGTATTGGCGACTTCCCGTCCCACCGTGCCGTCGAGCCACCACCACAGCAGTGCGTTGAACGCGAGCGCCAGGCTGACCCAGGCAAACGTCCAGGAACCTGCTTCGCGTGCAGAGACGCGATGCGCGGTCTTGCCGCCCAGGACGAACAAATCGAGCGCTAGCATCGCCAGGACGAAGACGATGAAGCCGACCCAGAAGACCGGTGTGGCTACTGACGTGAGTTCCATTTACTTGCCTGTGCCTTTTGGTTGCGGGTAAGAGGACGACGATTTCATTCCAGATCTCTGGCGAACTGGCGCTGCAGCGTCCGCCCAGCCCTTTCTGCGGCGCGATTGATCGCGGAATAGAGGTTCGCCTCGGTGTCTTCGACCAGGATGTCGGGTAGCCCGGTGATGCAAATCTGCAAGTGGCAGTGCATATCCACGCCGCCTTTGGGGCCATTGACGTCCGACAGGCGCACTTTGATCCGCAGGCCCCGACGCTGGAAGCGGCTCATAGCGAACTGCAGCCGTCGCTTGACGTGGGAGCGCAGGCCCTCGGTCAGCACGACGTCGCGAGCGTGAATGTCGATCTGCATCCCATGCCCCTTGAGGAAAAACCGCTGCCGGAACCGAACAGCGCAATTCTAAAATTGCCTTTCCATCAAGAAAAGCAGATTATTCTTTGCGGTTCATTCGTTACAGACTGATTGAAATCCACCTCGGTCCAGGCATGTTGAACTACAAACAGCTCCACTATTTCTGGAATGTCGCGAAGGCCGGGAGCATCACCCGAGCCGCCGAACGGCTGCATCTCACTCCGCAGACCATCAGTGGTCAGCTTGGTGAGCTCGAACGGGCATTGGGCGTCGAGCTGTTCCGTCGTATCGGCAGGCGCCTCGAACTGACCTCTGCCGGGAAGTTGGCGCTGTCCCATGCCGACGAGATATTCCAAATTGGCAATGAGCTCGAGCAGTCATTGCGCAGCGGCTCCGGCAGCAGTGAGCAGTCGTTCCGAGTGGGGGTTGCCGACGCTGTACCGAAGTCTATTGCTTATCAGCTGTTGGCGCCGGCCATTGTCCTTGCCGAGCCCGTGCGTCTCATTTGCTACGAGGACAAGCTGGAGAGGCTGTTCGCCGAACTGGCCATCCACAAGCTCGACCTGGTGATCGCCGATCGGCCGCTGCCCTCCGAACTGGGGGTAAAAGGCTACAACCACGCGTTGGGACAATGCGCCATCGCTTTCTATGCGGTGCCCGAATTGGCACAGAAGTACCGAGCATCTTTTCCGCGGTCTCTGGACGGTGCGCCTGTATTACTTCCCGGCGACAATGCGGCGGTGCAGGCACCACTGGCGCGCTGGTTCAACGAGCACCAGATCCGTCCGCATATCGTCGGCCAGTTCGATGACACCGCGCTGATGAAGGCATTCGGCAGGGCGGGTGCCGGCGTCTTTCCTGCGCCTACCGTTTTGGCCGACGAAATCCGGGATCAATATGGAGCCGAAGTCATCGGGCGCGCCGACGGCATCGTAGTTCGCTACTACGCCATCTCCATCGAAAGGCGGATTACCCAGCCCGCTGTCTTGGCCGTAAGCGAGGCGGCGAAGAATTCGGTGTTCGTCGATGATGGCGATCAGTCAGGCCGCGCATGACCTGGTCGGCTGGGGCTGCGCATCGCCAGCGCCATCAAGGCGGTCAGCGACGCGAGCACGGCGCCGGCCATGAACGTCGCCACATGCCCATGCGTCGACCACAAGGCGCCGGCCAGGACGCTGGCCACCAGCAGCATCACGCCGCGCGCCAGGTTGACCACGCCGAAGGCGGTGCCGCGCAGGGCCGGCGGCGCATGCTCGGCGGTAAGGGCGGATAGCAGGCCTTCGGTCAATCCCATGTGCACGCCCCAGAGCGCTAGGCCGGCTATCACCCTGGGCAGCCCGTCGCCTATGGCGAGCGCCAGGTCGGCAGCCAGCATCACCACGCAGCCGATCGCCAGCAGCAGGTGGCGCGAGACGCGATCGGACAGTTTGCCGGCCGGATAAGCGGTGAGCATGTAGGTCGCGCTCATCACCACCAGCGTCAGCGGAATCCAGCCCAACGGCAGTCCGGCGTCGCTGGCGCGCAACACCAGGAACGCCTCCGAAAAGCGCATCAGTGTGAACATCAGCACCAGCGCGACCAGGGCCCAGAAGCGGCGCGGGTAATCCCTTGCGCGGAATCCGGCGAATGGATTCCGCGAGCTGCTGCGGATCGATGCCCGGGCGGGCTCGGTGACTGCCCAGTACAACACCAGTACCGCCAGCAGCGCCGGGATGCAGGCGACCCAGAAAACTGCGCGGACCCCGAAGCCGAGTCCGACCATTAACGCAATTGCGATCAGGGGCCCGGCGAACGCGCCTGCAGTATCGAGCGATTGGCGAAGGCCATAAGCGGCGCCAAGCTGGTCGGAGGGCGTGACGTCGGCGACCAGGGCATCGCGCGGCGCTCCGCGGATTCCCTTGCCGACGCGGTCGATGAGGCGCGCCGCGAACACCGTCGCGGCGGAGCCCGCCAGCGGAAACAGCGGCTTGCTCAGCGCGGCCATGCCGTAGCCAAGCAGGATCAGCGGTTTTCGCCTGGCCCAACGGTCGGACAAGGCGCCGGAGAAAATCTTGGAGATCGAGGCGGTCGCCTCAGCGACCCCTTCGATGACGCCGAGGGCAAGCGCGCTGACGCCGAGCGTACCGACCAGGAAGATCGGCAGCAGTCCGTGGATCATCTCCGAAGACATGTCCATGCACAGGCTGACCACGCCTAGCGCCCAGACGCTGCGCGGCAATTTCCAGCGCGAATCCGGGACCGGGCCATCCATGGCTTGGTTCATGACAGCCGCGCGTGGTGCGCGGACATTGTCCGGTCAGGCGGCTTCGGCTTGCGACTTGCGCGGACCCTGGAGCAGGGCCTGGCGCACGTGCGCGATCATCAGGTCCACTTCCTCGCTGGTGATCGCGAAATGCGGCGTGAAGCGTAGCGAGTTGGTGCCGCCGTGGATGACGCCCAGCCCACGCTCGCGCATGTATTCCTCGGTCGAGCCGGCGCCGAAGCACTTGAAGCCAGCGTCGAGTTCGCAGGAGAACAGCAGGCCGGTGCCCTGCACCTTGGTGATCAGGCCGCCGGTCTCGTCCTTGAGCTTGTTGAGCTTGTCGAGGAATTCCTTGCCGCGTTCGCGGATATTGGCGCGCATCGCAGGGCTCAGCGATTCCAGCACGACCGCCGCGATATCGAGCGCGCGCGGGTTGGTGGTCATCGTGTTGCCATAAACGCCCTTGCGGTACAGGCCGCCGGCGCGCTCATTGACGGCAAGCACGGACAGCGGGTACTGGCCACCGTTGAGCGCCTTGGAATAGGTTTCCATGTCGGGCGCTTCCAGGCCTTCGAAGCCCGGGTAATCGACGATCGAGAGCACGCCGTGGGCGCGCAGTCCGGCCTGGATGGAGTCGACCAGCAGCAGCGAACCATGGGCCTTGGTCAGCTCGCGAGCGACGGCGTAGAACGCCGGCGGCACAGCGCGGCCGGGATCGCCTTCGCCCATCACCGGTTCCAGGAACATGGCTTCGATGAACCAGCCATTGGCGTCGGCGTCGGCAAAGGCCTTGCGCAGCGCCTCGATGGAATAGGGCTCGACCGTGATCAGGCTGGTTTCGTCGCGGAAGCTGGCCAGGTGCTGCGCGTAGGCCTTGCGGCTGGAATCGGAGTAGATCGCCGGGCGCTCGGTGCGGCCGTGGAACGCGCCTTTCATGGCCAGGCGCTTGATGGTGCGCCCAGCATGGGCGCCGCCCGCATCGGTGTGCAGCTTGGCGTTGACGTCGGCGATCCGGCCCGCCAGCGACACCGACTCCGACCCGGAGTTGAGGCACAGGAATTTCGAGTACGGACAGCTGCCGCGGGTGTGGCCGATTTCCTTGCGCAGCGCGCGGGTGATCCGCAGTTGCGAGAGGTGCGGCGACATGACGTTGGCCATGACCTGCGGCTTGGCCATCGCGGCCAGCACGTTTGCCGGTGTGTGCCCGAAGCCGAGCATGCCGTAGCCGCCGGAGTCGTGCAGCACGCGACCTTTCAGGGTGATCACCCACGGTCCGCGCGCGGCGATGGCGACATACGGGTTGACCGCATCCTCGGCGTAGAAATTGATGAAGCCGGCTTGCACCGCTTCGATCTGCGCCTGCTCGTCGAGGTCGAGCAAATCGGCGAACTCGGCTTGCACGGACGCGAACTCGTCCACGGCGGCCTGCGCGGCCGCGGCCAGGTCCGGGAACCTCCCCGCCAGCCGGTTGATCGCGTCATCGTCGAGTCCACGGGTACGGACGGCACCAGCACGGTT
>JANPDF010000215.1:0-5947 GCA_031431355.1 Gammaproteobacteria bacterium
TCGCAAGCGCACCGAGACCGCGGACCTGCGCGGTCGCGTCGCGCTGCTGACCGGCGGCCGCGTCAAGATCGGCTACCAGGCGGGGCTGAAGCTGCTTCGCGCCGGCGCCGAGCTGATCGTCACCACGCGTTTCCCGCGCGATTCCGCCGCGCGCTACGCGCAGGAACCGGACTTTGCCGACTGGTCGAATCGCCTGCAGGTCTATGGGCTGGACCTGCGTCACACGCCGAGCGTGGAAGCGTTCTGCCGCGAGTTGCTGGCCACCCGCGAGCGCCTGGACTTCATCGTCAACAACGCCTGCCAGACCGTGCGCCGGCCACCCGCGTTCTACGCGCACATGATGGCGCTGGAAACCGCTGCGCAGCACGATGCGCCGGCCGACGCGCGGCAGTTGCTGCGCCATGTTGGTGATCACGACCATGCGCCCGGCCTCACCCGCGCCGCGGAACTGTCGCAGATCCCGCTGCTGGCCGAAGACCTGCTGGTCCAGGACCACTTGTTCCCCGAGGGCCGGCTCGACCAGGACTTGCAACAGGTGGACTTGCGCGGCCGTAATTCATGGCGGCTGATGATGGACGAGGTGCCGTCGGTGGAATTGCTCGAGGTGCAGCTGGTCAACGCGGTGGCGCCGTTCGTGCTCAACGCGCGGCTGAAGCCACTGATGCTGCGCACGCCCGGGCGCGACAAGCACATCGTCAATGTATCGGCGGTGGAGGGGCAGTTCTACCGGAACTTCAAGACCACCCGGCATCCGCACACCAACATGGCCAAGGCGGCGTTGAACATGATGACGCGCACGGCCGCGGCCGATTACCACGGCGATGGCATCCACATGAACAGCGTCGACACCGGCTGGGTCACCGACGAGGATCCGGTCGAGATCGCTGAGCGCAAGACCCGCGAGGAGCGCTTCCATCCGCCGCTGGACATCGTCGATGGCGCCGCGCGGATCGTTGACCCGATCATCGCCGGCATCAACAGCGGACAGCACGTCTGGGGCAAGTTCCTCAAAGACTACAAGCCCACCGACTGGTAGTGTAGGAGCGGCTTCAGCCGCGACCGCTTCCGAACACCCGGCCAGGTTTTCGCGCCTTAAGCCGCTCCTACAACACCGTGGTGGGGAAAACCCGGTAGCGGCGCAGGTCCAGGGACACCGATTGCCCGCGCTCGGGCACCTGCGGCAAGTCGTCACCGGCAATGTCGACCAGCAGCGGCCGGGCCTGGCCGTCCAGCGTGGCATCGAGCGTGATCCGCCCGGCCAGGCGGTGCACGGCCTCCACTTTTGCGTGCACGCCCTGGCCGTTGCTCGGAGCGACGCGTAGATCATGCGGCCGCGCGAACAAAGTTGCCGGGCCGGGCGCACAGTCGCCGGCCGCGAACGGCTTGGACAATCCCGGGCCATGGAACTGGCCGTCGCGAACTTCGCCCAGCACCTGGTTGGAGCGGCCCAGGAAATCGAACACGAACGCCGAGGCCGGCTCCGCGTACACGCGATCGGGGGTGTCGTCCTGCTCGATGCGGCCCTTGTTCATCACCACGACGCGGTCGGCGAGCTCCAGCGCCTCCTCCTGGTCATGGGTGACGAATACGGTGGTGAAGCCGGTCTCGTCGTGCAGCTTGCGCAGCCAGCGACGCAATTCGATGCGCACCTTGGCATCGAGCGCGCCGAACGGTTCGTCGAGCAGCAGTACGGTCGGGTCGATCGCCATCGCGCGCGCCAGCGCGACGCGCTGGCGTTGTCCACCCGACAACTGGCCGGGCAGGCGATCGCGCATCTGATCCATCTGCACCAGTACGAGCAACTCGTCGACCCGCTTGCGCAAGTCGGCTTCCTTCGGCCGCCGCTTGCGCGGTCGCGAGCGCAGGCCGAAGGCGACGTTCTCGAACACGCTCATGTGCGGGAACAGCGCGTAGTGCTGGAATACGAATCCGACCTGGCGCTCGCGCAGGCTCAGGCGCGTCGCGTCCTTGCCGGCGAAATGGATATGCCCGGCATCGACCGGCAACAGTCCGGCCACCAGTCGCAGCAGCGTGGTCTTGCCCGAGCCCGACGGGCCCAGCAATGCCACCAGCTGCCCGGACGGAATCGACAAGTCGATCGGGCTGAGTGCCGCGAAGCCCTCGAACTGTTTGCTGATGCCTTGCAGGACGATTTCCACGAATTTCCTTTCAGTGTTTTCCGGATGGCCGCGCCAGGCTTTCGCCATGGCGGCGTTCCAGCCACAGTTTGAGGCAGAGGGTAAACAGCGCCAGCAAGGTCAGCAACGACGCCACGGCGAATGCCGCCGCCGAATTGAATTCGTTGTGCAGGATTTCTACCTGCAGCGGCAGCGTGTTGGTCAGCCCGCGGATGTGGCCGGACACCACCGACACCGCGCCGAACTCACCCATCGCCCGCGCATTGCACAACAGCACGCCATACAGCAGCGCCCAGCGCATGTTCGGAAAGGTCACCCGCCAGAAAATCTGCCAGCCGCTGGCGCCGAGCGAAGCCGCCGCTTCTTCCTGGTCGGGGCCCTGCTGCTGCATCAGCGGGATAAGCTCACGGGCGACGAACGGGAAGGTGACGAAGGTGGTCGCCAGAATGATGCCCGGGGTGGCGAAGATGATCCGGATGTCGTGCTCGCGCAACCACGGGCCGAACCAGCCCTGCGCGCCGAACAGCAACACGAACACCAGGCCGGCGACCACCGGCGACACCGAGAACGGCAGGTCGATCAGGGTCAGCAGCAGGTTCTTGCCGGGAAAGCGGAACTTGGTGATCGCCCACGCCGCGGCGATGCCGAACAGCATGTTGGCTGGCACGCACAACAAGGCCACCAGCAGGGTGAGCCGGATCGCGGCGAGCGTCTCCGCCTCGGTGATCGCGCTGAAGTATCCCGACAAACCGGCCGCGGAAGCTTCGATGATGACCACCGCCAGCGGCAACACGACCACCAGTACGATCAGCGCGACCGCGCTGCCAATCAGCAGCCAGCGCAACCAAAACGGATCGGCGAGGGTGCCGACGGTTTGCTCAGAGTGCCTGGCCACGGGCGAGCCTCCGTTGCAGCGTGTTGATCAGGAACAGGATCAGGAACGAGGTCGCCAGCATCAGCGTGGCGATCACGGTGGCACCGTGGTAATCGAATTCCTCCAGCTTGATCACGATCAGCAGCGGCGCGATCTCCGAGACGTAGGGCAGGTTGCCGGCGATGAAGATCACCGAGCCGTATTCACCGACGCCGCGTGCAAAGGCCAGCGAGAAGCCGGTCAGCATCGCCGGCAACAATTGCGGCAGGTTGACCCGCCACAAGGTGGTCCAGCGGCTGGCGCCGAGCGAGGCAGCGGCTTCCTCGTGTTCGTGCTGCAGGTTTTCCATCACCGGTTGCACCGTGCGCACGGCGAACGGCAGGCCGACGAAGATCAGCGCCATGACGATGCCGCTCGGCGTGTAGGCGATCTTCAGCCCGTAGCCCTCCAGCCAGTGGCCGAGCCAACCGTTGCCGGCGTAGATCGCGGTGAGCGCGATGCCGGCGACCGCGGTCGGCAGCGCGAACGGCAAGTCGATCAGCGCGTCGAGCAGGCTGCGTCCGGGAAAGCGGTAGCGCACCAGCACCCAGGCCACCAGCCCGCCGATCAGGCTGTTGACCAGCGCCGCGATCAGCGCGGTGCCGAAACTCAGCTTGAGCGCCGAGAACACCCGCGGATCGCTGGCGATGGCCCACCAGCCGGCGGGCCCGAGCCCGGCGGCCTTGACCAGCAGTGCGATCAGCGGGATCAGCACGATCAGGCTGAGCCAGGTCAGGCTGATGCCCAGCGTCAGTCCGAACCCCGGCAAAGGTCCGGACTGGCGCGCGGCGCGCGCGATGGCCAGGCTCGCCAAGTTCAGCGCCCCGGCTTGTACAGCTTGTCGAAGAACGCGCCGTCAGCGAAGTGCGTGGCTTGCGCTTTCTTCCAGCCGCCAAACGCTTCATCGATGGTGACCGTGACCAGGGTCGGGAATTGCGCCAACTGCGCGGGCGCCACCAGCTCGGGGTGTGAAGGCCGGAAATGGTGCTTTGCCGCGAGCTGCTGCCCGTGCGCCGAATACAGGAACGCGAGATACGCTTCGGCCGCCTTGCGGGTGCCGTGGTGATCGACGTTCTTGTCGACGATCGCGACCGGCGGTTCGGCCAGGATGCTGATGCTCGGGATGACGATCTCCAGGTCCTTGCCCTCGCGCTCACCGCGCGCCAGGTGGGCTTCGTTCTCCCAGGCGATCAGCACGTCGCCGATGCCGCGATTGACGAAGGTGGTGGTCGAGCCGCGCGCGCCGGTGTCGAGCACCGGCACGTTGCGGAACAGCTGGCTGATGAACAGCAGTGTCCTGGCCAGGTCGCCGTTGCTTTGCTTAGCGGCGTAGGTCCAGGCCGCGAGGTAGTTCCAGCGCGCGCCGCCGGAGGTCTTCGGATTCGGCGTGATCACCGAAACACCCGGCCGCACCAGGTCGTTCCAGTCGCGGATGTTTTTCGGATTGCCCTTGCGCACCAGCAGCACGATGGTCGAACGGTACGGCGCGCTGTTGTTGGGCAGCCGCGACTGCCAGTTGGCCGGCAGCAACTTTCCCTTCTCGGCGATGGCGTCGATGTCAGCGGCCAACGCCAGCGTGACCACGTCGGCCTCGAGGCCATCGACCACGGCTCGCGCCTGCTTGCCGGAACCACCGTGCGAGGTTTGCAGCTTCAGCGTCTGCCTGGTCTTTGCCTTCCATTGCGCGGCGAACGCGCTGTTGACCTCGGCGTAGAACTCGCGGGTCGGGTCGTAGGAAACATTGAGCAACTCGAGGTCCTTCGCCGCGGCAACGCTGGTGGCCAGGATGAGGACGGTGCCAAAGAGGATTCGGGTGACGTGCTTCATGGCTATAGGCTCCGTGGGCTCGGGTTAGAACGCAACCTGCGCGCGGGGAAAAAGCATGCCCATGGCGCTGGCCTCGCGGCCTGCGGGCTGCCCTCCAATGTCAGCCGGCCCGCGCCGACGGTTGCGGCGTCGTGGCCTGGGCGAATTCGAGCAGGCTGCGGTTATCGATGATCCCGAACATGGCCTCGCGGACGTCGCCCATCAGGTCGCGCAGCGCGCAGGTTTCCGGGTCGATGCAGTCCTCGCAGGGCTTGTAGGCGGTGACGCTGGCGCAGCGGATCGGCGCGATTGGGCCGTCGATCACGCGGACGATGTCGCCGACCATGATCTCCTCGGCCGGCTTGCCCAGGCTGTGGCCGCCGATGGTGCCGCGGCGGCTGTTGACCAGGCCGGCGTTGCGCAATTCAACCAGGATCGTCTCGAGGAATTTTTCCGGGACCTTGGCGTCCTGGGCGATGCGGCGCGCCTGCAATTGCTCCGGGTGGGCCAGGGTCAGGGTGCACAGGGCGCGCAGGGCGTATTTGGCTTTCCGGGAGAGCATCGCGCATCCATGGTTAAATCCACAGTGACTTTATAGGATTTACCAAATAGCCTTGTCAAGCGCCCTTTAGCGCAGGGCGAGCCAGCCCAGCCCGGCAACGGCCGCCAGCAGGGCCAGCGCGGCGAGGGCTGGCAGCGCGATCCGCACGTCCGCCGACGATGGCAGGCTGGCCGAAAGCAGGGCCCCGACGAGCCAGGCGTGCAGGCCGTGCATCGGCCACGGCGACGGGGCCATGAAGGTGACCGCCCAGGCGAGGGCCAGCGGCGCCAGCAGCAACGGCGCCAGCGCGATCGGCATCGAGCGCAGGCGGCCGGCGCGAAAGGCGACTGAGCCCAGGCGCCAGCCGCGCGGGGTCCGCTGCGGCACCAGCGAGGGGAACGACGGCCGGGCGAGTAACAACTGCGCGACCAGGAAATGCGCCAGTTCATGCGCCGCGGTTCCCGGCAGTGCCATCACTGCGTACGCCCACATGCCGAGCCGACTCGACGCCCGAATCACCAGCAGCGCCGCCAGCACCAGGCCGATGTC
>JANPDF010000216.1:0-3976 GCA_031431355.1 Gammaproteobacteria bacterium
GTCATCCCAGCCCGCCTCCGGCGCGCTGACGCCGTAGCCGACGAACACCATCGGGCTGTCGGCCAACTGCACGTCGGTCTGGCCGCTGCGCGTGCCGATCACCATCTGCTCGCCGAATGCCAGCGGCAGCGATTTGTCGCCGACCTGCACGGTCAGCTTGGTGACCGTGGTGTCCACCGTCGTCTCAACCATCGGCACGGTCTGGAAATAACTGTCGCCGTTGCCCGGCTGCAGGCCCAAGCGCCGGAACTGGTCGCGCAGGTAGTTGACCGTCTTGTCCTCGCCGGCACTGCCCGGCTGGCGCCCACCGAAATCGTCGGAGGCCAGCACGCGGATGTGCGCGGCAAAATCCTCGGCGGAGATTTCCGGGCCGAAGGCGTGACCGGCGCGGTCATTGACCCCCGACGGCGCACCCGATCCGGAGCCGTCGTGCTGGCAGGCCGCCAGGCACAGCGCAAGCAGCAGGACGGGTGGGAAATGCAGTCGGTTGGCGATTCGGATCATGCGGGTCTCCAGGGGCAGACCCGCATTCTAATCGCAGCCGTGCCCGGCGTTCAGTCACGGCGTGCCGGCAGGGTGTCGGTGTAGGGACGGGCGGTCGCACCGCTGACCGCGCCGACCTTGGCGCTGGAATGGACGAACAGTTCGACCTCGCGCTCGAAGCGCAGCGGACCCTGCACGACCGCGTTGGGTCCGATCACCACCCGCGGCGTGCGCTGGCGTCCCCAGTTCATGCCGCGCGGCTTCTCGACCACAATGCCGCCGTGGATCACCGAGCGCGCGCCGACGGTGATGTCGCCGCCGACCGTATGGATCTGGCCGCCAACCTCGGTCTGCTTGACCGTGATGCCACCGTTGACCGTGGACACATCGCCGCCGACCTTGGAATGGAAGTCGAAGCGAATGCCGCCGTTGACCGTCTCGGCGTCGCGGGCGACCTGGACCCGTTCACCGGCGTGGATGCCGCCATTAACGGTTTCCAGGCTGTCGACCTTGACGTCGTCCTCCAGGCTGATGCCGCCGTTGACGGTCTCCACGTCGCCGGCGGTGGCGCCGCGGCGCGCGGTGATGCCGCCGTTGACTGTGCCGAGGTCGCCATAACGCTGTCCGGCTTCGGCGGTGATGCCGCCGTTGACGCGGCTGATGTCGCCGCCTTCATGTTCGTGTGCCTGGATGGCGCCGGTCGAAACGGCAAGGGCGAGGGCAAGCAGGGTGCGGCGCATGGAGTTCTCCTGTGGTGTACCGCCTGTGATGCACGGAGCGGCGAAAAGGTTTACAGCCTCCTTGTAAGCCGGTTGGTTACAATTCGCCCGTGCCGAACGTCAGGACTGCCCGATGACCCGTCCCAAGCCTCTCTTGCTGCTGATCCTGGATGGTTGGGGGCACCGTATCGAGCGCGAGGACAATGCAATCGCGCTGGCGGAGCTGCCGCACTGGCGCCGGATGCTGGCCGAGTGCCCGCATACCTTGGTGCACACCGAAGGCCGCCACGTGGGGCTGCCGGAAGGGCAGATGGGCAACTCCGAAGTCGGGCACATGAATATCGGCGCCGGCCGGATCGTCTACCAGGACCTGACCCGCATCGACGCGGCGATCGAGGACGGCAGCTTTGAGGCCAACGCGCAATTGCTTGCCGCCTGCGACGCCGTGGTCGAGCGGGGCGGGACGCTGCACCTGTTCGGCTTGCTGTCCCCGGGCGGCGTGCACAGCCATGAGCAACACATCCTGGCCATGCTTGCCCTGGCGGCACGGCGGCACGTGCCGCGCGTGGCCGTGCATGCCTTCCTGGACGGCCGCGATACGCCGCCACGCTCGGCGCGGGCCAGCATCGAGCTGCTCCAGGCGGCCTGCGCACGCGCCGGCAATGCGCGCATCGCCAGCGTTTCCGGCCGTTACTACGCGATGGACCGCGACCAGCGCTGGGAACGCGTGCTGCCGGCCTACCTGGCCATCAGCGAGGCAGATTCCAAGTTCAACGCCCAAAGTCCGATCAGCGCGCTCGAACAAAGTTACGCGCGAGGCGAGACCGACGAGTTCGTCCAGCCGACCGTGATCACCGGCGGCGCGGCGATGGCTGATGGCGATGCGGTGGTGTTCATGAACTTCCGTGCCGACCGCGCTCGCGAGTTGACGGCGAGTTTCGTGTCCCCGGATTTCAGCGGATTCGCCCGGTCGCGTCCGCTGCACCTGTCGCGCTTCGTCTGCCTCAGCGAATACGACGCCACGCTGCCGGCGGCGGTTGCGTTCACTTCCGACGACTTGCGCAACACGCTGTCCGACGTGCTCTCCGCGCAGGGACTGAGCCAGTTGCGAATTGCAGAGACCGAAAAGTACGCGCACGTGACGTTCTTCTTCAACGGCGGCCGGGAAACGCCGGACGCCGGCGAAGACCGAATTCTGGTGCCGTCGCCGAAGGTCGCCACCTACGACCTGCAACCGCAGATGAGCTGTCCGGAACTGACCGATCGCCTGTGCGAGGACATTCGCGCGCGCCGCCACGATGTCATCGTCTGCAACATCGCCAATCCCGACATGGTCGGCCATACCGGCCTGCTACAGGCGGCGATCCAGGCGGCGCAGGCGGTGGACGTGGCGCTCGGTGCGATCCGTACCGCACTGGCTGAGGTCGGTGGCGAGATGATCGTCACTGCCGACCACGGCAACCTGGAACTGATGCGCGATCCGGTCACCGGCGAGCCGCATACTGCGCACACCGTCGGTCCGGTGCCGCTGGTGTACGTGGGGCGTCCGGCGCGCCTGCGCGATGGCGGATCCTTGCGCGACATCGCGCCAACCATACTGGCCTTGCTCGGCATCGATAAGCCGGCCGAAATGACTGGCCGTTCCCTGCTGGAGTCCGGCTGAGTGCGACGACTGTTGCTGGCCGCGACGCTGCTGCTGTTTGCCAGCACGACTTTGGCCGAGACGCCGACGCAGCGCGCGCAGAAGGCCGCTGCTGCGCAGAAACAACTGACCGAGACGCGAGCGCGGATCAAGGCGCTTGCCGCTGAACAGCGCCGGCTCGAGGACGAACGCAGCAGCGCTACCCGTGCGCTGCGCGATGCCGACGGTAAGGTGGCCGGATCGCAGCGCAGCCTGCAGCAGACCGAGGCAGAAATCGCCGAGCAGGAACTGGCGCTCGCGAAACTGCACGAACGCCGTGAAGAACTGGAAGGCAAGCTGTCGCAACAACGCACCGAGCTGGCGGCGCTGGTGCGCTCGGCCTACGCACTCGGTCGCCACCAGCAGCTGAAACTGCTGCTCGAGCAGGACCGGATGAGCGACCTGGCCCGGGTACTCGCCTACCACCGCTACTTCGAGCGCGACCGCAGCCAGCGCATCGCTGGCCTGCGCAGCGAGTTGTTGGTGCTGGCGGAAGTGGGCGAGCAGATCCGCTCGCGGCAAACCGATTTGTTGGCCGCCAAAAGCCGTCAGCAGCGGGAGTTGGCGACGGTGGCGGCGCAGCGTCGCGAGCGTGGCGCGCTGGTGAACTCGCTGGAAAGCCGCTATCGCGACCGCAGCGCGCGGCTAACGGCGCTGGGTCGCGATGAAAAAAGCACGGTTGCCCTGCTGGAGCGCCTGCGCAAGCTGATGGCGGCGCTGCCCAAGCCCAAGCCCAAGCCTGTATCCAAGCCGCCTGCGGGCGCGCAAGCAGGCAAGCCCGGCCTGCGATCCCCGGTCAATCCTGCCGTTGCCGCGATTTCGCTTGGCCGCATGAATCTGCCGCTGGCTGGAACCGTGCTGGCCGGTTACGGCGGCCAGATGCCGGACGGTCACAAGAGCCAGGGCTTGCTGATTGCCGGAGCCGCCGGCACGCAGGTGCATGCTGTTTCCTCCGGGCGCGTCGCCTACGCCGAATGGTTGAAGGGCTATGGCCTGCTGGTGATCCTCGACCATGGCAACGGTTGGATGACCCTGTACGCGTTCAACGATGCCTTGCTCAAGAACAGCGGCGACAGCGTGTCGGCCGGCGAGG
>JANPDF010000217.1:0-1728 GCA_031431355.1 Gammaproteobacteria bacterium
TCCCGCCTTCTCGGTCGGCCGCAGTCAGGAATTGCTGTACTGGTTCGCCGAACATTTCGACGACTGGCACCTGGAACAATGGCAGATCTTCATCGACAGCCCGATGGCCGCGAAGGTGATGGGCGTGTACGACCGTCATCAGGAATTGTTCGACCCAGCTGCCGCGAAGGTGTGGGCCGGGCGGACGAAGCCGTTTCAGTTGCCGAACCTGCGCATCTCCGCCACCGGCGATGACAGCAAGGCGATCAACGAGATCCACGGCGGCGCGATAGTGATCGCCGGCTCCGGCATGGCCAACGGCGGCCGCATCCGCCATCACCTGCAGCACAACCTCGCCAACCCTGCCGCGCACGTGATCTTTGTCGGTTACCAGGCCGACGGCACGCTCGGCCGCTTGCTGGTCAATGGCTTGAAACACGTCAAGCTGTTTGGCGCCGACATCCCGGTGAATGCGAGAATACACACTTGCGGCGGCCTGTCCGCGCACGCCGACCAGCAAGGCTTGCTCGACTGGTACGCGTCGATCCCGAACCGCCCGCCGGTGGCGCTGGTGCATGGCGAGAATCCCGCGCGCGAAGTGCTGGCTGGCAAGTTGCGCGAAGTCTATGGCGTCGACGTGGTGCTGTCGCGGCCGGGGATGGTGCGCGAGGTGTAGCGCGCTGTCCCACCTCGTGCGCACGAACTTGAACGCGTGCGCGCGCTCGATTGCGAGCACCGGTTCGCCCGGGTCTCGCTCACTTCCCTGCGGCGAGCTCGTCCTGAAATGCGTATTTCGCCAACGAGTGCGGAAACCAGGGACGAGACTCGCCCTTCACGGCGAACGTGGGCTGCTTCGTGGTCTGCGTCAGTAGAGCGCGCGCGGCTGCGCGTCAGTACGCGCCCATGTAGTCTTTCTTGCCGATGCCGATGCCGTTGTGGCGCAGCAGCGCGTAGGCGGTGGTGACGTGGAAGAAGAACTGCGGCAGGCCGTAGTTCAACAGGTAGGCCTGGCCGCCGATGCTGCGTTCCTTGGGCGTGCCCGGTCGCAGCAGGATCGGCCGGTCTTCACTGCCGTCGAAGCCGGCCGGGTCGATGCCATCGATGAACGCGAGCGTCCTGGCGATGCGCGCCTGCAGTTCGGCGAACGTCTGCTCGCTGTCGTCGTACGCCGGCACGTCCACCCCTGCCAGGCGTGAGGGGATGCTCTTGCCGAAGTCGCAGGCGACCTGCACCTGCCGCGTCAGCGGGAACATGTCCGGGAACAGGCGTGCCTGCAGCAGGGCGTTCGGATCGATCTTCTTGTCGAGCGCCTGCGCCTCGGCCTTGGCCAGCACGTCGGACAGGCTGGTCAGCATCTGCTTGATGACGGGGATGGACGCGTCGTACATGGACAGGGACATGGGGCTTTCTCGGCGAGGGGGCGGTGCATGGTAGCGCGTGGGCTGGCGGCGCAGCCGGCGTGGGTTATGCTGAAGTCCACGATCACGCTACGGTGACCAGCATGTCCAGCGGGGAGGGCGAGTCGGGCGTACAACGTCGCTCGCGCGTCTTCCTCAGCTATTCCCGCGCTGATCGCGAAAGCGCGCGGGTGGTGGCAGATGCGCTGGGACAGTCGGGGCTCGAGGTCTGGTGGGACGCACAGATCGAAGGCGGCGCCGCGTTTGCCAAGGCGATCGAGACGGCGCTGCATGCGAGCGACGCGGTCGTGGTCCTGTGGTCGGCGCACTCGCTGGAATCGGACTGGGTGCG
>JANPDF010000218.1:0-5287 GCA_031431355.1 Gammaproteobacteria bacterium
TGGTCGGCGTGGCCATGAACGCACTTGCCAATCTGATCGCATGCGGGGCGGCGTTCCTGCTCGGCTTCTCGCTGCGCCGGATCGGCGAGCTGATCGAGGGTTTTACCCGCGATCAAGGGAGCGGCGCGGTCGCGTTGTGGCTGCTGCCGCTCGGGATCGGCATCGGTGCCGCGCTTCTGATCAACCGGCTGTTCGACCGCACCATCGATCCGGGCATGGACGGGCTGACGGTGCGCATGCTCGAATGGTTGCGGGAGCGGCGCCTGCGGCGCGGCCGCTGGCGGTAAGGGGGCCGGTGACCCTTGTGGCCCCTGGTGGTATGCATGTTGGGTCTAGGTCTAGTATGATGGATCGTACGATGAGCAAGAAGGCCAAGCGCGACACTGACACGCCGGAACCTGGTCTCGTTCGATTCCTCAGCGAGCACGGCTATCTCGGCCGCACTCGGGAGGACAGAGATGCTGATGCGGCGGCTGTCGTCGCAGCCCTGCGTGAATTGGGACGCGCGCAACAGGCAGAATGGAAACGCAACAATCGCGTTCTTTCGAAGGTCACTCCGCGAGCCTTCGGGCTGCTGCATGCCCGGGCGGTCCACGACGTCAACTATGCCAAGCGTGTCGTGTTCGACCACCTCAAGTACGAGGGTGCTGTCGAGCGTTCGAGTTCTCACGAGGCGATCGTTGATGTGTTTCGTGATTGCCTGCTCATGATCGGCGGGGACGAGCTCGAGGACGCGATGAACCCATCCGCGAAAGACTGGAAGCTGTTCGAGCAGCTGGCGCGCATTTAGCGTGCAATTGCTCGATTGAACGCCCGGATAGTTATCGAAGTGCGGCGACCTTGCCGACGCCTGGATGCTGGCACCTCATGTGTGAAGGCCAAGTTCGTAGCGTGGGGTAGGATCAGCACGCTACCATCCGTCACCTCGATGTCGTGCACCTTGCGATCCTGGCGCCCTGAAAACCGCTGAATCGGAGTTTCTGTTCCGTTGCTACTCGAACCCCTGCCACAGCCGCTTCTTGCGCGTCGCGGTCAGGCCGATTTGCGCGACCGATATCGCCGACTGCCGGTGATGGGTGTGGAACGGCAGCACCACGCCCGATGGCGTGTGGCGCGCGTCGCTGACAAGCAATGGGATGCCCGATGCCATGCAGGCCGACAGTAGGGCGCTGGTCAGCGTGATGCGCGGATCATCGACAATGATCCAGCCGATGTCTTCCAGGGCGATGCGGACCACGGCGTCCTGCTCAACCACCAGCTGGCCGTCGCTCAGCGACAGCCGCGATGGTTTCGTCAGGTGCACGCCTTTCCACGCCACGTCCGAACCTCACAGTCTATTGCGGCCACGTCGCCAAGTCGATCTACAGTGAGTTTCTTGAATTCTTTCAATGTGCGTGCGCCAATGCCTCTACGGATCAGAGTCGAGTCGTTCACAGCCGACAGATGGATCGCGCCGGTAGCGCGATCCATTCCGCGGAAATAACCGAGGATGACTTCGCCGTCCGATTTCGTCAATTCGATCAACGACATACGGTAAATGGACCAAAGAAATCCGTATTTGTCGTCGATCTGTGGCCAGTCGGAGACTGGTTGGTTCGCAGCGACCGCTTTCATCGGCGGTTCGGGCAATAGCGCGATCTCATGGGGATAGACCGGCACAACGAAGTATTGGCGAACTCCCCTGAGAGTAGCCTTCTGAAACACATCTACGCGCGCCATGTCTCCGCGATCCGCAGTCCCGCCGCGCACATCCACGGCGACCTTGTCCGATGTGGAGACTCGAACCTTGCGGATCACATCGCCCTTAGGCGAGCGCGGCAACTTATCGGCGGATTTCGGCTTTCCGGCCTCGATCCACGCCTGCAACGACGCGACCGTCTTGGCATGCAGCTTCATGGGATTGGCCACCTTGCCGTAAGGCTCCGGCACCGGGATCAGCGCCAGATCCTTCAGCGTCAGTTTTTCGATAGCCTTGCGCTCGAACACAACGTCCGCGCCATCCACCTGGCGAACCTGCTTGATCGTTGCGGCATGGGCCTCGCCACGGGCGCGATGTACTTCGGCGCGTGAGACGAATATGTCCCTGAGAGCCGCTTCCGCCTGCTCCCGGAACCCAACCCATGGCTCGGGCAGCCCTCGGAAATCGCGCGCAAGGCCCATCTCTTCGGCCTCTTGATGCGCGCGAGTCAGCCGTTGCAGTTGTCCATTGCTGATCGCCGCAACCACCATCGCGTCGAGCGCATGATGCCGGTCATCCGTCAGCCTCTTTCCGTCCGGCCCCTTCTTCAGCCGCTCGATGCCCCAGGCGCGCCGCAGCTTGGAGGTGAGTTCGCCGGGGCGCGAGAAAATGCGGACCTCGCCTTCTGGCGCCGGGTAGCGGCGCTTCAGCTCATCGAGCAGCACCCGCGTTGCGTAGCGGGTGTCATTGAGATTGCGGCTGCGGAATTTGTCCTCGACGTCCTTTGCGTTCTTGAGCAGGAAGTTGCGCTTCTTACGGCCTTTGATCTTGGCCATTTCCACGCGGGCGGAATATGCTTCCCACTCTGCTGACGATTTCTTGGCTGAAAACCACTCGTGGGGCGTCGCCCCGCCCTTATCCTGGTTCTCGCCCGACAAGCAGATCGTCTTGTTGATGTAGCTGTCGTCGCCGAACCGGCTCCAAGGCAGGATATGATCGACCTGAACGCGGTTGTCCGTGGCCAGCACGGCTTGGATCGGAATGGCAGCATCCGTGTAGAGGCTTTTGCCGCCCTGCTCTTTCCAAAGCTCGTATCGCAACAGGTCTTCGCCGGACACATCGGCGACCTTCAGCAGGTCGCGCATTTCATCGCGCAGGTGGTTCTTGGCGGCTGTTCGCTCCTCGATGCCCCGCTCGAGCTTGCCGCGTTCCTCAAGGCTCTTCCCTACGTCGCGCGCAAGTTCGACATGGATGCGGTCGAACGGTCCGTAAGCGTGGTGTACGGCCGTCACCTGTTTCAGCATTTCGACCAGCGCCTTGCGGGCCACTGGCGAGCCGACCTTCTCGACGCAGGTCGCGGGACGGGCGCTGTGGTCGTATCCGGCTTCAGCGGCGGCCTCGAAATAGTCAAGGCCGCGCATCAACCCCGGCAGCATGTTGCGTGCCGCCAGCGCCGAGATGTGCCCGGTGCCCTTGAATTTCTTGAATGCGCCAGCGTCCAATCCCGCCATGACGGCCTCGACGATGGCCGGTTCGACGCCAGTTTCGGCGATACCGGCGCGGATGTCGGTCACGTCCTCGCGAAAGGTCAGCGCGCTGGCGATACGGTCCAGCGCCTCACCCCTGGCGGCCAGCTCGCGCCAGCGCATGTCGCCGACAGCGACGACGAAAATTTTGCGCAGCGCGTTGGTTCCATCGCAGGCGCCGCCATTGCGGGCGACCACGTCCCGCCTTTCGTCGTCGCGCCCGACGCCGTCGAACCGGGTGTTCGTCTCCAGCTCAAGAAGCTTTCTCAAGGCGATGAACGAGATGCCGACTGTGCTGCCGAACCCATTTGCGGCGCGCCCAATCTCATCCTCTGACAAGCGGCGCTCGGCGCGCCCCGTGAGCAGCCGCAGAGTCGCGAGCCTGCTGAGGAAGCGGAATCTTTCGAACGATGGGCTGAAGCGCGCCGCCCGCTTCTGGCCGGCTTCGAACGGGCAATCGCCCACCATCTGTTCGCTGGACTGGAAGCCCTTCTGGCTGAACGCGGTGGCGACAAAGGCAGCTTGCAGATCTTCTTTGGCGACTGCGCTGCCAAACCGCCGCTGGTTGCGAAAGAGGATGTTGACCTCGTCTTGCTGATCGTCGCGCAGCACCGAGCGCGTGAAGGCGCCGCCGCGATTGCGCTTGTGATCCGAAAAGGCGGGATCGCGCGCCAGCATCTCACCCACGGTGCGGTACTGATGGTTTAGCAGCGGCTGACGGGTGGCCTCGATGTTGCCCAGCATGCCCTTAGTTTCGCCGGCCGCGTTCGCGCCCCGATCACGCTTGGCGTTGGAGCGGAAGCCCCGGTGCCTGGCGATATGGCCAAGCGCGATTGCAAATTCCGGAGGCGTTAGGAGCCGGTCCAGGCCTTCGGCGCGGAGCTGCCAGGGATCAAGGGAGGGGACGCGCAATTCATGTTTCTTGTTGCTTGGCAGCAGGGCATGAACTTTGAACAGTTCCCGGATCGCGTTCATGCGCTGGCGGCGGCGCGAGATCACGCGGCGTTGAGCACGAAACTGGCGGCGGATCTGGTTCTTGGGTGTCCTCTCCTTGTCGGTCTCCGGGGCCTCGAAGGTGCGCACCCCTACGCCCAGCACTTTTCCTACGGGAGCCTCGCCGTCGTCGTGTTCCACTTCGACCACGGCCCAGCCGATGGAGGCAATACCGCCGTCAATCCCCAGAACTCTCATGAACGCCTCCGGACCCGCGATGTCCTGCCTTGACAATGCGAACATTCAGAACAATTATTCAAGTACCACGGGGAAAGTGGTCGGAAAGCCACGGCAAGAAGGTTTTCCTTCGAAGGATTACCCCCGGATCGTAGTTGGTTCGGGGGGATTCCTGCCAAGACCACAAAAAGCAAAGTGCCATGACAGCTGATGCAACTGCATCCGCTAACCAATTTTTGCGCCCGGTGCTGATTGCGCGCACGGAGCGATTGTCTCATCAAAAACGTCAATTCGACCTGGTCCATTTGCGACATGCGCGAGGGTGCCCGGATTGTCCGCTTCTGGGATTGAGCGCCGGTCACCTGGCAGGCGCGATTGATTACCCTCGATGTTGGAAGGTGGGACGACGATTACTTCGCAAACCACATTGCAGGAGCGGGGTAAAATCGTTCATGCGATTCCCCTGCGGATTGGGCCTATGCGGTGGTCGAATACGAGATCGTCGAATGAGCGGGCACGAGGTGACCGGCCTCGCGTGAGATTTGCGGAACACCGTTGTAAGCGTTTGAAGGCGCGCCCATCAACCACGATTGCGGGGTGATTGTGGAACGTGAGGCGGCCATGCGCGTAGGGAACCAGTACACAGTCGAAGTCGAACCCAGTCTGGGATGGCTCGCAGCCGCGGTTCAGATGCCTCCAGCGTTCTGACTTTCTATCGAAGCCATTGATTGCTCACGGCTCCTCAATCGCGTTGAGAGTCAGAATGGCCATTGAAATTATTGACCTGCTACCCGCCTACGAATCTGGGGGTCGTGGGTTCGAATCCTTCCCGGCGCGCCAATAAAATCAAGGGGTTATGTTTGAGTTCGCAGCTCTCCAATTCAGCAATTGGCCCAAGATTGGCACAAGATTG
>JANPDF010000219.1:0-4053 GCA_031431355.1 Gammaproteobacteria bacterium
AGCGTTTCATGCAGGGCGGCGTCGGCGACGATCCCGGCGCCGCCGACGACATCGCGGTGACCATTGATGTACGTGGTGGTCGCGTGCACGACGATGTCGGCGCCGAGCGCGATCGGGACCTGCAAGGCCGGCGACAGGAAGGTGTTGTCGGCCACCACCAGCGCGCCGCAGCGGTGCGCGGCCTCGGCGACGAAGCGGATGTCGGTAATCCGCAGCAGCGGATTGGATGGCGTCTCGATCCACACCAGCTTCGGCGACTGCGCGAGCGCGGCGGCCAGCTCGCGCGGGTCGGTGAGGTCGGTAGTGACCAGGCGGAAATGTCCCTTCGCCGCCAGCGCGTTGAACAGGCGCCAGCTGCCGCCGTAACAATCGTGCGGCACCACCAGCGTGTCGCCGGGCTCGAGCAGGGCCAGGACGAGGGTAATAGCGGCCATGCCGGTTGCCGTGACGATGCCTCCAGCGCCGCCTTCCAGATCTGCCAACGCTTCGGCGAGGAGATCGCGGGTCGGATTGCCGCTACGCGTGTAGTCGTAACGGCGCTTCTGGTTGAAGCCGACGAAACTGAAATTGCTCGACAGCACGATCGGCGGCACCACCGCGCCATGCGCGCTGTCGCGATCGATGCCGGCGCGAACCGCGCGCGTCGCGGCGTCCGCGCTCATGGACGACCGCCCAGGCAGTCGTGCAGCGTGCCGCGCAGGATGCTGGCAATCGCTGCGGTTTCCTTCAGGAAAGCGTCATGGCCGAATTGCGAGCGCAGCAGATGCAGCCGCCGTGCCGACGGCAGGCGCTCAGCCAGTTCCACCAATGATTGCCGCGGCACCAGCCGGTCTTCCTCGACTGCGACCAGCACGGTCGGCACCGCCACCGTCGCGGGATCGACGGCGTGCAGGTCGATCGATTCCGACAGGCGCCGGAACGCCGTCGGCGAGGTGCGCGCCACATAGGCGGCGCCGCAGGCCTCCAGGTAGTCGTCGGCGGCGCAGCGCAGATTGCCGTCGAGCAGGCTGCCCGCCGTGGCGAAACGCTCGCCGAATTCCTCCGGCGTGCGGTAGCTGAGCATCGCCAGTTGCCTGGCCAGCGACAACGCCTCGCGGCAACCGCCCTCGCTGCGACCAAGCGCGGCGATGCGCCGCTGCACGGAGCGCCACGCGCTGGAATACGGATGCGCGCAATCGGCGCCGCTGATCGCCAGCAACAGGCCGACACGGTGCGCGTGACGCGCGGCGAACTGCAGGCCGACCATCGCGCCGTACGAGCAACCGATGAAAGCCGCCGCGCGGCGCACACCGACGCGATCGAGCACGGCGGCAATCGCGTCGGCCTGGTCGGTGCTGTCGATGGCGACGTCGAGCGTGCCGTCGGCGCCGAGCCAGTCAATCGCCAGCAGGCGGAAGCGGCGGCTGTCGAGCGCCAGGCCGGGCCCGGCCTGCTGCGGCCACCAGCCCGGCTCGGGGAATTCCGCGCAAGCACCGACATGGCGATGCGCCGAGATGCCGCCCGCCACCAGCAGCAAGGGCGCATCTTCCGGCCCCTGCCACTCATAGGCGATGCGTACGCGACGGGTGCCGGCATGGCGCAGCCGCAACTCCAGCGGGAAGGCGTCGCGCCCGGCAAGCGCCCGCACATCGGGTAGTTGCGCGGTGGCCGCGGGCACTCGCAGATCGGCCAGTCCCGTTGTCGCGGCAGGCGCCCGTACATTGGCCAGTGCCGCGGTGCCGGACACGGGTTCGGCGGCGTCGTTGCAGCGCGTCGTCGCGGCAACCAGTCCGGCCTCGTCGGCGTGCAGCGTTGCAGTTTCAATCAGGCTCATCGTCGGCTCCGTGGCGATCCATCGAATGCCTGCGGATCGACCAACGGATCGCCTGCCGGGACACCATGCCCGACGCCTGCGACCCATCTGCCGGCGGACCGAAGTCCCCCGAAGGAATTGGCACCTTTGCGGCGGCGCCCGATCCATCGCGGATGCGAGCGCTGCCACTGGTTGCCCCGGCGTCATCGGGCCATTCCCTCTGCCGGTCTTGATGGGTGTTCGAGATTGAATCTACCGGCGGTCGGTCGGGATGTCAACACCTTCATCTCGATGAAGCGATGGATTAACCAGGAGACTGCTTCCCCTGCCCACTGGCTTGCCGGTTCCCGGCCATGTCGCATAATCGGCGCATGACCGAAAGCCCGACTCGCCCCGCCCTCGCCGCCGCGCTCGCCTGCGCCGGCGCCCTCGTCCTCGGAATCGCCGCCGGCCCCGCCCGGGGCGATGTCTACAAGTGGGTGGATGCGCAGGGCAATGTCCACTACACCGACCGCAACAGCGCCGGTGCTGGCGCGCGCAAGCTCGAGGTGACCACCGCGCCGACCGACCCGACCACGCTGGCGGACCTGGAGATCGTGCGCAACGGCTCGGGCTCCGATGTTTATGTCAACAACCGGCTCGGCGGCCCGCTGGAGGTCAACGTCGGCCTGACCGAAGCCACCAACGTCATGGCGCTGCCAGAACTGCCGATCACCCAACTGGTGCCGGCGCGCGGCCGCGTGCTGATCAGCCGGATCGAGCCCGGCGCCGGCCAGGTCGCCAGCTATGCGGTCGGCATGACCGCGATGCCGGGCGATCCCACCGCCAGCCCGGACAGCACCGTGTACGCCTTGCCGTTCGACGAGGACAGCGGCTGGGAAATCGGCCAGGCCTTCCATGGCGGCTTCTCGCACAGCGACGAACAGAACCGCTATGCGGTGGACCTGATCATTCGCGAAGGCACGCCGATCCTGGCCGCGCGCGACGGCGTGGTGATGCAGGTGGAATCGGCGTTCGACCGCGCCGGCCTCAACAAGAAGAAATACGCCGAGCGCGCCAACGTGGTGCGCGTGCTGCACGACGACGGCAGCATGGGCGTGTACGCGCACCTCAAGGAGAACGGCGTGTACGTGCGCGTCGGCCAGCGCGTGACCATCGGCCAGCAGATCGCCGCCAGCGGCAACACCGGCTATTCCAGCGGCCCGCACCTGCACTTCTGCGTGCAGGTCAACCGCGGCATGCGCCTGGTCTCGATTCCGTTCCGGATGGTCAGCGGCGCCGGTTTCCTGCCGCTGCCGCGCAAGTAGCCGCGTCGCCAGGCTGTTATAATCGCCGCCATTCCCGACTTCACGTCGCCGCCTCGCCGCGGTGTCGCCCCATGTCCGAACAACTCCGCGAAACCCAGCGCCGCCGCACCTTTGCGATCATCTCGCATCCCGACGCCGGCAAGACCACGCTGACCGAGAAGCTGCTGCTGTTCGGCGGCGCCATCCAGATGGCCGGCTCGGTGAAATCGCGCAAGGCCGCCCGCCACGCCACCTCCGACTGGATGGCGATGGAAAAAGAGCGCGGCATCTCGGTCACCTCCTCGGTGATGCAGTTCCCGTACGAAGGCCGCGTCGTCAACCTGCTCGACACCCCGGGCCACGCCGACTTCGGCGAGGACACCTACCGCGTGCTGACCGCGGTGGACTCGGCACTGATGGTGATCGACGTCGCCAAGGGCGTCGAGGAACGCACCATCAAGCTGATGGAGGTCTGCCGGCTGCGCGACACGCCGATCATGACCTTCATCAACAAACTCGACCGCGATGGCAAGTCGCCGATCGACCTGCTCGATGAAGTGGAGTCGGTGCTCGGCATCCAGTGCGCGCCGGTGACCTGGCCGATCGGCATGGGCTCGCGGCTGAAGGGCGTCGTGCACCTGGTCACGGGCGAAGTGCACCTGTTCGAGCCGGGCCGCAACTTCACCCGCCAGGATTCGACGATCTTCGCCTCGCTCGACGACCCACAGGTGGAATCGCGCATCGGTGCGGAGATGCTCAAGGAAGTGCGCGAGGAGCTGGAGCTGGTCGAGGGCGCCTCGCACCCGTTCAACCTCGACAAGTACCTCGCCGGCCAGCAGACGCCGGTGTTCTTCGGGTCGGCGGTCAACAATTTCGGCGTGCAGCTGCTGCTTGATTTCTTCGTCGAGCATGCGCCGGCCCCGAAACCGCGCGCGACCACGTCGCGCGAGATCGCGCCCGAGGAGCCGGCGGTCT
>JANPDF010000220.1:0-14272 GCA_031431355.1 Gammaproteobacteria bacterium
CCACCGCCGATCACGGCAACTTCGTAAGCAGCGTGCATGGCCGGCCTGTGCGACACGCTGGCCCTACTTCGCCAAGGGTAGAACCCACTCGCTTCATGTGGCCCCTTCGATCCATGCTCACTCCCCCCGCGGCATTCGCAGGACTATACTGCGGACTCTGTCGATCGCGCCGTTTCTTCCCACAGGAGGTCCGTATGATCCGCACACTCACAATCGCATTGCTCCCGTTGATGCTTGCCGCCGCCCTGCCCGCCGCCGCCAACCCCGACGCTCCGCCGAAGATGACGCCCGAACAGGCGGCGATGATGGAGGCCTATCAGAAGGCCGGCGCCCCCGGTGCCGCGCATGCAGCGCTGGCGAAGACGGAAGGCACCTACGACCTGAAGATCACCAGTTGGGAGGCGCCCGGCGCGCCGCCGACCGTCGAGAAAGGTACCGCCACCCGCAAGATGATTCTCGACGGCCGCGTGATGGCGGAAGAAACGAAATCGCAGATGCATGGCCAGCCGTTCACCGGCCACGGCATGCACGGCTACGACAACGTCACCGGCAAGAGTTGGGGCACCTGGAGTGACAGCATGAGCACCGGTGTCATGGTCAGCGAAGGCGACTGCGACGCCAACGGCGCCTGCACCCTGGTCGGCAGCTGGAACGACCCGATCACCAAGGGCAAGACCATCGCCCGCATGACCACCCGCTGGCCCGACCCGAACACCGAGGTGTTCGAGATGTACACGCCCGGGCCGGACGGGAATGAGATGAAGATGATGGAGATTGTTTATACGAAGCGGGCGAACTGATCGCGGCGAGGGCGTCGCCGAAGCAGGGACCGGCCTCAGTTACGCTGAGCGTGGCCGATCCAGGAGAACACCCGGCCACCCATCGCCACGCTGGCCAGGGACAGCGCGACGACAGTGCCCAGGTGCCAGACCAGGACCATCAGTGAGTTCTCGCCGGCGTGGAACACGCTCACGCCGGCCGAGCACAGGGCTGCTGCACTCAATGCCGCAAGCATCGCCGTGGGCGCCGGCCGAACCACTCCGGCATGACGCACCATGATCACCATCATCAGGACCAGGGGCAGGCTCATGGCAATAATCGCTCGCGCGCACTCGCCGCTGTGCGTCTCGAAGGCAAACGCTGCCGGGCCTTGCATCGAAAAATCATGCAGGCAGCCGACCCCGATGCCACCAAGCCACAAGACGGCCGGAATCGCTGGCAACCAGGACCATGAGGGTGATCGCCCGGGCACGCTGATCTGAAACGCGGCGTAAGCAGCAAAGATTCCCGTCAGCAGGCTGCCGATCCATTCCAGCGCTTGCCCGGGTTGCAACAGCGTCGGCCGCAGGTTCGGGCGCAGGCCAAAGCCGGCGGCCATGATTGCGATCAGAATCGCCGCCAACGCAACCCAAGCCACAGTTCGCTTCATCGGCGAGGGCAACGGGCGCACCGCTCGCGCACGGCTTGCCAGCTGATCGATCAGCGCACGGGTGTCGTTCATGTCGAATCCTTCTGGGCAAGTGCCCGTTGCAGTCCTTTGATAGCGCGGTGGCAGGCCACCTTGAGCGAGCCGATGCTCTGCTCGCTGCATGCTGCGGCTTCACTCAACGTGAGTTCCCGAAGCCGCAGCAGCAGGATGGCCTCGCGCTGCCGTTCCGGTAGTCCGTCGACCGCCTCGCGCAACAGCCGACCCGACTGGTGGCGTTCGATGCCGTCCTCCGGCGATTCGCAGCTTGTCGAGGCGGATTCCAGCTCGCCATCCTCGGCGATCTCGTGTTTCAGCCGACGCGTCCGCCGTCGTAGCTGGTCGATGCAACGCCGCGTGGCGATGGTAGCCAGCCACGGCTTGAACGGCCTGCCAGGTTCGTACGTGTGGCGAATGTCATGGACGACGATCAGGACCTCCTGGACCACGTCCTCGGCATCCTGGTCCTGTCCCAGCAACCGGCGGGCAATCGAGCGCAGGTAGGGCGCGATGGCCATCAGCAGGGCATGGTAGGCCAGTCGATCGCCTTGCTGCGCGCACGCCATCCACGCGCCCCACTGCGCGCCGTCGTCTTGCATGGCGGCCGCCTCGGGCGTGGGTGCCAGTGCTTCGCTCGTCGACACGACAGATCCCGGGAATGAAACAATCGTGCCCATGTTGCGGCCATCCTTCGTCGAATCCAAGTCGCGCCCGGCGATCATCGCCAGCGCCGGGAAATGACGTGGTCGATGGAGAGCTTTCCCGGTCCGCGCGTGACCAGGTACAGCAGGCAGGTCGCCCACAGCGCGTGTGTCGGCCACGCGCCCGGGTAGACGAACAACTGGATCACTGCGGTCATGCCGAGCAGCGCCACCGCCGATAATCGGGACGCTAGTCCCAGCAGCAGCAGAATCGGAAACACATGTTCCGCGATCGCAGCCATCGGGGCGGCGATCTCAGGCGACAGGATTGGCAGGCGGTATTCAGTCCGGAATAGCTCCAGCGCCCCTTCGGAAACATGTGGAAACCCCCACTGCGCCTGAAGCCCGATTGGATCCAGCACCAGCCCCTCGATCTTGCTCTGGCCGGAAAGCCAGAAAGTACTGGCCATGGACACACGCGCCAGCAACGCGATGGCGTCGTGAGAGAGACGAGCAAGGCGCTCGGGACGCGCCTCCGGGGAGTGCAACGCAGTCATGGCGTTCATGGCGATTCCTGTCGTGTGTCGATGAGTTCGATGGCCAACCCGTAACGGAGCAGCAGGGAGAAAAGCGACGCGATGTCGACGCCGCGAGCCTCGTGTTGCGCGTCGCTGATTGCCGATTGCAGGCTGAGTCCTGACGATAGCGAGTCGAGGAGCATGAATGCGCCCGGTGGGAGCAGCGCGACCACCACGTCCAACCCGGGCCTCGCCACCAGCACGGCTTCGGAGCGGCGCGGATCGATTCCACCTAGGTCCACTGCGGATAATTCCGGCAAGCCCTGGTGCGCGGACCAGACACTGTGAATAGCATGGCGTGACTGCATCCAACGCGCTGCGGGATGCAGGCGGAGGCCAGTGCGCGCGAGCCGTTCGGGGTCGGCAAGCAGGGCGTGGAAGGACTGCGCCTCGACTGGCGTCGCGTCGGCTGCATGATAAGCGCGCAGGCACAGCCCCTCGAGCCGCGCCACTGAAGCAAGCAACGGTACGGCGGCGGCGGGCGGATAGTCGCTGACGAAGTGCGGAAAGCCACTCGCATACTCGGCAACGACTGGCGAATCGGGCGGATCGGTGAGCACCCGTTGCTGCGCCATCCGGCGAAAGAAATCTCGTCCGGCAAGCGCCTGCGTGACCGGAAACGCATCGGCCAACACATCCACCAGCGTGACTACGAATGTGTTGCGATGGATAGCCACGCGCGCCGGATCGAGGCCAGCAATCTTCAGCCGCGCACTCGTGCGCGACCGCGGCATCGATCGGACGAGCCACTCGGCAAACGTCGCCTGCTGCACGACGGCGTTCACGCCACGCTCGCCTGCGGCAAGGCCCGCGCCCGCTCCATCCATCGCTGCGCGGATGCGGCCTCGGCGCGCAACACATCATAAGCAGGCACGTCCGAGTCCCATTCCATCAGCGTGGCGATCGGCCCGGTCAACGCCAGCAGTTGGCAATACAAGTTCCACACCGCCGCGTCGACGGGTGCGCCGTGAGTGTCGATCAGCACTGGCTGTCCGGCTTCATCGCAGTCTCGCGCATGACCCGACAGGTGTATCTCGCCGATTGCATCGAGCGGCAAGCCGCGAAGGTAGGCCCGGGGATCCCGGCGCGTGTTGAAGCAGCTGACGAACACATTGTTGACGTCGAGCAGCAGTCCGCAGCCTGTGCGCTCGACCAGCCCCGCGAGAAAATCCTGTTCCTGCATCTCGCTGGAAGGCAGGTCGAAGTAGCGGCTGGGATTCTCGATAAGCAGTTGCCGGCCGAGCGCCAGTTGGACATGATCCACGTGTTCGCTGACGCGACGCAGCGCAGATGCGTCGTAGCTGATGGGCAACAGGTCGTTGAAGAATCGACCGTCATGGGTCGACCAGGCCAGGTGTTCGGATACCCACGCCGGCTGGTAACGTGCATTCAGCGCCACCAGCCGCGCGAGGTGCCCGGAATCGGGTGGCAGCGCGCCGCCAATCGACAGGCCGACGCCGTGCAGCGACACCGGCATCGATTCGCGCAACCGTGATAGCTGCGCATGCGGCCGGCCACCCGCCCCCATGTAGTTTTCCGCGTGCACTTCAATGAAGGCCGGCGGATCCCCGTCAGCGAGTAGCGAATCATAGTGGCGGCCGTGGAATCCGATGCCGGCGAGCCTGTCGTCCATCGTCATCACCTGGTTTGGGTTACCGCTTCTCGCCAGGGCTGACTTCCTTGAACGCGAGCAACTGGCCGTGGCCGGTCTGGGAGCGCGCCGATACAAGCGTGGTGCAGGTTCCCTTCGGCACCTGCTTCCAGGCGTTGCCGGCGAAATCCTTCTTGCTGGAACCAGCGCAGCTGGTGCCTGGTCCGGCCGCGCAACCGTTCTGGCCGGCCTTGGCGACACCAAAGCACTTTTCGGTAGTCGCGGCATTCGCGGCAGGATCGCCGGAGGCGAACGCGGTGGTGCTGGCGAGCGCCGCGCCGAGGGCGGCGACCAGCGAGATCGAGGGAACGAGCGATTGCAGGGAACGGGAAGCCATCAGAATCTCCGGAAGTTGGGTGGGTGAGCCGGTCGCGGCCAGGGCCGCCACGTAAACCGCTCTCCTGACTGTTCGTCGGGGAGCGCCGCTTGGTTACACCGCGCCCGCGATCCAGTCGGACACCAACCCCGATTCCGTCCAGCGTGCCAGATGCCCGAGGGCGCACGCGGGCACCTCATCGGCCGGATGCCTTGCGAGGAGCAACTCACAGGCCGAGGAGAAGTCGCCGTCGCCGAGAAAGTGGTCGAGCAGCAGGGCCTCGTCGCAATCCAGTGATCGGAACTGCGTGACCATTGCCGCGTCTCGCCAGCACAACCATTCCGAACCCGTCCGGGCCGCCGCCGGTGGCGCCTGCCCGGCCTTCAACGCGATCCAGACAGCGACGGCATTGCTGCCATTCGAGAGTCGACGCACGCTCGGCAAAAATTGCAGTCGCAATCCGGGCCAGCTCGCGCCTGGAAGCGCCTGCAGTTGGACCCAGGCGGCGATTGGTGCGTCCGGCGCATCGAAGCTATCAAGCAGGCTGCGCTCGAAACCGGCGAGCTCGGCGATTTCCACATGCGACTTGAACGATTCATGGTGCGTCAGGAAATGCGGCAACGCGTCGCCGAACTGGCGCAGCGAGCGGAATCGGGACGGATGGGCAGCGATATACGACACGCAAAGTTCAGCCCAGAGTGCATCACCAAGGTAGCGGGAGAGGATGGCATGATCGTTACCGAGCACCTCGCGCAAGCGTGCCTGATAGGCATGGCTGTAGACGCCCAGGCCCAACCGGGCGTCGATGCCGCCTTCGGCGCGCAGGTCGCCGGCCACTTGGTTGCAGGGCTGCACGATCGAGTCCATGAAGCGCCGCTGCAAGTCGGCAAGGCGATTCATGGGCAGGCCAGTGACGGGCGCAATGCGCGGGCGTGGGCGGCGCGGGCCAGGTCGAGTTCCGCCACCAGCTCCGGCAAGGGCGGCAGGTGATCATCGCGTTCAATCATCGTGCTGACCGGGCCGAGCAGGCCGATCGCCTCTTCGTACAAGTCCCACACGGCCGCGCAGATCGCGTGGTCGTGGGTGTCGATGACGTAATGGCCGTAGTCGGTGTGTCCGGCAAGATGGATCTGCCAGACGCGATCGGCCGGGATGCCGCGCAGGTAGGCCGAGGCGTCGAATCGCTGGTTGCGAGCGCTCACCACGATGTTGTTGACGTCCAGGAGCAGACGGCAGCCACTGCGCGTTGCGATCTCGCGCAGGAATTCCCACTCCGGCATGCTCGATTCGGAAAATTGCACGTAAGCGCTGAGGTTCTCGAGCAGGATTTCGCGCCCCAGGAAGTCCTGAACCTGCTGCACGCGGTCCACTACGTGCCGCACCGCGTCATCGCAGTACGGCAGGGGCAGCAAGTCGTGGCTGTTGATGCCGTCAATGCCGGTCCAGCACAGATGGTCGGAGATCCATGCCGGCTCGATCTCGAGCGCGAGTTGCTTCAGCGCCGCGAGGTAACGCCAGTCCAGCGCGTCGGTTCCGCCGATGGACATCGAAACCCCATGCATCACGATGGGATAGCGCTCGCGCGCGGCGGCCAGGTACTGGCGCGGCTTTCCACCAGCGACCATGAAGTTCTCGGTGTTGACCTCGAGCCAGTCGATCCCCAGCCCCGCCTGAAGGACTGCGTCGAAGTGTTCCGTGCGCATGCCGAGCCCGAATCCCAGCCACGGTCGGGACGCCGGGGCCTGCGCCCTGGCGTCCCGCGCAGCGGGCACGAGTCCCAATTCCGCCATCAGCCGACGGTGCCGCCGATGTTGCTGCAAGTTGCCGCAGGCAACGCAACAAAGCCCTGGCCCTTGCACTCGCCATGGCCCTTGCAGGCATTAGCCGCGGTCTTGCAGTCGTTGTGACCCTTGCAGATGTTGGCACCCATGCAATGCACGAAGGTGGACGAGGCGACACGGGTGGTCACCTTCGGGTTGCGAGTTTCCCCACCTAGCGCCGCGCAAGCCTCGGCCGGCGCGGAAACGAAGCCTTGGCCTTTACACGAGCCCTGCCCCTTGCACGAATTGCTGGCGCCACTGCAATCGTTGTGGCCCTTGCAGGCATTCACGCCCGCGCATTGGACCAGGTCCACGCTTCCGGCAACGGCTTTGGACTTGGCCTGGCCTGGCGCCGCATGGCTGGCGAGTCCCGCGGCAAGCAGGGCCAAGGCAGCGCCGGAGAACCGGCTGATGTTCTGGGTATTCATCTGCAACTCCTTCGAAGGTCTGGTGGCGATCGGTTGATCGTCAGAGTCCAGTTCGTCGGCCGAAGGATATTGGTTACGCGACGCCGCGCCAATAGCGGTCCGCAACATCTCAAGGTTGGGCACCGGTGCGCCTTTGACTAGCGATGCTCGGCTTCTTGTTGCCGATGCCGCCGGCGCGCGGCGTAACCGCCTTCAACAAGCGCCGAAATGTCGGACACTCCAGGTGGCTCGGCGCCGGGCAGACTGCGGCGTGCCGAAGCCCGTTACGCATCGCGCGAAGCTGGCGAATGGTTGCATCGATTTCATCCGCCTTGGCTGAGAGCGCGCCACGATCGATCCTGGTTCGTCCGTCAGTCGTGAACATGCTCGCGATCTGGTCCAGCGAAAACCCCGCGGATCTCCCGAGCGCGATCAGCGCCAGTCGCTCGAGCACGTTCCGGTCGAACACGCGGCGCAGGCCATGCCGGCCGACCGAGGCGATCAAGCCTTTTTCCTCGTAAAAGCGCAGCGTTGAGGCCGGCACGCTGGCCTGTTTTGCCACTTCGGCGATATCCACGCAGAAACCCCTTGACTTCAAGTTGACTTGAAGTGGCACTCTGCTCTTCAAGCCGCTTGATGGCAAGCGACGGAGGCCGTCATGAACATCGTGGTTGGAACTGTTATTACCGGGATCGGCGCCACCGCGCTCGCGGATTTGTGGGCGATTGCGCGCAGGCGGCTGCTGGGCGTGCCTGCTCCGGACTATGGTTTGGTGGGACGCTGGATCGCCCATATGCCGCGCGGGCAATTCCGACACGGGTCGATCAAGGCGGCGGCTCCGATGCCCGGCGAAGCATGGATCGGTTGGGCCGCTCACTACCTGATCGGCATCGGCTTCGCGGCCCTGTTGCCAGCCATCTGGGGCGTTGATTGGTTCCACGATCCGCAGTTGGTGCCCGCGCTGCTGGTTGGTATCGGAACTGTCGCGGCGCCATTCCTGCTGATGCAGCCAGGCATGGGCGCCGGCATCGCCGCCAACCGCATGCCACACCCCGGAACCGCCCGACTGCACAGCCTGCTCACTCACGCGATCTTCGGCTTCGGCCTGTTTGCCTCCGGCTGGGCTGTCAGCCGATTCCTCACAACCTAGGAGAAACAACATGAAATTTCCCGCTCGATTCGCACCCATCCTGTTCGGCGCGCTGCTCTCGGCCATCATGGTCGCGCTCGTGTCCGCCTTCGTGCTGGCCACCACACGCGGGATCCATTCGGATTTCCTCGCTACCTGGGCCATGAGCTGCCTCAAGACGTGGCCAGTCGCCTTTGCGGCGGTGACGATCGTCGCCCCGTGGGTCAGGCGTGTGGTGGGCCGGCTCACGGTCGCGCCTGCGGCTTCTCCCTGACTTCACACAGGGTCCATGCTTGCCTCACCCGCCCAAGCAAGGATAAAAGCTCCTGCAATGCGCGAAGGCGAGGCACATGGCGACGAACATGGATAGGACGGGCGGCTGGTTCGAAATGGGTTGGCGAGTCCTGATGTGGGGCACGGCAGCGACTTCGTCGCCATGGGCATTGTGCTGACCGCATGCTGCGCGACGGTTGAACTGGGCGCATGGCTGTCCGGAAGCTATTGGTACCGCGGCGGATTCGCAGTCGCCGTGCACGCTGGTCAGCGATTCACTTGGCTGGCGCCGGCGGCGGATCATCCGAGGCATGGTCCACAACGTACATCCAGCGGCCGTCGATCTTGCGCGAGACATCGGTGTAGCGGCCGGTCGAGGTGGTTTCCTTGCCGTCCTCCTTGGACACCACGACCAACGCAAAGGTACCCCAAGTCGCCGAATCATCGCCCACGGCGTTGTGCCCCATCCGGGTCAGCGTGATGCTCTTGACCTTGAATGCGGCGAAGTAACCAACATGGCCTTCGCGGATCGCTTCGCGGCCCGTCATCACCGGCACACCCGGTAGCCACAGCACCGCATCGGGCGCATAGCACTGGGCGACGGCATCAGCGTCCGACGCTTCGAAGGCCGGCTTCCAGCAATCCTGTGCCGAGCCGGGGCCGTCCTTGGCCAGCAACGGCGATGCAAACACTGCCAGCAGGCCTGCAATGGCGAAAAGTTTGTTCTTGCGCATGATTCATCCCTCCCAGGTGAGTGGTGTGCCGGGATGCCTCAGGTTTCAGGAGCATGGGCCGGACCCGACCATGGTGCTCTTGGCTCGAGGGGGCTGTCACCTTCCCGGGTGAATTCATCGATGGGCCGTTTCCTCGAACACGACGATCGCCGGCCCCTACCCCGTTGCTCCGTTAGCGCGTTCCGCAGTTGCAGGGGGCGCCCTGCTGGCAGCCGCAAGCGGACGGCGCGTCTGAGCCCGGCCGGGCTAGACTAGGTCCCATTCCGCAACGGGAAGCAACGGATGAAGTCGCATCGCCTGGTTTCTGGCCGCGTCGTCGCGCTGGCCTTCGCATCGAGCCTTGTCGCACTGGCGCCTTGTGCGCACGCAGCCGATCCCGATCTAGCGCCCATCAAGGCACAGCTCGCCACTCAGCACGACGCCAATGTGAAACGGCTACGCGACTGGATCGCCTTCCCATCAATCGCCGCCGAGAACCTCAATGCCAAGGAGGGCGCCGAGTATCAGGCGACGCTGCTGCGCGAGGCCGGCTTCCAGCACGTCGAAGTGATTCCCACCGACGGCAAGCCCGGCGTGTTCGCCACGCTCGATGCCGGCGCGCCGAAGACCGTCGGCGTCTACTTCATGTACGACGTCAAGCAGTACGACCCGAAGGAATGGAGCTCGCCGCCGCTGGAAGGCCGCATCATCGACAAGCCCGGCATCGGCAAGGTGATGATGGGCCGCGGCGCGGTCAACCAGAAAGGCCCGCAATCGGCTTTCCTCGCCGCGCTGCACGCGCTGCGCGCCGCCGGTCGCAAGTCGCCTGTCAACATCGTGCTGGTAGCCGAGGGCGAGGAAGAAATCGGCTCGCCGCACATCAGCCAGTTCGTGCGCTTGCCCAGGGTGCAGGAGGCGTTGCAGAAAAGCATCGGCGTGTTCATGCCCAACGCCATGCAGGACCTCGACGGCATCATCACCGTCAGCCTGGGCGCGAAGGGCATCGTTGAACTGGAACTGGTCGCCAGCGGCGAGAAATGGGGCCGCGGGCCGAACAAGGATGTGCATTCGTCGCTTAAAGCCATGGTCGACAGCCCCGCCTGGCGCCTGGTAAAAGCGCTCGGGACGCTGGTCTCCGACGACGGCAACACCATCACCATCGATGGTTACCCGACCGCACCGCCGCTTAGCGACGAGCACAAGGCAATGATCATCGCCGCCTCGCCTGATTCCAGCGAAGCGATGATGAAGGAATCCATCGGCGTGAAGCACTGGATCGACGACCTGCCCTACCAGCGGGCAGTGCAACGCCTGGTGTCGCAGCCGACGGTCAACATCGAGGGCCTGGTCGGCGGTTACACCGGCCCGGGCGGCAAGACCGTGTTGCCGCACAAGGCCGTCGCCAAGCTAGATATGCGCCTGGTGCCCGGCATGAAGTTCGATGACGCCGTCGCGGCGCTGAAGCAGCACCTGGCCAAGCGCGGCTATGGCGACATCGAAGTGAACGTGAGTGGCGGCTACAACCCGACCCAGAGCAGTGCCGATTCTCCGCTGATCCAGGCGCAGCTGGCCGTGCTGAAGGACCGCGGCGTTGCTCCGCTGTTGTGGCCGCGGAACGCCGGCTCGTATCCGGGCTTTGTGTTCACTGATCCGCCGTTGAGCCTGGCGTCGGCGCACTTCGGCATGGGCTACGGCACCGGGGCGCATGCGCCGGATGAGTACTTCGTGATTGAGTCGGCCAACAAGAACCTGGATGGGATCGATGGCGCGGCGCTGTCTTACGTGGAGTATTTCTACGCCCTGGCGAGGTAGCCCAGCGCGTCTTTCCGGCCGGGGCAAGCCCCCGGGGCGTGTCACTACAGCTGCTCTACCACTCCGATCCGCGCCTGGGCCTTCAGGTACTCCAGAACCAGCTCCAGGGGCACCGGCCCGAACTCTGCCGAGACCGCGTTTGTGATCTGCTGCGCATCGTGTTTGCCGTCAGCGAAATTCAACACCTCGTAGGCGTAGGTGTTGCCATCGCCGAGGCGGGTCTCGAAATCGAGCAGCTTTGGCCGCGCCAATCCTATCTTGCTGGCGTGGTCGTCGAACCAGTCGTAGTTGAAGCCGTGCATCGCTCCGCGCGGTTCGCGCTTGCGCCGGAACACCAGCCTGCCCTCGCCGCGTGAATCCGGCCCGGGCGCTAGCGCCGCAGCACTAGTCGCCGTCGCCGTGCCGATGCGCGCGTCGTTCGCCAGCGCGACGCCGGTCGCCGCTCCGATGAAGGCGACGCGTTCCAGCTTGGTCGCATCGATGTTTTCGGCGCTGTCGTGCGTGGTGTGGATGTAACGGTCTGGCCAGTCGTTGAAGTAGACCGCCGGGATCCTGAAGGATGAATCCTGGTAGACCTCGTGGTCGCTGCCCATCGAAAAAGGCGAGTCCTCGGCACGCAACGGCTCCTTGCCGCCGGAGGGTGCCAGCATCGGAAACTGCGCCGCGCCGGTCGCGGCGAAGTCGTAGCTCTGGTCGTTGACCCAGCGCGCAAACGTCCAGGCGACATCGTGGATGAAGGACGGCAGGCTCGCCGGACCGCGGGTGACGTGGAACATCGCCTGGGTGCGAGGGCCGCCGCCCACCATGTCCATGTGCACGACTGCCTTGATGCGCCGGGCGAACTCCGGCCGTGCGTTGAGCAGTGCCGTAGTGCCTTCGAGTTCCGGGCCCCAGATGAAACGAATCGTGCGTGCCGGTCGTGCGAGGATGCCGTCGCCAATGAGCTTCTGTAGCGTGCGTCCGACCTCCAGGATGGTCGCGCAGCCGCTGGCGTTGTCATTGGCGCCGGGCTTGGGGTGATCGAGGTGGCAGGTGTAGGCAATCTCCTGCTCTTTCAGGCGCGGGTCCACGCCCGGAATCGTCGCGGTCACGACTTCATAGGGAGCCACATGCTGCCCCGCCGTCACCGAGGCGCGCAGCCGGATCGACTCGCCCGCGGCCAGCCGCGCCTTCAGGGAATTGGCCTGGCGCGAGGAAAGCATGAAAGCGAAGGTGGGATGCGCCGAAAACGTGTCCAGATGTCCCCAGCGGATCTGCTCCAGATCGTCGCCCGACCAGGCCGTTGGGTTGTTCTGCTGGTAACTGAGGATTCCCACGGCGCCGAATCGGCCGATTGCGAGGTCCTGCACCGCACCGGGCGCACCCGAGACCAGCACGAGCTTGCCCTTGACGTCCTTGCCGGCGTAGTCGGCTTCCTTGGCGCCACTGCCGACATCGACCAGCGCCGCCGTCACGTCTGCCGATTCGCTGTCCTCGGACAGCACCATCGGCTCGGCGGCGTAGCTGGCGAGAACAGTCGTCTTGCCGTCGCGCAGTTCCGTCAGCTCGCCCTTGTCGGCATCCCAGGCCGGACGCGAGCGCTGCGTACCGTAAAAGATCTTGCCGTCGGCCGGGAATCGCAGGATCTCGACCTGCTCGAGCCCGTAGGATCGCGCACGACTGGCGACCCACTCGGCCGAAATGCGGAAGCCTCGCGAACCTCGTTCGCGGTGCTGCTGCACGATGCCTTCGAGGGTTTGCTTCGCGGCCTCGCCATCGACTTCGCGCGCCAGCGCCGCGACGTCCTTGTCCGACAGCGGCAACTGCGCTGCCGACGCTGCTGAAGCCAGCAAGATATAGCCAAGGCAATAGGGGGCAATCTGACGCATGGCGACTCCCTGGGAACGCGAAGCCCCCGGATGCGAGTATGCCTGACCCCTGCCGTTACACTGTCCGCATGCCCGACCCCGTTCGCCTTGCCCATCGTGTCGCCGAGCTCGCGGGCTGCTCGCGCGCGGACGCCGAGCAGTACATCCAGAATGGCTGGGTGTCGGTCGACGGCCGCGTGGTCGAGGCGCCGCAGCATCCGGTCACCAACGAGCAGGTCACGCTCGCTGACGATTCGCGCCTGGAGCCGGTCGAGCCGGCCACCATCCTGCTGCACAAGCCGGCCGGCTTCGACACCATCCGCGGCACCCGTCCCGCCGCCGCACTGGTGACGCCGGCGACGCACTGGGCGCACGACCCGTCCGCTGTCCGCGTATTGCAACGGCACTTCCAGCGATTGACCCCGCTGGTGCCCCTGGACGCCGACGCCAGCGGCTTGATGGTGCTGAGCCAGGACGGCCGCATCTGGCGGGCCCTGACCGAGGACGCCGCCGAAATCGAGCACGAGTACCTGGTCGAGGTCAGCGGCGACCCCGTGCCGTACAGCCTGCGCCGCCTCAACCATGGCCTGTCCTATGGCGGCAAGGAGTTGGCGCCGTGCAAGGTCAGCTGGCAGAACGAGACGCGCCTGCGCTTCGCCATCCGGGACGTGCGCAATGGGCAGCTGCGTGACATGTGCGCGCAAGTTGGCCTGGACGTTGTGTCGATCCGCCGCCTGCGCATCGGCCGGATCCCGCTCGGAAAAGGACCCGAGGGCGCGATGCCACCCGGGCAGTGGCGCTACCTGCCGGTCGGCGAGAAATTTTGAAGCATGCGCGCCGGTGATTCAGAGGCCGCAGGTTGTCGATTTCGCGGCGCAGTCGGCACGGCTGTCCCTGATCGCCATGTCCTTGCCGAGCGTGTAAAGGAAAGCAATGAGCACCAGTGCCACGATCGTGATGCGCCAGCCGATGTTCGACTGCACCGGCGGCAACGGAGCCGCGGTCACCGGCACCGCCGGGAGGGCTGCCGCCTCGGTTCCGGCCACCTGGTTGAGCTGGGACAGCTCGATGTCGAGCGCCGACGCTATCGCCATTCGCGTTTCCCGCGAGGCGCTGCTTTCGGCCTCCACTCGCTGGATGGTGCGTGCGCTCAACCCTGCCACCGCGGCCAGGTGTTCCTGGGACCAGGCCCGGTCCTCGCGAAGCTTCCTGATCAGCTGGGCATTCGTGTACATATCGACTTCCATATTTGGCGCTCCCTATTGGCCATGGCAAAGAGGGGGCATCATGGGGGAACGGGGCGAAAAGACCACGACAGCAGCACGCCACCGACGCGACAACCGCCCGACAGGGGGCCGCGCGCACGATACGGGATCCGGACGGGCGCCGCAAACCCGGGACCGGAGCCGTTCGGGTTCAGTTTCATGCTGACGGGGTTCTGAGCCATGCGCACCTTCGTAATGCGAGCGCGGGCGGCTCCCACGGACAGCAAGAAGCTGCTGGCTTCCGTCGGCGGCGAGGCCCACACCGAGATCCTCGCGCACACCCTGATGAACGCGATCTTCGTGGCCCAGTCGCATCGACCGGATGTCGTGGTCTACCTGGTGCTGGAAAGCACCC
>JANPDF010000221.1:0-1655 GCA_031431355.1 Gammaproteobacteria bacterium
CCAGCCCGACGAGCGCCGGCACCTCGATGAGTGGCCCCACTGTCCCGGCCAGCGCCTCGCCGGAGGCCACACCGAACGTCGCGATCGAGACGGCGATGGTGAGCTCGAAGTTGTTGCCGGCAGCGGTGAACGCCAACGTGGTCGTTCGGGGGTATGGCAGTCCGATGCGCCAGCCGAGGACAAATGAGCCCACCCACATGATCGCGAAGTACACCAGCAACGGCAGCGCGATGCGCAGGACGTCCCACGGCTCGGCCAGGATCGTCTCGCCCTGCAGCGCGAAGAGCACCACGATCGTGAAGAGCAGCCCGTATAAGGCCCACGGGCCGATCCGTGGAAGGAACTTCTCCTCGTACCACTCGCGGCCGCGGCGCGCTTCTCCGATGCGGCGCGTCAGGTATCCCAGTACCAGCGGGATGCCCAGGAATACCAGCACCGAGACCGCGATGTCGGCCGCCGAGACATCGAGCTCTTCACCGGTGCCGAGGCCGAGCCACTCAGGAAGCAGCTCGAGGTAGAACCATGCCAGGGCGGAGAACGCAAAGATCTGAAAGACCGAGTTGATCGCCACCAGCACGGCGGCGGCCTCGCGGTCACCGCAGGCGAGGTCGTTCCAGATCAGCACCATGGCGATGCAGCGCGCAAGGCCGACAATGATCAGGCCGGTCCGGTACTCGGGGAGGTCAGCCAGGAAGACCCAGGCGAGGGTGAACATCAGCCCTGGCCCGAGCAACCAGTTCAGAACGAGCGAGCTGACCAGCATTCGCCGGTCGCCGGTGACCCGGTCGAGCTCGCCGTAGCGCACCTTGGCCAGCACCGGGTACATCATCAGCAGCAACCCGAGCGCGATCGGCAGCGAGACGTTGCCGACCGACACCGCGTCGAGCGCGTCATTCAGACCTGGCGCCGCGCCTCCCAGCAGCAGCCCGGTGACCATCGCAAGGCCGATCCAGACCGGCAGGTAGCGGTTCAGCGCCGACAGCTGATGGGCGACGTCGCGCGCCGACTCCGTTGCGGACCGACTGCTCACGCGTCGGCCCTCATCTCCATGGCCAGCACCTGACGAAGAGCATCCATCTGCTCGGGCACCGCGCGGTAGTGCACCCAGGTGCCGTGCTTGCGCGACGTCACGAGCCCGGCTTCGCGCAGCACCTTGAGGTGATGGCTGACGGTTGGCTGGCTCTTGCCGACAGGCGCGGTGAGGTCACAGGCGCAGACCTCGCCGGACGGCGCGGCGGCGATGATGCTCAGCAGCCGCAGCCGCACCGGGTCCGAGAGCGCCTTGAACGCCTGCGCCAGCTGGGACGCCGACGCCTCGTCGAGCGGGTCGTTGCCGAGCGGCGCACAGCACTGGGCGTCGGCCAGGAGCGGGAGTGAGGTCGTCATGGTGCCAGTGTATCTATGAATGTCGATGAATGTATTGACAGAGATCGAATAATGGGTGACCATCAGTAAATCGACATCCATCAATGCAAGGGGTCCAGCGTGAGTTCCCTCCCCCGCGTCCAGCTTGCCATCAACGTCAGCGACATGGACGCAGCGGTCGACTTCTACAGCCGGCTCTTCGGCGCCGAACCGCACAAGCAGCGTCCCGGCTACGCCAACTTCGCGTTGGACGCCCCTCCGCTCAAGTTGGTCCTCATCGAGAACGCGGC
>JANPDF010000222.1:0-1785 GCA_031431355.1 Gammaproteobacteria bacterium
AACACGCAACAGGACGTGCTCAAGCGCAACCTGCCGATCCGCAAGCTCACCCTGGCCGATGGCAGCGAGACGCTGGTGGTTTGCGTCTATGACCTGCTGATGGCGCAGTACGGTCTGGATCGCGGCTTCGGTGGCGGCAACGTGGCCAAGAGCTTCGACGACAATGTGCCCGGCACGCCGGCCTGGCAGGAACAGATTACCGGCGTGCCGCGCGCCGAGGTGATCACGATCGCCCGCGAGTTCGCCCGCACGGCCGACAAGACCCGTGGCCGCAGCATGATCATCGTCGGCGCGGCGATGAATCACTGGTACCACAACGACATGAACTACCGCGGCCTGATCAACATGCTGGTCATGTGCGGCTGCGTTGGCCAGACCGGCGGTGGCTGGGCGCATTACGTGGGCCAGGAAAAACTGCGTCCGCAATCGGGCTGGCTACCGCTCGCCTTCGCCACCGACTGGAGTCGGCCGCCGCGGCAGATGAATGGAACCTCGTTCTTCTATTTCAACTCCGGGCAGTACCGCTACGAGAAGCTGGACGTCAGCGAGATTTTATCGCCGCTGGCCGACCCCAAAAAGTACGGCGGATCTTTGGTCGACTACAACTTGCGCGCGGTGCGCATGGGTTGGCTGCCGTCGGCGCCGCAGCTCAACACCAATCCCTTGAAGTTCGTGCGCGACGCGGAGGCGAAGGGCATCGATCCCGTGCTGGAAGCGGTCGCGCAGTTCAAATCCGGCGCACTGGATTTCGCCTACGCCGACCCCGAGGCGCCGGAGAACTTCCCGCGTAACCTATTCATCTGGCGCTCCAATTTGCTCGGCTCCTCGGGCAAGGGCCACGAATACATGCTCAAGCACCTGCTCGGCACCCGCCATGGCCTGCAAGGCAAGGACCTGGGCGAGCGGGGCGCAGCCAAGCCACTGGAAGTGAAGTGGGTGGATGACGCGCCGGAAGGCAAGCTGGACCTGCTGGTCACGCTCGACTTCCGCATGTGCACCACGGCGCTGTATTCCGACGTCGTGCTGCCGACCGCGACCTGGTATGAGAAGAACGACCTCAACACCTCGGACATGCATCCCTTCATCCATCCGCTGTCCAAAGCTGTCGATCCGGCCTGGGAAGCGCGCAGCGACTGGCAGATCTTCAAGGGCATCGCCCACACCGTCAGCGAACTGGCGCCGGGCGTGCTCGGCGTCGAGAAAGACCTGGTGCTGGTGCCGACCCTGCACGACACGCCCAACGAGTTGTCGATGCCGCTCGGCGTGACCGACTGGAAGCGCGGCGAGTGCGAGGCGATCCCGGGCAAGACTATGCCGGCGATGGTGGTGGTCGAACGCGACTATCCGAACCTGTACAAGAAATTCACCTCGCTGGGCCCGCTGCTGGACAAGCTCGGCAACGGCGGCAAGGGCATGAGTTGGGATACCAAAGACGAAGTGGAATTCCTTGGCCAGCTCAATCACACGGTGACTGACGAGGGTGTCAGCAAGGGTCGTCCGAAGATTGAAAGCGCGATCGACGCCTGCGAAGTCATCCTGCACCTGGCGCCGGAAACCAACGGCCATGTCGCGGTCAAGGCCTGGGCCTCGCTGGAGACCTTTACCGGACGCAAGCACACGCATCTGGCGGAAGGCAAGGAGCATGAAGCCATCCGCTTCCGCGACGTGCAGGCGCAGCCGCGCAAGATTATCTCCTCGCCGATCTGGTCGGGCCTGGAGGACGAACACGCCGGCTACACCAATGTGCACGAGCTGATTCCGTGGCGGACGCTGACCGGCCGCCAG
>JANPDF010000223.1:0-8253 GCA_031431355.1 Gammaproteobacteria bacterium
CAGGCGGCGCACATGCGATCGGGCCTGCTCGAGCGAATCGATGGAGACCTTGAAGTCGCCGTCGGCGCCATACAGGATGCTGCCGGTGCTAAACATGCGCGGTCCGACCAGTTGGCCGCTACGGACCAATTCGGCCTGGGAAAAAACCGTCTCGGTGTTCGCCGAGGGGTCGTGCGCGGTCGTTACTCCGAACGCGAGGTTGGCGTAGTACGCCCAGTTCTGCTGCGCTTCCACGCCAGCGGCGAAATTGCCCGCGTGCGCATGCACGTCGACGATGCCCGGGAACAAAGTCTTGCCGGCCGCTTCGATCACCCGCGCGCCGGCCGGGATGGTAACCGCGTCGCGCGCGCCGACGGCGACGATCTGCTCGCCACGCACCACGACGACGCCATCCTCGATCACTTCCTGACGCGTGCCGGCGTCGCGCATGGTGATTACGCGTGCGCCCGAGAAGGCGACCAGGTCGGCCGGCTGGTCGCTGGCAACGGTAAGCCCGAGTTCCACGCCTGCTTGCGCCTTGCCGCCGACGTCGCGGCGGAAGTATCGGTTGCCTTCCATCCACATCAGCGAACGCGAATCGGCCGACCAATGCAGGTAGCTGCCGGTGTCGTTGTCGAGCTTGGTCACCGGCACCGCCTTGCTCTCGCGCGACAGCTCGATGGGGCTGCCGGTCATCGGCAGCGGCGCGACGTAGGCGTCGAACAGTTCGGTGAAGGCAACCCATTTACCGTCCGGGCTGATTGTCACGAAGTCGGGGTACTTCAGGCTGAGCACTTCGCGCGGCAACTCGCCGTGGATCCCGACGCTCATCAGTTTCTTCTCGAGACCGCCGCCGGTCAGGTAGATCACGCGGAGACCGTCGGCGGAAAATTGCGGTTCGGCGCCGTCGCTGGCGACGCGCACGGGCGTGCCGTCGGCGCCATCAATCACGAAGATCCCGCGCGCACTGGTCCACAAGTTGCCGGTCAGCGAGCCACCCGGCTGCCGCGAGTAGACGATCCTGCGTCCGTCCGGCGAGTAATGCGGCGCGTAGTAGAAGCCAGGCTCGGTAGTGATCTTGCGCTGGTTGCCGGTGACCAGGTCGAGCTCGCGAATGGCGCCCTGCTGCAGGTCGGACCACGTCGTATACAGCAGCTTGCGGCCATCGACGCTGAAGCTGGGCTGGTACTCGAACACACCGCCGTCACTGGTCAGCCGTTGTGGCGTGCCACCGGGCAGGGACTTGCGCCACAGGTGGCCGACGGCGTGGAAGACCAGCGTCTTGCCGTCCGGGCTGGTGGCGACGTCGCGAATCATTTTTGGCGCGAAGCTGGCGCCCTCCAGCTTGTGCGTGAAACGCAGCGGCGCGGTCACGGTCTGCTGCACGGGCGCTGTAAACGGGATGTTCGCAGCCGCGCCGCTGGCCATGTCCACCTGCCACAGTTTGCCCAGCGCCCAGATCACCACGGCGCGACCGTCGGGCGTCCAGTCGAAGTTCGCGTACGGCCCGAAGATTGCCCAGACTTCCTGCTGGTCATGCGACAGCCCATCCCACACAGGCTTCACTTCGCCTGATTGCAGGTCGAGCACGTGCAACACGGTCTTGTCGCGCACACGTTTGACGAAGGCCAGGCGCTTGCCGTCTGGTGAGGGTTGCGGGCGGATCGCGCCGCCGGGTGTCGACACCAGTGTGCGCGATTCGCCAGTTTCGCGATCGAGTTGCTTGATCGCGTAGATCACGCCATGCACGTTCTTGTTGTACTGGAAAGTATCCCCGTCGCTGACGTCCTGCGAGTAATACACATAGCGGCCATCGGGGCTGATCGCCGGTTCGCCAAGATCCATCTGGTCGTTGGCGCGCTTGACCAGCTGCACGCCTTCGCCACCATCGCGGTGGTACATCCACAACTCGCCGGCGCCTAGCGACCGCTCCGAAGTGAAGTGCTTGCGCCCAACCAGGTACTGGCCGTCCGGCGTCCACGCCGGGTTGTTCAACAGGCGGAACGTTTCCTTGGTCACTTGCACGGGCGAGCTGCCGTCACTGCCCATCCGCCATAGGTTGTTGGCGCCGGCGCGATCGGACGTGAAGGCGATCTCGCGTCCGTCCGCGGAGAAGCGCGGCTGCACCTCCCACGCCGGCCCGGAGCTGATCCGTCGCGCCTGACCACCGTCGATCGGCAACAGGTAGATATCGCCGAGCATCGAAAAAACTATCTGCCGACCGTCGGGGCTGACGTCCAGGTCCATCCAGGTGCCTTCGCTGGTCTCGAAGGCGATCGATTTGATTGGACCATGCGCAGCGTTGACGTCCCACTTCGCCGCGTCGGGCTTGGCGGCGCTGGCGGCGCCGCAAGCGAGGGCGAGCGACACACTGAAGACGAGAGGAAGCAGGCGCATGCGCGGAATTCCGGTGGCGAGAAGTTAGGGCGCGGCGCCAGGGGCGCCGCGGTCAATGCTGGTAGGCGCGCGGCAAAGAACCCGGGGCCTGCAGGTAACGGTCGCGCAGCTCAGTTTGTCGTGACCGCATCGGCATGCTGCGGCCGCGCATCCATACCGCGTCGGCAAGCGTGCTTACTTCCAGCGGGTCACCGTCCCAGAGCACGAGGTCGGCGTCGAGACCGACTTCGATGCGGCCCACGCGGCCACCGACACCCAATGCCTGCGCCGGCACGCGGGTGATCGCAGCCAGACCGGCTTCCCACGGCAACCCGTTGGCGACGGCGTTGCCGGCCGCCTGGCGGATCTTGCGCGCGTTATGGGTCGCGTCGGGCGCGAGCAACGCGACGTTGACGCCGGCGCGGACGAGCAGGGCGGCGTTGTCCAGCCGCGAGCCGAGCTGGTCGAAGCTCGAAGGCAAGTCCTGCAACGCGTCGATGAAGACGGTGGCGTTGGCGGCTTTCAGTTCCGCCGCGACCTGCCAGCCTTCTGACGCGCCGGTGATCACCGGATGCAGTCCATGCTTGCGCGAGAAGGCCAGCAACTGGCGGATGTCAGAAGCGCGCTCGACGTTGAACACGATCCGGCCGCCAGCGAGGTAACGCGCCAGCGTCTCGCGCCCGGCTGGCGTCAGCAGGACGTGCGGCGATGCGTACGGCGTCTGCCCGCGTGCTTCGCGAAAGGCCTGGTCGAGCAGCATGTATTGCGCAGCGCGCGAACCACCGCTCAATCCGTCGGCGCTGGAGCCAAGGTTCACGAACAGCAGGCGCGCGCCGATCACCGCGGCATCGGGAGCGCCATCCAGGCGGACCACGCCGCCCTGGCCGGCGACCAGGCTGCCGCCCTCGCTGCTGTTGGCACTGAGCGCGGTGAAGGTGACGCCGCCCAGCCGGGCCACCGGCAGCAATATGGAGGCGGGGTTATAGGCGAGCGTGACATCGAACTCCGGCCGCATCTGCGGCTGTCCGGCGCCGGACAAGGTCAGCGTGCTGTCGACGGTGCTGCGCTCGCCGGACACTTCCTCCAGGCCGATGTCCGAAAGTCCGCCGAACAAGCCCGGCGTCAACGCCTTGCCGTTGGCCTCGAACACGCGCACGCCCGGCGGCGCCAGCAGGCCGCTGCCGACCGCGCGGATGGTGCCGCCCTGGACCAGCACGTCGGCATTCTTCAAGGTGCCGCGGCTGCCCGCGGTGTGCACGGTCGCGTGCCGGATCAGTACGTCCTGCGCCTGTGCCGTCGAGGCCACCAGCAGCAACGCCAGTAATGCGCGCTTCATGGCGACACTCCCTGGCCGAGCATGAAGTCGGAGCGCGGCTGGCGCGAGCGGTCGGCGCGGTCATACAACAGTGCGCCGTCGACGAAGACCTTTTCCGCGTGCGCATAGACGCTAAACGGCGTTCCGTTCCAGATCACCACGTCGGCCATCTTGCCGGCGCGCAGCGAACCGGTCTGGCCATCGATGCCAAGCGCCTTCGCCGGATTGGAGGTGAGCCAGCGAATCGCCTGTTCGGGCGCAACCTGGATACCGGCCCGGCGCGCAAGTGCCATCGCCTTGGCGGCTTCCTGGTTCAGACGCTGGATTCCTTCCGATGAATCGGAGTGCACGATCGCGCAGCCGTTGGCGGGACGATCAACCAGCGCGATGTTCTCCTCGATGCCGTCCAGCGACTCCATCTTGAAGCCCCACCAGTCGGCCCACAACGCGCCGCAGACGCCTTCGGCAGCGAGCCGGTCGGCGATCTTGTAGGCTTCGGTGCCGTGGTGGAAGGCCGCGACCTTGAAGCCGAATTCGCGGGCCAGGTCGAGCATGATCGCCATCTCGTCGGCGCGGTAGCAATGGATATGCACCTTGATGTCGCCTTTCATGGCGCCCATCAGCGTGTCCTTGGACAAGTCGCGCGAGGGCGGGGCGTCGTCGTCGCCTGCTTTCTTGTCCGCCTTGGCGGTGTCGTCGTCGTTGCGGAACCAGCGACGCTTCTTCTTGCCTTCCTCGGGCGCGACGTTCGGCTGCTCGGCCGGTTCGGCCTGCACCATCGGGTCGATTACCGGCTCCGGCGGCTCGACGGTGGCGCCGGACTCAGGGCCATTGCCGCGCTTGGGCTGGCCGGCGTCGTATTTGTCCTGGGCGCGCATGTATTCCTGCGCCTCCATGAAGGCGGCCCGATAGCCGGCGACGTTGCCCATGCGGGTCATCGGCGAGCTGCCCTTGCCGCCATAGACGCGCTTTGGATTTTCACCGCAGGCCATCTTCAGGCCCCACGGCGCACCGGGAAATTTCATTGCCTGGTAGGTGACGGCGGGCATGTTCTTGATCGTCACGCCACGGCCGCCAATCAGATTTCCCGAGCCGGGTAGGATCTGCATCGAGGTCACGCCGCCTGCTAGCGCCGCAGCAAAGCCGGGGTCCTGCGGCCACAGCGCATGCTCGGCCCAGACATTGGGCGTGACCGGATTGGACATTTCGTTGCCGTCTTCGTGCGCGCTGACACCGGGGCTGGCGTACACGCCCAGGTGGGAGTGCACGTCGATGATCCCCGGCGTCACCCACTTGCCCGTGGCGTCGATCACGCTGGCGCCCGCCGGCGCCTGCAAGCCGCGGCCAAGCTCGACAACGCGCCCGTCGCTGATCAGCAGGTCGGCGTCGTCCATGCGTTCGCCAGTGCCGGTGAGCAGGGTGGCATGGCGGATCAACACCGGCGCGGCCGCCACCCGCCGGTACGTGCTCGGATAGGGGTCGGCCTTGCGTGCTGGCGCGGCGGTCGCGGCGGCGGCTGTGAGCAGCGTCAGCGCTGCCACGATTGCTGGCTTGAGCATGCGGTTCTCCTGTGAATGCGCACCGTAGCGGCTGCCCGACCCCCTGCCAACCCTTACTTTCGGCAGGGGGCGGCGGCCGGACGTGGCAAACTGAAGGAACCAGGAGGAAGCGCATGAAGGACAAGAACGAAATCGTCAGCAACTGGCTGCCGCGCTACACGGGCCTGCCCTTGTCCGCGTTCGGCGAGCACGTGTTGCTGACCAATTTCGGCGGCTACCTGCAGGCGTTCTCGCGGCTGACCGGGGCGCCGATCGTCGGCCTGGACCGGCCCATGCCCAGCGCCACCTTCGATGGCATCACCATGCTGAATTTCGGCATGGGCAGCGCCAATGCAGCGACCGTGATGGACCTGCTCAGCGCGCTGCCGCCCAGGGCGGTGCTGTTTCTGGGCAAGTGCGGTGGCCTGAAGCGCAAGAACCAGCTGGGCGACCTGATCCTGCCGATCGCGGCCATCCGCGGCGAGGGAACCTCCAACGACTACATGCCGGCCGAGGTGCCGGCCTTGCCTGCGTTCGCCATGCAACGCGTGATCTCCACCATGATCCGCGACCTTGGCCACGACTACTGGACGGGCACGGTGTACACCACTAACCGGCGCGTCTGGGAACATGACGAGGCGTTCAAGGATTATTTGCGCAAGTTGCGTTGTATGGCGATAGACATGGAGACGGCGACCATATTTGCGGCCGGGTTTGCCAACTCGATCCCGTGCGGGGCACTCCTCTTGGTCTCGGACCAGCCGATGATCCCGGAAGGCGTGAAGACCGAGGTCTCCGATCAGGGCGTCACCGAGAGTTTCGTCGATGCCCACATCACCATCGGCATCGAGGCGCTAAAGCTGATCCGCAGGCACGGCAAGAGCGTCAAGCACCTGCGCTTCGACGAATAAGGCGTCTCGCTTCTACTGCCAGATGAATTGCATCTTCAGGACGTCGGGCTGTTCCTTGCCCGGCACGAAGCGGACCGTGCATTCCAGCGTCTGCTTGCTCTCGGTGGAGCGACCCGGCTCGATGGTGATCGGCGCCTTGAGTGAATTGGAGCCGTCGCCAATGTCGGCCATGCTCGCGGCCAAGGTAGCCTGGTCGAGTTCGTAGGTCTTGTCGGCCAACTGGTTCTTGGCATAAGCGTCGCAGGCCGTCGCGGCCAGCTCATTCTTGCTGCTGCCACCACCACCGGCACCGCCACAGCCGGCCAACAAGGCGGTTACCGCCATCGCCATCACCAGTCTCATAACGATCCCTCCGGTGGAACCGGCAACGGTCGGGTTGGACCGCGCCGGTCATGGCCTGAAGTTAGCGCATTTGCTCTAGTCCGGCCAAGTCTCTTTCGTTTTCAGTAGCGGGGAACGCTCGAGTCGACCTCTGCTGCCCAGGCGTCGATGCCGCCATCCACGTTGTACAGGTCGTGGAAGCCCAGGCTGCGAAAGTGCTCGGCAGCCTGCCGGCTGGAGTTGCCGTGGTGGCAGAGGAAGGCCATTGGCAGGTCCTTGGGCAGGGCCGCCAGGCGGTCGTGGCTGTCCTCGTCCAGCACCTCGTGAGGTTGCGGGAACGGCGCCAGCGTCCGTGCTTGCGCCGGCCGGACGTCGATCACGTCGATTGCGCCGGCGATGATCCGGTCGTGCAGTTCCTGCACCGACAGCGACTTCACTGGCGGTGGCGCGTTGGGGTTGCTGATCGAGAGTCCGGCGCCGCGCACGTCCTCGACCCAGTCGATGCTGATGCCGTTGGCGCGCGGCGCGCTGGCCAGGTCCAGGTGGATGCGGATGCCGCCCACGTCAACGACGATCTCCTGGCCGGTGGCCGGTTTCAGCTGGAATTGCGCGACGAACCGGGGATCCACCGCCAGATGCAGCCCGACGCCCGGCTCGGCCGACGCCATTGCCCGTTCGATCGCCTCGGCCGCGGCCGGGCTGACCTGCAGGGCCGGTGGCGTGCGGTCTGGCGCTGCCACGCCAAGCACTTCATGCAACTCGCCGGAATTGAGCATCTGCTCGATGATGTCGCTGCCGCCGATCAGCTCGCCATCAACATACAACTGCGGGATGGTCGGCCATTTGCCATATTCCTTGATGCCTTCGCGAATCTCCGGATCGGCCAGCACGTCGACGCTGGCATAGCCCGGGACGAGTGCGTCGAGGATGCCCACGGCCTTGGCGGAGAACCCGCAACGCGGCGAGCCCGGGTCGCCCTTCATGAACAGCACGACGCGATGGCTGTGCAAGGTGCTTTCGATGCGCTCGCGCAACTGGGGACTGATAGGCATGGCGAACTCCTGGAGGCTGCGCGCATTTTACCGGTTGGCCACCAGCAGTGCCGAAATACCGCCGACCGCGTTGCCTAAAGGTTTAGGTAGTTCGGTCCGGAACCGCCTTCCGGCGTGACCCAGTCGATGATCTGGTACGGGTCCTTGATGTCGCAGGTCTTGCAGTGGACGCAGTTGGCGGCGTTTATCTGCAGGCGCGGTCCGTCCGCGTCCTTGACGATTTCGTACACGCCCGCCGGGCAGAAGCGCGTGCAGGGGTTGGCATACTCCTCTGCGCACTTTCCGATGCAGATGCTGGTGTCGAGCACGCGCAGATGGACCGGTTGGTCCTCGTCGTGCTCGGTGGCGGCGTAATACACGCCAGCCAGGCGATCGCGCGGGGGAAGGGTGCGTTCGACGTAGTCGCGACGCGGCCGTTCGGCCTCGGCGACTTTCTGCAGTGACGACCAATCGGCCTTGACCGGCCAGGTCCATGGCGAGAGGCCCGCAGTGATGGTTTCCCAGCCGGAGTTGAGCAGGCCGAACAGCCGGCCCTTCTTGAAGCCGGGCTTGAAGTTGCGGACTTTCTTCAATTCGGCCATCACCGCCGAGCTGCGCAACGCGGCATCCCAGCCATGCGGCGAGCCGTGGGCTGCGATGTGTTCGGCCGCCATCATTCCGGAGCGGATGGCCTGGTGGGTTCCCTTGATCTTGGGCACGTTGAGCAAGCCCGCGCCGTCGCCGATCAGCATTGCGCCGGGCATTTCCAGCGTCGGCAAGGC
>JANPDF010000224.1:0-3496 GCA_031431355.1 Gammaproteobacteria bacterium
ACCTGTCGCGCATCGAGCCACGCCCCGCGGTGATCTTCTGCACCGCCTACGACGAGCACGCGCTGGCTGCGTTCGACGCCGCCGCCGTGGACTACCTGGTCAAGCCGGTTCGGCTGGAGCGCCTGCTGGAGGCGCTGGAGCGCGCCCGCCGCGCTCGCAGCGGCGCCGAAGCGACCACGCCAGCGCCGGTGCCGGCCACGCATCGCCAGCGAACCCATTTGGCGGCGCGCATGCGCGGCAGCCTGCGCCTGATCCCGATCGAGGACGTGCACTACCTGCAGGCGGAAGAGAAGTACGTGCTGGTGCATCACGCGCGCGGCGAGGACTTGATCGAGGAATCGCTGAAGTCGCTCGAGCAGGAGTTCGCCGACCGCTTCCAGCGCATCCACCGCAACTGCCTGGTCGCCAACGACGAGTTCCTGGAGCTGCGGCGCTTGCCGGACGGTCAGGTTCAGGCGGTCCTGCGGCACGGAAAGTTGCCGCTGGAGGTCAGCCGCCGCTGCGTGGCCACCTTGCGCGACCGCCTCAAGCACTTGTAAGCAGGCCATGAGCCGGACCGCGGGCGGCGCGCCAAGGCCGCTGGCCGTAACTGTGTCGGCGAAGTGATAATAGGCGAATGAAATCTATCCGCCTCGCCACCCGACAGAGCCCCTTGGCGCTCTGGCAGACCCAGCACGTCGCCGCCCGCCTGCGCGCCGCCCATCCCGGACTTGAAGTCGAACTGGTGCCGATGAGCACCCGCGGTGACCGCATCATCGACCGTCCGCTGTCGGAAATCGGCGGCAAGGGTTTGTTCCTGAAGGAACTGGAAGTGGCGATGATGGAAGGCGCCGCCGATGCTGCCGTGCATTCGCTGAAGGACGTACCGATGACGCTGGACGGCCCGTTCGCGCTGGCCGCGATCCTGGAGCGCGGTGATCCCTTCGATGCCTTTATCTCGGAACGCTATACCGATATCGACGTGCTGCCGGTTGGCGCGCGTGTCGGCACCTCATCGTTGCGGCGGCAGGCGCAGCTGAAGGCGCGGCGCAAGGACCTCCAGACGGTGGACCTGCGCGGCAACGTCAACACACGCATCGGCAAGATGGAGGCCGGCGAGTACGACGCGATCATCCTTGCCTGTGCGGGACTGGAGCGCTTGGGATTGTCGCGTTACATCCGCCATCGGCTGGATGCGCCGGGCTGGTTGCCGGCAGTGGCGCAGGGTGCGATTGCGATCGAGTGCCGCGATGGCGATGCGCGGACAATTGAATTGTTGTCGGCGTTGAACGATGGACCGACGCACACCTGCGTGATGGCGGAGCGGGCGATGAATCGTCGGCTGCATGGTAGTTGCACGGTGCCCGTGGCGGCGTACGCGACCTTGGATGGGAACATCTTGTCGCTGGAGGGGTTGGTTGGTTCCGCCGAGACTGGGGAGTGCATTCGCGCCGGTGAGGTTGGAAAGGCGAGCGATCCTGAGGGATTGGGGCGGTTGGTGGCGACGGAGTTGAAGCTGAAGGGCGCGGATCGGTTGTTGGGGTTGAACGATTAGTCCTGCATCGGCGAACAATCGTCAGGATTTTGCTGCGCATAAGGCCATCCAACAGCTTGTCCATGAAATGATGTGACGCAGTCGTTGTATTCACCGGCGTTGTGTGTGACGGTGCGCGACGCTTCATCATCTGGCACTGGGGAAATCAATGAATTGCAGCCTTCGGGATTTCCCGGCGGTACGGGAGGCTGTTGTCTTGTGCGCGGCCAAGTCTGCGCGGTCGAAGTTCAACGTCACATTTCTCTGCCTCAATGCTGTCCTGCTCGCCGGAATCACGGGGACAGCTACGGCACAGACCTACGGCAACTTTGCCGGCGATTACGCCAAACTCGTTTCGCAGGCGTCTGATGTCAGCATGCTGGACGCACAGTTGTTCGGCGACCAGGAAAGTCTGTACACCGGCGCGCTCAGCTTTTCCAATACCGATGTCTCCCTGACCGGCATTGGGCTGCCCATCTCGATCACGCGTAGCTACAGCGTCGCCGATCGCGGATTTACGACCTATGAGGCGGCCGGAGCGTTTGGCGATTGGGAACTGGAGCTGCCGCGCCTGTACGGCGTGTTCGCGAAGTTCGCCGATACCAGCACGGTGAAAAAGACCGGATGGGACACCCAGTTCACCGGCTATAGCCGATGCTCGGGTCCCGGCGACTCGTATTCGGCGTCGCCGGCGATGGTGAACCAGGCGGGTGACATGGGTGGAAGTTTCGACGCCACCGAGTATTGGCTGGGCAACACCTTCGTGGCGCCGGGCGGCGGCCGCCAGGAGCTGATGATCAAGAGCGCAGCCAACCCCAATCAGCCACAACCGGGCGCGCCGTTTCGTTGGGTAACCAACGACCAGTGGTTCTTCTCGTGCATCCCGGTGGGTAACGGCTATCCCGGCGAAGGCTTCCTGGCCAAAGGCCCAGACGGCACCGAGATAACGCTGGACCACATGGCCAAGCGCGCCTATCCCTCTCTGTCCCGACGCTACGGTTTTCCCAGCGGGGCCCGGCCCGTCACCGAGTTCGTGATTTTGCCGCGGGAAGAGGTGTCGTTGCTGCCCAGCAAGATCAAGGATCGCTTCGGCAATGTCGTGAACTTCCTCTACGATGCCGCCGTTCCGGGTCGCCTGCTCCAACTGCAGGCCAGCGATGGTCGAACCTTGACCCTTAGCTACGATGCCAACGGCAGGATCTGGAAGATATCGGACGGGACGCGCAACTGGACGTATTTGTATTCAGCCGCTGGCTCGCTGACCCAGGTGATGTTGCCTGATCAGAGCAAGTGGACGTATGCCTTCCAGCCCCTGACGGAGTACCAGGCCCAGAGCTCGAGCAGCAGCCAGAATGACGTCTGCAACAATGCACCGCCCATCATCACCGCCAATGCGCAGGGCACTGCGACGCATCCCTCTGGCGCCGTGGGCACCTTCACGATCGACTCCAAGCGTCACGCGCGTTCGTATGTGAAAAAATGGTGCGTCATCGACTCGGCGGGAGACATGAGCACTCCCACCGACGACTCGTTTCACGCGATGTATCCCCGCACTATCCAAACCCCCACCATCGCCAGCAAGCAAATATCCGGAGTCGGCGTGACCACCCCGATGCTCTGGACGTACGCCTACGATTCCGGCAATACCGGCTCGTGGGACACCTGCGGACCTTCCTGCCCGGCGACGACGTGGACGCAGGTGCGCGGCCCGGGCGGCCTGCAACAGATCTTCACCTTCGGAAATCGATTCCGCACGGACGAGGGACGTCTGTACCGTACGCAGACCAGCCAAGTCACCGTCAGTGGCACCACGGAAACCGTGACCCTGTTGAGCGACGAGCAAACCAGCTTCGTGACCTCGTCAGCGGGGCAGGCGTTTCCAGCAAGTGTGGGAGACATCATCCACTCGCGCGGCGACTGGATGGCTGCTGTCATCAATCCGGTTCAGCAGACTGTGCTCAGCCAGCAGGGCGTGAACTTCAC
>JANPDF010000225.1:0-5734 GCA_031431355.1 Gammaproteobacteria bacterium
CCGCAGCGGGTCGGCGAGGATGAACCGGGCCACCTGCTCCTGGTAATCGGGCCAGCGCGCGAGCAGGCGATCGAGTTCGCGGCCGTCGGCCTCGCCGGCGCTGTCCAGCGACGCGGGGCGGATAATGAATGCTGATGTGCAGAGCAGGTTCGACCAGCCCATGGCCGCCGCGCGGCGACTTAAATCATCAAGCACGTGTCGTCCGGCGAAAGTCTCGCCATCGAATCCGCCAATCTGGCGAAACGCATCGCGGCGAAGGAACAGGCAGGCTTGCGCAGCCGCAGGGAGCAGCGGCGGTGCATCCCAGTTAATCCTGGCGGCCGCTTCGGCAACCACGTCGGGAAACTCCGGCACCGCATTGAGCTCGCTGGTCAGCGGGAACGAAGCGAGCTCCGGCGCGTTGGTCCAGCAGGTGATCGACGCGGCGCGGGGAGCTTGCCTGGCGCAATGCGCCAATTGTTCCAGCCAGCCGCTGGTGACCACGGCGTCGGCGGCCAGCAGCACCACGTCGTCGGGTTCGAGCTCCGCCAACGCGAGGATGCAGTTGCGCGCGAAGCCGTTCCGCTGCGGGCGGCGCGTGTAGGCAGCCGACAGCTTGCTGCGTTGGCACCAGCCGCGCGCCAGAGGCTCGATGCGCGGATCCCCTGACGCATCGTCGGCGATCAGCACGCGGCTGCCCGAGGGCAAGGTCCGTTCCAGCGACGCCAGGCAGGCGTCGAGTCCGCTGGCGTCGTTGAGCACCGGAACCAGCACGGCCGGCAGCCCCGGTCGCACGGGCGCGTCGGTCACTGCCCGGCCGGTTTCTTTCCGGCTGGCTTGCGCAACGGCTCCAGCCCGCGGAAACGCTGGCCGTATTCGTCGGTCAGGCGGCGCGCCTCGGCCGGGTCGCGGATGACGGTCGGCGTGATCAGCACCAGCACTTCCTGGCGGTTGTCGGTCTGCGTTTGGGTGCCGAACAGCGCGCCGATCACCGGGATCCGGCTGAGGTAGGGAATGCCATTGGAGCCCTTGCCCTGTTCGCTCTTGATCAGGCCGGCGATCATGATCGTCTCGCCGGTCTGCACGGCAACCTCGGTGTGCAGCTTGTTGTTGTCCACGCTGACGTTGCCGCCAACCACCGGCCCGGTCGCACTGGGCGAACTCACGTCCTGGGTGATCTCCATGAACACCATGCCATTACTGCTGATGCGCGGCTTCACCTTGAGGCTGACGCCGGTCTGGCGGAACTGCACCTGGCTATAGGTGTTGTCCTCATTGGTGTTGCCGTTGTTGTTGAGGATCGTGCTCGCCACCGGGATCTGCTGGCCGGAGTTGAAATCGGCCTCGACGTTATTGCGCACCAGCACCGAGGGCGCCGACAGGATGCGCACATCGGAGATGGAGTCGAGGGTGCTGATGATCGCCTGCGCGCTTGGTCCCAGGAAGGTGAAGCTGGCCCCGGTCGCCTGGATCGCGGTAGCGGAGTTGCGCCAGTCGTTGATGGCGTCGGTGGTGACCCGCGTCGCCGCGGAGATCGCATTGCCGAAGAACCAGCTGACACCGTAGTTGAGCTCTCCGATCAGCTTGACCTCGACCACCTGCGCCTCAATGTGTACCTGCAAGGGCATGCTGTCGAGGCGGTCGATCGCGCGCCGGATCGACTCCCACTGGCCGGGGCTCGCGCGCACCAGCAGGGAATTGCTTTCCTCCACGGCGCTGATGCCAACTTCGCCGCCGCCAATATTCAGGGTCTGGTCGGTGATGCCGCCATCCGGCCCGGAATTGACCGGCAGCGACGAATTCGCCGGCGGCATGTCGGTGGTACGCACCTCGACCGGTTCCAGCCCGGGCATCAGCGACGGGCCAGTGGTTCGCGTCGTGGACGAATTGCCATAGACGTTGCCGAGCTGCTCGGCAAGGTCGGTGGCCTTGACGTACTTGACCTCGTAGACATACAGGCGAGTGCCTTCGCCGCCGGCATCCATGCGGTCGATCCACTCCTGGATCTGGGTCAGGTACCTGGCCTGCGGCGTGATCACCATCACCGCGTTCTGGCCCTCGAGCGGCATGAAGCGGAACATGCCGGCGAGCGGCGTCTTGCCATTTTCGCCGAACACTTTCTCCAGCTCGGTCACCACCTTGCTCGCTTCCGCCGATTGCAGCGGGAACACGCCAACCGACATGCCCGACAGCCAGTCGACGTCGAAGATCTCGATGGTGCGCAGGTAGTTCTGCAACTCGGCGCGACTGCCAGCGATGACGATCAGGTTTCGAGCGGTGTCCACCTGCACCACGGCACGATCACGGGCGTACGGCTTGAGCAGCTTCTCCATCTCCACCGCCGAGATGAACTTCAACGGCACCGCGCGCACCTCATAGCCGCGCGCGTTGGCCGGCGAGCCAGTGCGCGGCGACAGGTTGCCCTGCACCGCCTGGTCGGCCGGAACAATGCTGTAGCGCCCGTCGCTCCAGATCAGGCGCGCGTTGTTCCAGCCGAGCACCATTTCCAGCAGCGACAAAGCCTGGGCGCCGCTGACCGGGCGCGGCGTCGCCAGCGTGACCGTACCCTGCACACCGGGCGCGATCACGTAGTTCTGCTGCAGAAGGTCGCCCAGGATGGCCTTGACCACTGCATGCAGCGACTCGCCTTCGAAGTTGAAGGTTGCTTCGCCGCTGGAGCCAAGGTTGGGCGGCGGCTGCGCGGCGACGCGTGTGTTGATCACCTGGCCGGTGCCACGGACGATTCGCGCCGCTGTCGGGCGGCTGGCCTCGGCGCCGTTGCCAGTGCCGACCTCGGGCCCGCTCGATGCAGGCGCTGGCCTGGGCACCGTCAAGGCGTCCGGGTTGCGCTGCATGACCGCTGCGGATGGCGTCACGCATCCGGCCAGCAGGGTGGCCAGGCAGGTGCCGGCGAGTGCCGCCAAGTGGATCGAAAATTTCATGGGTTGCTTCTTCTGCTCATGTTATTTCTCATTGGCGGCGGCCTCGGCCTCCGCGCGCATCTGCGCGCGGCGTGCCTCGATGCGACGACGGATGGCCTCGACCTGCGCTTCCTGGGTGACGGTAACCGGTTCGGGCTCAGACTTGGACGTCGAGTTGGCGTTCGGGTTCGCGTTCCCGCCCTCGCCTGCCACCGGCAGGGAGGGTGACGGCACGGCGGCACGGGGCGGGCTTTCCAGTGGGGTCGGCATTTCGCCGCTGGTGCCGTCGAACACGCGCAGGTCCAGCGTACGCTGTCCCGACGGTCCTTCGATGGTCGCGCGGCGCGGCTCCAGTTGCACCAGGCGCCAGTTGCTCCCTTCCACCATCTCGCCGACGCGTACGCGGCGACTGCCTCCGTCCTTGTTGTCGGTCAGTATCGCCAATTGCAATCGCGGCGTGATCAGCACGCTGGTCAGCATGACATCCAGGTCGGCGTTGGCTGAAGCATCCGTAGACGTCGAGACTACCGGCCGCCTGGTCAAGTTCATCAACGGGCGCTCGCCGACTTCGGCGTACGAACCCAGCGCCTGCAGGCGCGACACGCTGCGGGTCAGGGAAATGGTAGGCAGCGGCGGCGGCTCGACCACGTCCCCCACTGGCGCAAAGCGCGTGCCCAGGCCGGCGGCAGCGAGCACCAGCACAGACAACGCCCACAGGCAGACAGCTCCCAGCAGCAACGTCAACGGGCGGATGGCGTCAGCCACGCGGCTTGCTCCCGTTCGCAGACTTCAGGTAGCCGTAGAGATCGAAACTGATGTCGATCGCGCCGCCGGACTCGCCGCCGGCAACCAGGTAGCTGCGCCGCGAAAGCATGTCCAGGTTGTCGATGAACAACTGCGGGCTGCCGCTCTCGAGCGCATGCAGCACCGCGGCGAACTCACCCATGCCGCAGCGCAACCTGACCTGCACCATCACCCGGGCAAAGGGTTCCTGGGTCGGCATGTCGGTCGGTGTCTGCGCAGTGATCTGGCAGCTGGCGGGAATGGGGCTGGCACTGGCGACCACCTGCTGCAAGCGCTGCACCAGCCCCGCGCTGGCCAACTCGCGGCTCGCCTCTGGCAGAAACCCCGGATTGGATGCCTCGAACTGCCGAACCTGGGCCAGGCGCAACTGCAGTTGCGAGCGCTGGGCCGCCTCCAGCCTCAATGCCTGTTCCTGTTCGCGCATTGCCCGGATTTCGCCGCCCATCTTCAGCATCGGCGCGCTGAACCACCAGTGCACCAGCACCAGGTAGGCCACCAGCAGGACCAGAATTGCAGCCACCACGAGGCGCGGGCGATCAGCGTGTTCGCGAGGAGCCACGGGCCGCCTCCTTCTCGCCGTCGCTGCCAGCAACCACTGCTGTCAGCGTGAATCGTTCCTTGCCCGTGCGCGGGTCGGCCTGCACCGAGCCGGTCAGGGTCGGCTTCTTGATCAGCGGTGAGTCCTGCAGCAGGCCAACCAGCGCCGATGCCTGCTGGCTCTGTCCGATCAGCACGATGTTGCCGCCGTTGACCGCGACTTTTTCCAGAGCGGTTGAATCGGGGATGCGGCGGGTAAGGTCGGCGAGCAATTCGAGCATGGTCGGCTGCTGCGCTCGCTGCCTGGCCAGGAAGTTGGCGGCCCGCACCGAGCCTTCCAGCGCGTTGCGCAGCTTCCGGGATTCCCTGGCCTGCGCGGTGGCGGTGGCCAGGCGCTCCGTGTGCGCAGCATGCGCCACACGACGGTTGTCCAGCACCAACCACATCGCAGCGAACAGCACCACAACGGCGATCGCGGCCAGGCCACGATTGATCGCGCGACCTCGGTCGGTGCGCAGCGCACGTCCCGACAGCGGCAGCAGGTTGACGCCCAGGCGCACGCCGTGTGCGTCAACGACATCCACGCCAGCCAGTCCCGCCGACATCGGGCCGAGCGTGTGCAGCGCAGCCTCCAGCCGCTGCATCGGCAGCACGACCAGTTCCACTCGCATCTGCCGGGCAACAGAGTCGCGCGCCAGCACCCGAGTCTCGTAGCTGACCTGCTCCAGCGCGAACGGAGTCTGCCGGTCGATCTCGTGGGCCATGACCTCGCGCAGTCGCGGTTCCGCCGTTGACGGCACCGACAGCACCGGGCGCAGCGTCTGGTGCGCATCGAGCAGCAGCCAGCGCGGCACATTGGCCGCACTCGTATCAAGCCGGGCGCGAAGATCCTCGAGCAGTTGCATGTCGCCCACCGGCACGGTGCCGATCACGCCAAGCTGTTCATCCGCCAGGGCGCTCAGTTGCAGTCCGTCGGCACGCAGGTTGAGCAAGAGTTGCCGGCGCGTCGCGCCCAGTTGCCGGCGCATTCCCAGCGGCAGCGTCGATAACAGTGCGTCGCCGACCAGCCGCAGCCAGCCGGGCACAGGACTGTCGTAATAGCGCAGGCGCAGGGGCTCCAGCGCTTGGGAGAGGGATTGGGTGGCAGCCATCAGTCGGATTCTCCCACGCGCCACGACAGCGGCAAGTAAAGCTGTCCGAATCCGCCGCCTCCACCAACGCGGATGGCTGCCTGGACCTGGACCCGCGTTCCATCGGGACGGGTAGCTCGGCTGGAAATACTATACGTTCCCGTGCCTTGGCCGGCGAGCGCGACCTGCGCCGCCGCCTGCGGACCAGCGACCCCTTCCTTGGCCGGCACGCGCAGGCCGAGCATCTGCGCGACCTGGTCCTCGGGCACGCCAAGCGCGCGCAGGACCACGGCCGAGGCGAAGGTCTGGCTGGGACGGGCCAGTCCCGTGTACACAGTCACGTGCGGACGCAGCTTGTCGTAA
>JANPDF010000226.1:0-17008 GCA_031431355.1 Gammaproteobacteria bacterium
GGCCGACGACGCGCGTGACACCCAGCCGACCCTTGGTTTCCAACGGGTGCTGCAAAGAGCTGTCTACCACGTCCAATCTTCCGGGAAGAAGGAAGTCACCGGGGCAAACGTTCTGGTCGCCATCTTCGGCGAAAAGGATTCGCACGCCGTCTACCTGCTCCAGCAGCAGGACATCAGCCGCCTGGACGTGGTCAATTACCTCTCGCACGGCATCGCCAAGGTCGGTGACGGCGGCGAGGACAAGACCCAGTCCGGCGAGCCGCGCACTGACAGCGAGGGCGGCGAGGAAATCAAGGGCAACCCCTTGCAGGAATTTGCCAGCAACCTCAACGAACTCGCCCGCGAGGGCAGGATCGATCCGCTGGTCGGCCGCGAGGACGAAGTCGAGCGGACCATCCAGGTTCTGTGCCGCCGGCGCAAGAACAATCCCCTGTACGTCGGCGAGTCCGGCGTCGGCAAGACCGCGCTTGCCGAAGGGCTGGCCTGGCGCATCGTGGAAGGCCTGGTCCCGGAAGTGCTCAGCGACGCGATCATCTACTCGCTTGACCTCGGCGCGCTGGTCGCCGGCACCAAGTACCGCGGCGATTTCGAGAAGCGGCTGAAGGCCGTGCTCGCGCAAATGAAAAAGGAGCCGCGTGCAATCCTGTTCATCGACGAGATCCACACGATTATTGGGGCTGGCTCCGCAAGCGGCGGCACGATGGATGCGTCCAACCTGATCAAGCCGGTGTTGCAGAACGGCGAGCTGCGCTGCATCGGCTCGACCACGTTCCAGGAATATCGCGGCGTGTTCGAGAAGGATCGCGCGCTGGCGCGTCGCTTCCAGAAGATCGACGTGGTCGAGCCGTCGATCAGCGAGGCGGTGGCCATCCTGCATGGTCTGAAGTCGCGCTACGAGGCGCACCACGAGGTCCAGTACAGCTCCGACGCGATCCAGGCGGCGGTGGACCTGTCGGTCAAGCACATCAACGACCGCCTGCTGCCTGACAAGGCAATTGACGTGATCGACGAGGCCGGCGCCCGCCAGCGGCTGCGCCTGGCTGCGGACCGCAAGAAAGTGATCGACGTCGAGGAAGTCGAGCTGATCGTGGCCAAGATGGCGCGCATCCCGACCAAGCAGGTATCGGCATCGGACAAGGATGTGCTCAAGAACCTCGAGCGCAATCTGAAGATGGTCATCTTCGGGCAGGATCCCGCGATCGAGACCCTCGTTTCGGCGATCAAGCTGGCCCGCTCTGGCCTGGCCAGTCCGGACAAGCCGATCGGCAACTTCCTGTTCGCCGGCCCGACCGGCGTCGGCAAGACCGAAGTCACCAAGCAGCTGGCCATGCAGCTCGGCATCGAGTTGGTCCGCTTCGACATGTCCGAATACATGGAATCGCACTCGGTCAGCCGCCTGATCGGCGCGCCCCCGGGCTACGTCGGCTTCGACCAGGGCGGCCTGCTCACCGAAAAGATCGTCAAGACGCCGCACTGCGTGTTGCTGCTCGACGAGATCGAGAAGGCGCATCCGGATGTGTTCAACATCCTGCTGCAGATCATGGATCACGGCGTGTTGACCGATACCAACGGCCGCGAGGCGAATTTCCGCAACGTGATCGTGGTGATGACCACCAATGCCGGCGCCCAGCAGGCGGCGCGTCGCACCATGGGCTTCGTCGAGCAAAACCATGCGACCGATGCGATGGAAGTGATCCGCAAGGGCTTCAGCCCGGAGTTCCGCAATCGTCTGGATGCGATCATCCAGTTCCAGGGCCTGGGCTTCGAGCACATCCTGCGCGTGGTCGACAAGTTCCTGATCGAGCTGGAAAGCCAGTTGCACGACAAGCACGTCAGCCTGACGGCAACGCCGGAGGCTCGCCAGTGGCTGGCCGAGCACGGCTTCGATCCGCACATGGGCGCGCGCCCGATGTCGCGGTTGTTGCAGGACAAGGTCAAGCGGCCGCTGGCGGACGAGTTGCTGTTCGGCAAGCTGATCGACGGCGGTCGCGTCACCGTGGACGTGCGCGATGGCGAGTTGGTAGTCGAGTCGCGTCCCGAGCCGGAGAAGCTGCTTCCGGCAACGGTTGACTGAGTCTGGGCCATGCAAAATAAAAAGGCGGCCACTGGCCGCCATTTTTTGCGTTCTGGATGGACTTCGCGCGAAGGTCTACTTCATGCGGTAGGTGATCCGGCCCTTGGTCAGGTCGTACGGGGTCATTTCGATCTTGACCTTGTCGCCGGTCAGGATGCGGATGTAGTTCTTGCGCATGCGTCCGGAGATGTGGGCGGTAACAACATGGCCGTTTTCGAGTTTGACCCGGAATACGGTGTTGGGCAGCGTTTCGAGGATGGTGCCTTCGAACTCGATGGAATCGTCTTTTGACATGCTTCGCTTCAGGGGGTGGACCGGCCACACAAGTCGCGAATAATGACACACACCAGCCTTCGGCGCAAAAATTTCGCTAATCCAATGACTTGCAAAGCCCTGCTGCGGGCAAGTCGGGCATGGAAGCGGACCAGGATTCCGGCTTTCCTTCCAGCGTAACGAGCGCACCCACGCGTTCCAGGAAGTCTGCGCGTGGCAGCAGGCGGGCGCCGAGCGAAAGCAGGTGATCGTTTTCCACCTGCGCGTCGATCAGCGGCCAGCCCCATCCGGCGAGCAATCGCGCCAGTGCGGCCAACGCTACCTTCGAGCCTCCCGACTGCCCGCTGAACATGCTCTCGCCGAAGAACATCCGGCCGATTGCCACGCCGTAGATGCCGCCCACCAGCGTGGATCCAGAAAACACCTCGACGCTGTGCGCGTGGCCGAGCCGATGCAGGCTGATGTAAGCAGCCGCCATGTCGGCGGTGATCCAGGTACCGTCCTGGCCGGACCTGGGCGCGGCGGCGCAGGCCGACAGCACCTGTGCGAACGCGGTGTCCGCGCGCAGCGTCCAGTCCGAGCGGCGCAAGCTGCGCCGAAATCGGGACGACAGCGCGAACCGGGACGTGTCGAACACTACGCGTGGGTCGGGACTCCACCACAGAATCGGCTGGCCTTCGCCGAACCAGGGAAAAACGCCGTGGCGATAGGCGTTGAGCAGGCGCTCCGGGCTGAGGTCGCCGCCCGCCGCCAGCAATCCGTTCGGCTCGCGCAATGCGCGCCTGGCCGGCGGGAAAGGTGATTCCGGCTCAGCGCCGAGCAGGGGGATGGGCAGGCGGTGCACGGAACGGACTGTGCTCGAGTACAGCGTGCTCGTAGCGGAGAACCGAAGCGCGCTCTTCGTCGCACCAGGGGCGTAGCGCTTCGGCAAATGCCGGGTCGGCGATGTAGTGGCGGCTGTGCGTCAGCACGGGCAGGAAACCGCGCGCGATCTTGTGCTCGCCCTGGGCGCCCGGTTCAAACCGGGCAAGGCCTTCGCGCAGGCAGTACTCGATGCCCTGGTAGTAGCAGGTTTCAAAATGCAGGCCCGGCACGGTTTCGCTGGCGCCCCAGTAGCGGCCATACAGGGTGTCGCCGCCGCGAAGGCAGAGCGCGCCGGCTATGGACTCTCCATCGCGCTGTGCGAGCACCAGGACAAGCTGCCTGGGCATGGTGGCGGCGAGATGCCTGAAGAACGCGAGCGTCAGTGCCGGCTGGTTACCCTTCTCGACTTGGGTCTGGCAGTAGAACCGATGCATGTCGGCAAGGTCCGCTTCGCTTGCCTCATTGCCGTGCACGATGCGGAAGGCAATCCCTGCCAGTTCGACCTGCCGGCGCTCGGCGCGCAGGTTCTTGCGTTTCTTGCTGGTCAGCGCATCGAGGAATTGATCGAATTCGCTCCATCCGGCCTGGTTCTGCCAGTGGAACTGGACGTCGGCGCGGACCAGCCAGCGCGAATCAAAAACCGTGGTCTCTTGCTCAGGCAGGAAGTTGACGTGCAGCGAGGAGAGTCCTTGCGCGGTGGTCCTGGCCACCATCGCATCGAGCAGCGCGCGCCGCGATCCATCGTCGCGCGCAAGCAGCCGGGGTCCGGATACCGGTGAGTAGGGCACGGCCACCAGCCACTTGGGGTAATAGTCGATGCCATATCGCGCGTAGGCGTGCGCCCAGGCATGATCGAACACGAATTCGCCGTGCGAATTTCCCTTGAGATAGGCGGGCGCCGCCGCCAGCAACTGTCCGTCGCGATACCAGGCGGCATGGCGCGGCAACCATCCCCAGCGCGACTTCAGGCAGTCGTGCTGTTCCAGGCCCGACAGGAAGGCGTGCGAGACGAATGGATTGCGCCCGTCGTGCAGCGCGTCCCAATCGCCGGCGGCAACACCAGCCAGCGAATCGAGGATGCGCAACCCCGTTGCTGCGGCGCCCGTTCCCGGCTCAGTGGCCGGAGTCGAGGAATTTCTCGGCATCCAGCGCGGCCATGCAGCCGAAGCCGGCGGAGGTGATCGCCTGCCGGTAAACCTGGTCGGCCACGTCGCCAGCTGCGAACACGCCCGGAACGGTGGTCGCCGTGGCATTGCCATCCAGCCCGGAACGGATGGTGATATAGCCGTTCCTCATCGCCAGCTGGCCTTCGAACAGGGAGGTGTTGGGCGTGTGGCCGATGGCCACGAAGAAACCCTGCACGGCAATCTCGCGGACCTTGTCATCGCCGATGCCGCGGATGCGCATGCCAGTCACGCCGGAATCGTCGCCGAGCACTTCGTCCACGGCATGGTTCCAGATCAGCTCGATCTTGCCGGCTGCGGCGCGGGCGAACAGCTTGTCCTGCAGGATTTTCTCGGCGCGCAGCTTGTCGCGTCGATGTACGAGGTAGACCTTGGAAGCGATATTCGCCAGGTACAGCGCCTCTTCTACGGCGGTGTTTCCTCCACCGATTACCGCAACTTCTTGGTCGCGGAAGAAGAACCCGTCGCAGGTCGCGCAGGCGGACACGCCCTTGCCCATGAACCTCTGCTCGGACTCGATGCCCAGGTACTTGGCGCTGGCGCCGGTGGTGATGACCAGCGCGTCGGCGCTGTACTCGCCGGTGTCACCCTTGAGCTTGAACGGGCGCGAAGACAGGTCGACGGTGTGGATGTGGTCGAAGATAATCTCGGTCTCGAAGCGCTCGGCATGCGCCTGCATGCGGGTCATCAGGTCCGGACCCATCAACCCGTGCGCATCGCCCGGCCAGTTGTCCACCTCGGTGGTGGTCATGAGTTGTCCGCCCTGCTGCAGGCCAGTGATCAGTACGGGCTTGAGGTTGGCGCGCGCGGCATAGACGGCAGCTGCGTAACCGGCGGGGCCGGAACCGAGGATGAGCAGCTTGGCGTGTTTGGGGGCGGTCATTGGCGACTTCGTCGTGGGGAGAGGGTGCCCGAACTCAACGCGGGCATCCTCCAAGCTTGGGGTGGGCGATGCGCTAAATCAAGGCGCGAATTACCGGCGCGTCCGTGCTATGACGGGCCACGCGGTCGTTGGCGGGATGCCAAGCTGGCATCGATTTGCGGTTAAACTCCGCAAGCAATCAACCGGCTAAATCCTTTACTTGAGGCTGATTCTTACGGTGGCTCGAACTTCCGAGAAAAAGGCACGCGCCGGCGATGACCGCCGGCAGAAGCTCTGGCGCGAACTGGCCCTGGTGGTGATCGCACCGCTGCTGTTCTACCTGGTCGCCAGCCTGGTCACGTATTCCACGGACGATCCGGGCTGGTCGCGCACTGGCAGCGTTGCCGGCGCACTGCACAATATCGGCGGACTGGTCGGCGCCTACATGGCCGACCTGGCGTTCTGGTTTTTTGGCTTCGTGGCCTACACCGTTCCCTTCGTGCTGGGCGGGATCGCGTGGATTGCGCTGTTCGGGCTGGATTCGGACGGGGACGGGCACGTGGATTTCGGGCCCGCGCTGCGGTTGATCGGCATCGTGGGCTTTTTAGTCAGCGCCTGCGGCCTGTTGCAGATGCTCGGCGGGCCGGCGCCAAACTTGCCTGCGGAGTCCGGTGGCATCCTCGGACAGGCGACCGGTAATTCCATGCGCAGCGTCTTTGGTGGGATGGGTGGCAATCTGTTCTTGTTCGCCGTTTTCATGCTGTCCATGACGCTCGCCACCGGGTTGAGCTGGTTCGGCCTGATGGACTGGATTGGCGGCGTCGTGCTCGGCGGCGTGTCTCGCCTGGCTGAGAAGAAGCAAGAAGCGGCCGAATGGCAGCGAACCCGCAGCCTGCGTGAGGAACGCGAGGAAGTCCGCAAAGTCGATAGCGAGAAGCGTGCGCGCCGCGAGCCCGTGCGCATCGAGGCACCGGCCAAGGCCGTGATTGAGAAAAGCGAACGGGCCCAGCGCGAGCAGCAGATCCCGCTGTTCAATGTCGGCGGCGATAACGCGCTGCCACCGCTGTCTTTGCTCGACGATCCCAAGCCGCAGCCGAAGGGTTACTCCGAAGAGACGCTGGAAACCCTGTCACGGCAGATCGAGTTCAAACTCAAGGACTTCCGGATCGAGGCGCACGTGGTCGGTGCCTACCCGGGCCCCGTCATCACGCGCTTCGAGCTGGAACCGGCGCCAGGCGTGAAGGGCAGCCAGATTTCCTCGCTGGACAAGGACATCGCCCGCGGCCTGTCGGTGAAGGCCGTGCGCGTGGTTGACGTGATCCCCGGCAAGTCCGTGGTCGGCCTGGAGATTCCCAACAGCCACCGCGAGATGATTTACCTCTCGGAACTCTTGCGCTCCAAGGAGTACGACAAGTCCGGCAGTCCGCTGACCATTGCCCTGGGCAAGGACATCGGGGGCCGACCGGTGGTTGCCGACCTGACCCGCATGCCGCACCTCCTGGTCGCCGGCACCACCGGTTCCGGCAAGTCGGTGGGCATCAACGCCATGGTCCTGAGCCTGCTGTACAAGGCCAGCGCCAAGGACGTGAAGATGCTGATGATCGACCCGAAGATGTTGGAGCTTTCGGTCTACGAGGGCATTCCGCACCTGCTGGCGCCGGTGGTCACCGACATGAAGGAAGCCGCCAACGGCCTGCGCTGGTGCGTGGCCGAGATGGAGCGCCGCTACAAGGCGATGAGCATGGTCGGCGTGCGCAACCTGGCTGGCTTCAATCGCAAGGTCCAGGAGGCGCAGGAGAAGGGCCAGCCGATGATGGATCCGCTGTTCCGGCCGAACGCGGAGCTGGGCGAGGCGCCGCGGCCGCAGGAAGAGCTGCCCTACATCGTGGTCTTCATCGACGAATTCGCCGACATGATGATGATCGTCGGGAAAAAGGTCGAGGTATTGATCGCCAGGCTGGCGCAGAAAGCGCGAGCTTCCGGAATCCATTTGATCCTCGCGACGCAGCGGCCATCGGTGGACGTGATCACCGGGCTGATCAAGGCCAATATTCCGACCCGTATAGCCTTTCAGGTCTCCAGCAAGATCGATTCACGCACGATCCTGGACCAGTCCGGTGCCGAGACGCTGCTCGGGCACGGCGACATGCTGTACCTGCCTCCGGGCACCGCGATGCCCGAGCGGGTGCACGGCGCCTTCGTCAGCGATGAGGAAGTGCACCGCGTGGTCGCCCACCTCAAGCAGCACGGCGGCGGCACCAACTACCGCAGCGACGTGCTGCAGGAAGTGCAGTCGATGGGCGAGGGCATCGTGGTCGGCCCGACCGGACTGCCCGAATCCGGCAGTAGCAGCAGCGGCGACGAGTCCGACCCTTTGTACGACGAGGCGGTCAAGATCGTCACCGAAACCCGCCGCGCCTCGATTTCCGGGGTGCAGCGCCGGCTCAAGATTGGCTACAACCGGGCCGCCCGCCTGGTTGAGGCCATGGAAGCGGCGGGCGTGGTCTCGGCCCAGGAACACAACGGCGATCGCAGCGTGCTGGCGCCCCCGCCGCCGCGGAACTAGCGAGGCAGGCCTGCATTCATGCAATCCCGGTCAAAATTGCTGCTGGACTTCCCATGGACCCATGCATGAACCTGCCGATTCGCATTGCCCTTACCGCCTGCGCGCTGCTTGTCAGTTCGACGGCGCTCGCCGACGCGCGGGCGAAAATGACCGAGTTCACCAAGGATTTGAAGGGTCTCGACGCCCGCTTCGACCAGCGCGTGTTCGATCCCAACGGCCGCCAGTCCGAAGCCAGTTCCGGCAGCGTCAAGTTGTCGGCGCCGCGCCAGTTCCGCTGGGAATACCAGAAGCCTTCGCCGCAGTTGATCGTCGCCGACGGCAACAACATCTGGATCTACGATCCGGATCTCGAGCAAGTGACGGTGCGCAACCAGAGCGCTGAAGAACAGGCCAGTCCGCTCTCGGTGCTGATCGATCCGACCGAACTCGAACGCCAGTACAAGGTCAGCGATGGCGGCAAGGCCGGAGGACTGGAGTGGCTGGTGCTGATGCCCAAGAAATCCGACGATGCGCCATTCGAAAAGGCGCGGCTTGGCTTCGGTGCCGCCGGATTGGTGCGAATGGAATTGAATGACGCGCTTGGTCAGCGCACGGTGATCGGCTTCAGTCCGTGGAAGCGCAACCCGCGGTTCCCGGCCGCCACCTTCAGGTTCACGCCGCCGGCCGGCACCGACGTCGTTGGCAGCGTGAACGCGCCGGCGAAAGTCATCCCGCTGCGCGACTGACGCCGGTAGCGATTCGAACGTGCGCAAAGCCAAGCCAGCCACCGCGTCCTTGTTCCAGCCGCCGGACGCACTGAAGCCGCTGGCCGAGCGCATGCGTCCCGCCACTCTCGACGAAATGGTCGGCCAGCGCCGGCTACTTGCGCCGGGTTCGGCGCTCAGGCGCGCGGTCGAGTCCGGGCACGTCCACTCGATGATCCTGTGGGGGCCGCCGGGCTGCGGCAAGACCACACTGGCCTTGCTGCTCGCCAAGTATTCCGATGCCGAGTTCCGCGCCATCTCCGCCGTGCTCTCGGGCCTGCCGGAGGTTCGGATGGTGCTCGCGGAGGCCGAGGGCCGCTTTGCCGACGGCCGTCGCACCGTCTTGTTCGTGGACGAAGTGCACCGTTTCAACAAGGCACAACAGGATGCATTCCTGCCGCATATCGAACGCGGATCGATATTGTTCGTCGGGGCCACGACTGAAAATCCCAGCTTCGAGCTCAACTCGGCGTTGCTGTCCCGCTGCCGCGTACACGTCATGGATGCCGTTTCGCCGCCAGACATCATCGAGGCGATGCGCCGCGCTCTCGAAGACGAAGTGCGCGGACTTGGCGCAATCGAACTACAAGTGTCCGACGCCAACCTGGCACTGATTGCCCAGGCGGCCGATGGCGACGTGCGTCGTGGATTGACCTTGCTGGAGATCGCTGCAGAACTTGCGGCTGGCGAGGGCGGGTCGATCACCGAAGCGACGTTGGCGCAGGTGCTGGCTGATCGCACCCGCCGATTCGACAAGCAGGGTGAACAGTTCTACGACCAGATATCGGCCCTGCACAAGTCGGTGCGCAGTTCCAATCCGGATGCGGCGCTGTACTGGTTCGCGCGGATGATGGATGGTGGTTGCGATCCAAACTACCTGGCGCGCCGGCTGACCCGAATGGCAGTCGAGGACATCGGCCTGGCCGATCCTCGCGCGCTGCAGATGGCGCTGGAGGCTTGGCAGGCCTTCGACCGACTGGGTAGTCCGGAAGGCGATCTGGCCCTGGCGCAACTGGTGATCTACCTGGCGACCTGCGCCAAGTCTAACGCCGGTTACGCCGCCCTCAACCAGGCCCGCGATGATGTGCGCGAGTTCGGCACGCAGGAGGTGCCGATGCACCTGCGCAACGCGCCGACCAAATTGCTCAAGCAACTCGGTTATGGCAGCGGCTATCAATACGACCATGATGCCGCTGGCGGCGTGGCGCTCGGACAGACCGGTTTTCCCGACGCGATGGGCGAGAAGGTGTACTACCAGCCGGTCGAGCGCGGCCTCGAGATCAAGCTCAAGGAAAAGCTCGACCGCTTGCGCGAAGCACGGGACAAGGCGCGCGGCGAAAGCTGACCCCGCTTGCTTCGCGCCTGCACTGGGCTTAGCCTGCAGGCTCGACTCCGGGGGGAGGGAACGTCATGCGCGTACTGATTGCGGGAATAATTGGCGGCATCGTATTTTTCATCTGGGGTGCCGTCTCCCACATGGTCCTGCCGATCGGCGAGATGGGCATGAAGATGGCGACCGCCGAGGACCCGGTGATCGCAGCCCTGCGCGACAACCTGCCGGGCGAGGGCGTCTACATCGTGCCCGGCCTGGCGCCAGAAAAAATGAGCGACGAGGCAGCCGGCAAGGCCTATTCGGAAAAGGCCAAGACCAATCCCAACGCCTTCATCGTCTTCCAGCCGCAGGGGCAGGACGGCTTGGACATGACCGACAACCTCGTCAAGCAGTTCGTCGCCGATACGCTCTCGGCGTTGATCGTGGCATTCGTGCTCGCGCTGGGCGCCTTCGGCTTCGGCAAGCGTGTGCTCATTTCAGTGCTGCTTGGCCTGTTTTCCTGGCTGACCGTGAGTGTCCCGTACTGGAACTGGTACCGCTTTCCGCTGGATTTCACGATCGGCAGCTTGCTCGAGCAAGTGGTTGGCTGGCTGCTTGCGGGCATCGCCATGGCCTGGTGGTTGGGCCGCGGCCGGCACTGAACCCGTTTTCGTTGCAGCAAGTGGCGGGACGCGGCGATAATTCCGCGTCCCGTTTCATTTCTGGAATGCCTGATGCTCGATCCCAACCTGTTGCGCGGCCAGCTGGCCGATACCGCTGCGCGCCTGAAACGCACGCGTGGCTTCGACCTGGATGTGTCCAGCCTGGAGTCGCTGGAGGCTGAGCGCAAGCAGATCCAGGCGCGCACCCAGGAACTGCAGAACCTGCGCAATACCCGTTCGAAAGCGATCGGGATGGCCAAGGGCAAGGGCGAGGATGTGTCGGCGCTGATGGCCGAAGTCGCTGGACTCGCGGATGAGCTCAAGGCCTCCGAGACAAGGCTTGAGCAGTTGCGTGCCAGCCTGGACGCGGTCGCGCTCGGCATCCCCAATCTTCCGCACGAGTCGGTTCCCGTCGGCAGCGATGAAACGCAGAACGCGGAACTCAAGCGCGTCGGCGAGCCGCGTGTCTTCGCGTTCAAGCCGCTCGACCACATCGCGCTCGGAGAACGCCACGGCTGGCTGGACTCCGAGGCCGGCGCCAAATTGTCCGGCTCCCGCTTCACCGTCATCCGCGGCCAGCTGGCCAGGCTGCACCGCGCGCTCGGCCAGTTCATGCTCGATCTGCATACCGGCGAGCACGGCTACGGCGAGTGCAATGTCCCGCTGATCGTCAATGCCGAGAGCATGCAGGGCACCGGGCAGCTGCCGAAGTTCGAGGAAGACCTGTTCAGCACCCAGGTCGGCGACAGCAAGCGCTACCTTATTCCAACCGCGGAAGTGTCGCTGACCAATCTGGTCCGCGACCAGATCGTCGAAGACGCGCAGCTGCCGATGTGGCTGACCGCACACTCGCAATGTTTTCGCGCCGAGGCGGGTAGCTACGGCAAGGATGTCCGCGGGATGATCCGGCAGCACCAGTTCGAGAAAGTTGAACTGGTTGCCATCGCGCGGCCGCAGGAAAGCTACGATGTGCATGAGCAGATGACCCGGCACGCCGAGACGGTGCTCGAGCGCCTTGGCCTGCCGTACCGCCGCCTGCTGTTGTGCACGGGCGACATGGGCTTCGGCGCCAGCAAGACCCACGACCTCGAAGTCTGGCTGCCGGGACAGGACGCCTACCGCGAGATCAGCTCGATTTCCAACTGCGAAGCGTTCCAGGCGCGGCGCATGCAGGCCCGTTGGCGCAATCCGGCGACTGGCAAGCCAGAGCCCGTGCACACTTTGAATGGCTCAGGCGTTGCGGTCGGCCGAGCACTGGTCGCGGTGATGGAAAACTACCAGCAGGAAGACGGTTCGATCACCGTACCGGAGGCGTTGCGGCCGTACATGGGCGGCATCGACCGGATCGCATGACCGGTCCCGACCTCAACGACCTGCAGTTCTTCGCCATCGTCGTGGAGCACGGTGGCTATGCGGCCGCCGAACGCGCGCTGGGCATCCCCAAGTCGCGCCTGAGCCGCCGCATTACCCAGCTCGAGGCCGACCTCGGCGTCCGGCTGCTGCAGCGCTCGACGCGCAAGTTCGCCGTCACCGACATTGGCCAGAGCGTCTACCGGCACGCGCAGAGCATGCTCGCCGAGGCACAGGCGGCGCGCGAAGCGGTTGATCGCGTCAGCGCGGAGCCGCGTGGGCTGATCAAGGTGAGCGCGCCAGTGGCGCTGGCGCAGGACATGCTGGCCAAGTTGTTGCCCGGCTTCCTGTCCGCGCATCCGCAGGTGCGCGTGCAGTTGCACGTCAGCAACCGGCGCGTGGATATCATTCCCGAGGGGTTCGACGTCGCCCTGCGCGTGCGCACCCACCTGGACGATGACGGCGAGCTGGTGCTGCGCAGCTTCGGCCAGATCAGCGAGCTGCTGGTCGCCAGTCCCGATTACCTCAAGCGCCGCGGTCGCCCGCGCCATCCCTCGGAGCTGACCGAGCACGCCACCCTGAGCATGAGCGAGGACGAAGCGCGCCAGCGCTGGACGCTGCACGGGCCGGACGGGGCCGTCGAGCGGGTGGATATTCGGCCGAACCTGATGACCCACGATTTCTCGGTGCTGATGACGGCTGCGCGCCAAGGGTTGGGCATTGCGCTGTTGCCCGAGTCGATCTGCGCCGAGGCCGTGCGCGCTGGCGACCTGGAAGTCGTGGTGCCGGATTGGCAGCTGCCACAGGGAATCTGCCACGCGGTGTTCCCGTCGCGGCGCGGCTTGCTGCCATCGGTGCGCGTGTTCATTGATTTCCTGGCAGAGCGGGTGCCACAGATGATCGAGGCGAACCGCCTGCAGTGCAGCGAGATTGGCCGGAAGAAGGCGTAGCAGGGCCGCTGGGTAAAGTGTCCCGGAACCTGCGACACGCAGCCGGTCATCCGCCCCGGGCCCTTGGAGGAAATCCGTGGCCGGAATCCGCGGCCTTGTCCGTTTCTTGATGCATGAACCGTAACCTGCCGCCACCGTCGTGGAAACGAGCTATGGAAGCGGACGGCCGGGCGGTCGCCGTGTTCCTGATCCTGGCGTTGGCCGTGATGGCCGTCCTCGCGTTTTCCCGCTAGGGAACGCCTTTCCGGGAACGGTCTCTTTCGAATCCCTTTAGGCACATAAACGCGTCATTTGCAGAGGTGTCGTTCTGTGCGTACAATGTGCGCACAGAGGACGCACCTATGAAAGCCGTGATTCGAAAAGACGCAAATATTAACTTGCGAGCAACTGAGTCCTTTAAGGCGTTGGTTGATCGGGCGGCTGATGCGTTGGGCAAGCACCGCACGGAATTCATCATAGAAGTCATGAGCGCAAAGGCTCATGAAGTTCTCGCTGATCAGAACGAATTTCACCTTGGCGAGAACAGGATGGCGGAATTCTTGCGCTTGCTCGATGCGCCGCTGAGCGACGCCGCAAGGCGTCTACTCGCTCGTCCAGCTCCTTGGGCTTAGTCGTTGGGATTTCGCCCCCCGGAGAAGCTTGACGAAACACATAGGCTCGACGGGTTCACCTGCGCTCATGCATCGCTGACCGATTGGCTCCTGAAAAGAGCGAGGGCGAACCAAGCCAAGGGCGCGTCCAACGTGTACGTCGTTTGCGACGACGCTGGTGATGGAAGGGAGGTTGCGGGATATTACTCTTTGTCCGCTGGGGCAGTTGAACGAGAAATGGCGCCCCAGCGAGAGCTGAGAATGAACATGCCGGACCCAATTCCCGTTTGGGTTTTGGGCCGGCTCGCAGCCCATTCCGATTATCAGCGCCGAGGTTTGGGTGCCGGAATGCTGCAGAACGCAATTCATCGTTGCCTGGCCGCAGCTTCGGAGGGCCCAGCTGCTTGCGCGTTGCTATGCCACGCAATCGACCAGGACGCCAAAAACTTCTACTTGGCAAACGGCTTTGAGCAGTCGCCCGTTGACGGGTTGACCATGATGTTCAACCTCGTGCCCTTGTTGAAACAACTTAAGACGTTGCGATAGTTCTGTCCCAATTTGGTACAGGACACGGTAAGAGGTAAAGCCTCCGCATCTGCGCAATCCGTAAAGGAAGAAGACGGACAAGTCCGAGCGTGATATGGACCCGCCGTTTTGACCGGTCAAGGACTGCCAGTGGGTACACTCGGGCATGGATAACCCCACCTTGTCCGCCCCGCGTTTCCCGGTGCCGAACTGGCCCATTGTTCCCGTCCTTCCGGCTCTGGTGCTGTTGCTCGCCACCTTCGACCTGAGCTTTGGCCTCAGTCCCGACTCGGTGAGGTATCTGGAGGCGGCGGAGAACATACGGCGCAGCGGGGCTCTGGGCGAGCAGTTCCTGCTCTGGCCGCCGCTGTACCCGGCTCTGCTCTCGCTGCACCCGGACGCGACAACTTGGGCTGCGCTGATCGGTCGCCTGGGCGCGTTCGCGACCGTGCTGGGCTTATGGGCCATCGGCCGGCAGGTGATCGTCTCGCGCCTCGCGCTGACCCTAGGCCTATTTGCGTTCGCCTGCTTGCCTCATTTTGCGATGGTATTCCGCTTCGTCTGGAGCGAGGCGGTCTACATCCCGCTAACCGTGTGGCTGGCCTACTTCTGGATCCGCTGGCTGGCCGGTGGTCGGGGATTGATCGTTGCGTGCTTGCTGCTCGCGTTAGCCATGCTGACGCGCCACGTAGGGGTGGTGATGGCAATCGCTATGGGCATGACAGCGATGCTGGACAGGCGACGGCTGAAGGCGCTGGCTTTGATTGGCCTCGCCAGCATCCCCTACGCGCTTTGGGTAGCTCGAACTTACAGCATTTCGGGAACCTACGCTGGCCCGCGTGCGCCGTTGCCGAACCCCGATCTATTCCAGCAATTGGAAATGTTCGGCCGCACGTTCGGGCATTGGCTTGTCCCGCACATTTACCCGCTCTCGGGTGGCGTGATTGTCGCGTTAGCCTTTCTGCTGCTGTTTGGCGCCTGTCTAGTTTGCTTCTACCGCCAGCGTCAAACTGCGCTACTGTTCGCAACCCTTTTTGTGCTGGGCCATAGTGTGCTGACGATATACAGCGCGAGCCGAATCAGCCTGGACGTCAACCCGCGCACCCTGTTCCCAATCGTGTGGGCCGTGCTGCTGGTCGGGCTGTGGCTGGCGGAAAAAGGAATTGGCCGATTGGCTGGCGTTAGCGCAAGACTAGAGCCGTGGGTGTATATCGCCGTGGGCTTCTACTGCCTGTTCTGGTTCAGCGCACCGAATACCCTGATCAACGTTTTGATCTGATTGCTGCTTAATCTTGATGTTTGCAATATCAGCCGCGTTCGAATCCAGACTCACTCCGGCGTAGCTTCGACCTTCCTCAAGGATCGGGCGCGTTGTGGAGCGTGAGCGGCAAGTTGCCGCGCCTGGGCTTCCGGGGCAGGGACAGAATTGCGCAATATGCACCAGCCGTGTAGGAGTTTTCCGACGCTATAAAAGGCCAGCGGCCCGCCCCCTGCTAACAGGCCGAAACAGGGCCAGCCCTTGCACGATATAGGGAACAAAGTAGGGAACAAAAAAGAATCGCACACAAAAAAGCCGCTAAATCAGCGGCTTAGATGCTTGCATGGCGGAGAGAGTGGGATTCGAACCCACGGTCGGCTCACACCGACGGCAGTTTTCAAGACTGCTGCCTTAAACCGCTCGGCCATCTCTCCAATGTGAATATGTTAGCCGGTAACCGGCAAATCGTCGCGTTGTAGGGATTTTCCTACACACAGTGAGGCGGATTCGCCTTGCCGTGGCCAGGCGGGTCTCGTAGGGTGGTTCCAGGGGAAACCAAGGGGAACCGCGTGATAACAGTATTTCTGCTCGATGACCACGGCCTGATGCGCGCCGGCTACCGGATGATCCTGGAGCCGCATGCGGACATCCAGGTGGTCGGCGAGGCCGGTTGCGGGGAGGAAGCGCTGCCGATGATCCGAAGGCTGAAGCCGGACGTGGTCATCTGCGACTTGCACATGCCTGGCGTGAGCGGACTCGACATTACCGAGCGCCTGGTCAAGGGCCAGCTTGGTCCGAAGGTGATCATCGTGTCGGTGCAGGTTGACGGCCCGATGCCGCAGCGGCTGCTGGATGCCGGCGCTTCGGGGTATCTGGGCAAGGCCTGCGAGTCGGTCGAATTGATCAAGGCAATCCGCGAGGTCGCGCGCGGCAAGCGCTACCTGGGCAACGAGATTGCGCAGCAGCTCGCGCTTGGCGTGAAATTCGTGTCGCCCTTCGACATCCTGTCGCGGCGCGAGATGGAGATCTCGCTGCTGTTCTGCCAGGGCATGCGCGCCGAAGACATCGCCCGCAGGCTCAGCCTGAGCGGCAAGACCATCGCCACGCACAAGTACCGGATGTTCGACAAACTCGGCATCAAGGACACCGTGTCACTCGCACGCATGGCCGCGCAGCACGGGGTCACCGAGGCCACGCTGACCGCCTGACGCGAGGACTGTCAGAACAGAAGAAAGGCACCCGAGGGTGCCTTTTTCTTGAACTACTCGCAGCGCCGACGCGTCAAGCCATCGGAGCGTTGCGCGCGTCCGTTTCAACTTCATCGCGGCCCATCGGCGGACTCTCGGATGATTCCGGCAGTTCCGCCAGCTCGATATCCGCAACGGCGGCCGCCGCTGCCTCAGCGGGCATCGAGGTTTCCACGACCTCCGGCTCCGATTGCATCGGCGATGCAATCGCTGCTTCCGCTTCGGGCGCCGAGACCGCTGCAACGGGAGCCGCGATTTCAGCCGCGACCGCCGTTGGCCGTGCCGGCATGGCCGTCATCGGCTCTGCGGGCGTGGGCGTCGGGATCGAAGCGGTGTACGCGACGTCGGGCGCGACATAGGTGTTCACGACCGGCGCGGCCGGCGTGACGACCGGCGCGGGCTCTGTCACGGCAACCGGCGTCGGCGCCGAAACCGGCTGGATGATCGGCATGGCCGGCGCATCCACGTGCGTAGCCAGTTCGGCTACCGGCAGGTTCGGAACTCCCGCGTGCACGTTCATCGACACACGTGGCGCCTGCATCGCGACC
>JANPDF010000227.1:0-3032 GCA_031431355.1 Gammaproteobacteria bacterium
CCCCCCCTATCTCCGGGGCGGGGGGGCGCTGTTATTAATTACAACAAATTTTATCGGGGGCACATAATAAAATCCATGCCCGCCCCGCGCCCGCGTATGTCTCTCAGGCCCTTTCCCGCTGAAGCAGCGTTCCTGTTCGGAGTCAGCCCTTGCGCGTGGCGATCTCGCTTTCTTCCATGCGCGACAGCAGGCGATCCAGCGCCGAGCGCTCGTCCTCGCCCAGGCCCTCGAGCAGGCGGCGCTCGTAGGCGAGCGCCAGCGGCGCCACCTCGTCGTAGACCCGGTAGCCCTTGGCCGACAGTTGCAGCACCGAGCGCCGGCGGTCCTGGCCATGCAGGCGGCGCTTCAGCCGGCCGCTGGCGAGCAAGGACGTCACCGCGCGGCTGACAGCCACTTTGTCCATGGCGGTCCGCTCGGCGACTTCCGTGGCGGACAGGTCGGGGTAGCGGCCGAGCACCGCCAGGATTCGCCATTCGGTCACGTTCAAGGCGAAGCGCTCGGCATACAGGCTGGCGATATCCTGGCTGATCCGGTTCGACAGCACCGATAGCCGGTACGGCAGGAACCGGTCCAGTTCCAGGACGGCGTGATCTGGCGGCTTGCTGGTCATGATTGCGGGTCCGGAGCTCGGCCTTGCCATTGGTTTCATATGAAACTATATAATACGGCACGATCGCAAGCCGTACCGAGGAGTCCCCCATGAGCGCGCACCCCAATCTCGGCATGCAGCCGACCACCTTCGAAAACCCGATGGGCATCAACGGTTTCGAGTTTGTCGAATTCGCTGCGCCCGATGCTGCGCCGCTGCACGCGTTGTTCAAGCGCATGGGCTTCAGCGCGGTGCTCCGCCACACCTCGCGGCCGATCACTGTGTATCGCCAGGGCGGCGTCAATTTCCTCATCAACGAAGATCCGGACGGCTTCGCGGCGGATTTCGCCCGCGCCCACGGCCCCAGCGCCTGCGGCTTCGCGATGCGTTTCAAGAAGCCGGCGGCGGAGGTGTTCGCCACCGTGATCGGCAATGGTGGCGAGCCGATCGTTGATATGGAAACGAGCAAGGCGGTAGCTGCGCCGGTAGTCAAGGGCATCGGCGACTGCATGCTGTACCTGGTAGACCGTTACGGCGATGCCGGCAGCATCTTCGACGCTGACTATGCGCCGATCCCGGGCGCCGACCAGAATCCAGTTGGCTTCGGCCTGACCTTCATTGACCACCTGACCCACAACCTGTACTTCGGCAACATGCAGAAGTGGTCGGACTACTACGAACGCCTGTTCAACTTCCGCGAGATCCGCTATTTCGACATCAAGGGCGTCAAGACCGGCCTGGTTTCCAAGGCGATGACCGCGCCCGACGGCGTCGTGCGCATCCCGCTCAATGAGTCCAACGATCCGAAGTCGCAGATCAACGAATACCTGGACGCCTACCAGGGCGAGGGCATCCAGCACATCGCCTGCTTCACCGATGACATCTACGCGACCGTCGAGACGATGCGCGCTTCGGGCTGCGAATTCCTTGATACGCCGGAAAGCTACTTCGACGTGATCGACGAACGCGTGCCTAACCACGGCGAAGACGTGGCGCGTCTGCGCAAGAACCGGATCCTGATCGACGCCGACCTAGAGACCAAGCAGCGCAAACTGCTGCAGATCTTTACCCAGAATGCGATCGGGCCGATCTTCTTCGAGATCATCCAGCGCAAGGGCAACGAGGGTTTCGGCGAAGGCAATTTCCAGGCGCTGTTCGAGAGCATCGAGCGGGACCAAATGCGGCGCGGGGTTCTCTAAGGCCATGCCCGGCTATCAGTGCGGATTTGGCAATGAGTTTGCTACCGAAGCGCTGTCCGGCGTCCTGCCGATCGGCCGCAACTCGCCGCAGCGCGTAGCGCACGGTCTCTACGCCGAGCAACTCTCCGGCACCGCTTTCACTGCGCCGCGGCACGAGAACCGGCGCAGCTGGCTGTACCGGATCCGCCCGGCGGCGATGCACGGACAGTTCGAATTGTTGGCTGAGACCGCATTCCACAACCGCTTCGACGAACAGCCGGCGACACCGAACCAGTTGCGTTGGAGCCCCCAGCCACTGCCCATGGCGCCAACCGATTTCATCGACGCCCTGTTCACCATGGCCGGCACTGGCGGCGCGTCCGAGCACGGCGGGGTCGGCATCCATTGCTACGCTGCCAATCGCTCGATGCAGGGCCGCTACTTCTACAACGCCGACGCCGAGATGCTGCTGGTGCCGCAGCTGGGCCGCCTGCGCGTGGCAACCGAGCTCGGCGTGCTCGAGCTGGAGCCGCAGGAAATCGCCGTGCTGCCGCGCGGCATTCGTTTCCGCGTGGAGTTGCTTGACGCGGAGGCACGCGGCTACGTCTGCGAAAACTTCGGCGCCTTGCTGCGGCTTCCCGAACTCGGTCCGATCGGCTCCAACGGCCTGGCCAACGCGCGCGACTTCCTGACCCCGCACGCGGCCTTCGAAGACCTTGAGGGCGAGTTCGAACTGCTCGCCAAGTTCCAGGGCCGGCTGTGGCGCGCGACGATCGGCCATTCGCCGCTCGACGTGGTCGGCTGGCATGGCAACTACGCGCCGTACAAATACGATCTGCGCCGCTTCAACGCGATCGGCTCGATCAGCTTCGACCACCCGGATCCATCGATCTTCACCGTGCTCACCTCCGCCTCCGGCCAGCCCGGCACCGGCAATCTGGATTTTGCAATCTTCCCGCCGCGCTGGCTGGTGGCCCAGGACACCTTTCGCCCGCCGTGGTTCCACCGCAACGTCGCCAGCGAATTCATGGGCCTGATCCTCGGCGTTTACGACGCCAAGGCCGAAGGCTTCCTGCCGGGTGGCGCCTCGCTGCACAACTGCATGAGCGGCCACGGGCCCGATGCCGCGACCTTCGAGAAAGCCTCGGCGGCCGACCTGTCCCGGCCTGACGTGATCACCGAGACAATGGCCTTCATGTTCGAGACCCGCTCGGTCATCAAGCCCACTCGCCAGGCGCTCGAATCGCCGGCGCTGCAACGCGACT
>JANPDF010000228.1:0-2147 GCA_031431355.1 Gammaproteobacteria bacterium
GCTCCGTCGGAAGCAGAAGGCGGCCTGGCCGCGTCGCAGCGGCCGCAGTTTGACCTCGGGGCCGACGCGCCGGAAGATAGGCGACGGAATGCTGGCGGCAAGCTGTTGATTGGCCGTGGGATGGTTCCGAGTCGATCCTCCGGGAGACTGCGATGCATCGGATGGGAACCACGCTGACGCTGCTCGCCTTGATCGGTGCGCTGCCCGCGGCGATGGCGGGGACCCCGGTGGCGCAGCCGCGCCTGTCCCTGGCGGGGCTGGAGTCCGCCAAGCAATTTGATCGTTTCATCGTGAAATTCCGCGCCGGCACGCCCGAGGCGAACAGTGCCAGCGCGCGGCAACAGGCGCTGGACGCCGCCGCAGCGCTGGCCAGGCAGGACATCGCCCGTTCGCGGCAATCGCGGCGACAAGCCGCCATCGCGCCGCTGTGGCTGTTGAATCATGTCCGCCGCATGGCGCTGGGCGCCGATGTGGTCGCGACCACGCACAAGCTCGATCGCGCCCAGGCCGCCGCCCTGATGCGCCGGATCGCCAGCAATCCGGCGGTCGCCTATGTGGAAATCGACCGGATCTTGCAGCCGGTCTTCACGCCGAACGACCCCAACTTCCCCAGCCAATGGGGCGTCACCGATGCCGACGCCGGCATCCGTGCCGACCAAGCCTGGGACCTCGACAACGGCGCAGGCGTGGTGGTGGCGGTCATCGACACCGGCATCACCAGCCACAGCGATCTGAACGCGAATGTGCTGCCGGGTTACGATTTCGTCAGCGACCCGGCAATGGCCAACGACGGCGACGGTCGCGACGGCGACGCCGGCGATCCAGGCGATTATCGCGGCAATATTGCCTCGTCCTGGCACGGCACGCACGTGGCCGGCACGGTCGCCGCCATCGGCAACAACGGCAGCGGCGTGATCGGCGTGGCCTACGGCGCCCGCATCCTGCCCGTGCGCGTCCTGGGTGTGGGCGGCGGCAGCATGTCCGACATCGCCGACGGCCTGCTCTGGGCCGCGGGCGGCAGCGTGCCCGGGGTGCCGGCAAATGCCAGCCCGGCCGAAGTGGCCAACCTCAGCTTGGGCGGTGCCGGCGTTTGCAGCATCACCATGCAGAACGCCATCAATGGCGCGGTCGCCCTCGGCACCACGGTGGTCGTGGCCGCCGGCAACGAAGCCATGGATGCCGGCGCGACCGAGCCGGCCAGTTGCGCCAATGTCATCGCCGTTGCTGCGGTCACCAGTAGCAGCGCGCGTTCAAGCTTCTCCAATTTCGGTCCGTCGGTGGCGGTGTCGGCGCCGGGATCGAGCATCATCTCGACCGTGAATCTGGGCAGCACCGCGCCGGCCGGCGAAGGGTATGCCAGCTACAGCGGCACTTCGATGGCGACGCCGCACGTCGCCGGCAGCGTGGCGCTGCTGCAGGGCCGGCGGGTGGCCCGGGGTTACCCGCCGTATGCGCCCGCGGCGGTCGCAAGCCAGCTCAAATCCCTTGCCTATCCAGTGCTGCAAGGCTGCACGAATTACCTCGGTGCCGGCATCCCCGATGCGCGTGCCCTGCTCGAGGTGGCTGGCGGCGATGCGCAAGCCCTGAGCGCCGGGATCGCCGCCAATAATCTCGCGGCCAGCAGTGGCAACGCCCTGTATTTCGTCTTGCCCGCTTCGGCCAGTCAGGCCGGCCTGCGTTTTGCCAGCACCGGCGGCAGCGGCAACGCCGATCTTTACGTGAAGTTCGGCGCCAAGCCCACGTCCTCGGACTATGACTGCCGATCGAGCAATGCCGGCAACAGCGAAAGCTGCGACATCGCCAGCGCCCAGCCCGGCACCTACTACGCCATGTTGCTGGCGACCGGCGCGTTTTCCGCAGCGAGCCTCACTGGCAGCCTGATCGGCAATGCCGAACCGAGTGCGGCCTTCAACTACACGGCCACGGGCCTGAGCGTCAGCTTCGCCGATCTGTCCGGCGACAGCGATGGCAACATCGCCTCACGCAACTGGAATTTCGGCGACTTCATCAGCACCAGCCAGGCCGATCCGGTGCACCCGTATGCGATGGCGGGTTCCTACCTGGTGCAACTGACCAATACCGACAACCTCGGCAGCAGCAACTGTGCTCTGCGCCGACTGATGGTCAGTCCGCCGGTGCAGACGCTG
>JANPDF010000229.1:0-6872 GCA_031431355.1 Gammaproteobacteria bacterium
ACCCGGGTGGACCACGGCGCAGCGGGAAGCCCAGGTGGGCGAGATCCTGCGCGCCACCGGCAGCAACGCGATGGAGACCTTGCGCGTGTGGACCCATGCGCAGGCCGGCAACCTGGAGCTGGTGCGCTCGGTCCGCGGCCGGGAGCTGCTCGATGCGGCGCTCGCGACCGGCCGTGGCGTCATCGTCGCCGCGCCGCACTATGGCAATTGGGAATTGCTGCTCGTGTACATGGCCTCGCTCGCGCCCCTGTCCCTGGTCTACCGCGTGCCGGAAAAACCAGCGGGCGATGTGTTCCTGCGGCTCGCGCGCAGCGGACACAACGTCAGCCTGGTGCCCGCGGAGAGCACGGCGATGCGACCGCTGTTCCGTGCGCTCAAGGCCGGCCAGCTGGCCGGCATCACGCCGGACCAGCAGCCGAAGCTGGGCGCCGGCGAATTCGCCCCGTTCTTTGGACGGCTGGCCTTGACCCTCACGCTGATTCCCAAGCTCGCCGAGCGCAGTGGCGCGCCGGTGGTGTTCGCCTGGGCCGAGCCGGTAGCGGGTGGATTCGATATCGTGTTCGAATCGGCACCGGCGGATATCGGCGATGCCGACCTGGCCACGGCGACGCAGGCGATGAATGCCAAGGTCGAGCAAATCGCGCGGCGGCGCCCGGCCTGGTACCAGTGGACCTACAAGCGCTTCAGCAAGAACCCACGCAACTCGGGCCAGACCAATCCCTATCACCCGGACTGTTACTGACATGAGCGAAATGCCCGATCTCCTGCCTGACTCGCCCGCCGAAATGGCGGTCGCACTCGAGTCGCCAGCTCCTAGCGACTGGAACGCGCTGCCCGCGCAGGCGGCGCAGGTAGCGATGATCTCCGGCCTCGCCTTCGGACTGCTGCTCGGCCTGGCCGGTGTCGCTTCCACGGCATGGCCGCTGATCAGGGCGTGGGGCGGGCTGGCCTGGTGGCAGTCGATGCTGGTGCTGCTGCTGTTCTGGCTGCTGTTTGGCGCAGTGGGTGTCTGGATCGCCTACCGACGCTGGCAGTCGAGCGCCTGGAAGCTCGACGAGACTGGTCTACATGTTCGACGAGGTCGGGCCTGGCGCAAGGAAATCCTGATACCGCGATCGCGCGTGCAGCACCTGGATATCGAGCGCGGACCGCTCGAACGACACCATGGTCTGGCGACCTTGATCGTGCATACGGCCGGCACCCGTCGCCACGCGCTGCGCCAGCCCGGCCTGGCCGATGCCGATGCGGTCGCGCTGCGCGACGCGCTGGTGCCCGCCTCCGACCGGCACGACGATGTCCTCTGAGCAGGCGCCCGAGCGGCGCCTGCATCCGCTCAGTTTCCTGTTCACGCTGCTGGAGCAGCTGAAGCAATTCGCGATTCCATTGATCTTGCTGCTGGTCACGGGGCGGCGCAGCGACAGCGACCTGTGGGGCCTGATCGGCGTGGTCGTGCTGGCGCTGGTGTCGGTGGCGCAATACTTCACTTATCGATACCGCATCGAAGCCGATGGCGTAGTGATCCGCAGTGGCCTGTTCCAGCGCAGCCTGCGGCACATCCCGTTCTCCCGGATCCAGAACGTCAGCCTGCACCAGAACCTGCTGCACCGGCTCGCCGGCGTGGCCGAGGTTCGGCTGGAATCGGCCGGCGCCGCGAAACCGGAAGGACAGATGCGCGTGCTTCGGCTGGATGATGCGCACGCGCTCGAGCAACAAGTTCGCGGCAGCACGGCCACTCGCGCGCGTGCCCAGTCCGCCGATGGTGCCGCGGCCGATGCCGTCGCCGCGCCGCCCAGACTGTTGCTGTCGTTGCCACTGGCCGAGTTGATCCGGCTCGGCCTGATCAGCAATCGCGGAATGCTGGTGGTCGGCGGCGCGTTGGCCGTGCTGGCGCAGGCCGGCGACAACCTGCTCGGGAAACTGTTCACGGCGATCGGCGAATGGGTCAGTGGACAGGCCACTGCGCTGCATCTGTCGGTGCTGGCGATCGCCGGCGCCGCGGCGCTATTGCTGGTGCTGGCAGTGGTCGCGTTACGCCTGTTGTCGGTGTTGCTTGCGCTGCTGCAATTCTATGGCTTCCGACTCACCGAATCCGAAGGTCGGCTCGCGGTAGAGCGCGGCCTGCTGACGCGGATTCGCGCCAGCCTGCCGCGCCATCGCATCCAGGCCTGGAGCTTGAGCGAAGGCTTGTTGCATCGCTGGTTCGGTCGGCAGAGCCTGCGCGTGGATTCGGCCGTAGTCGAGGCCATGAACGAAAAGCGCTCGCTGCGCGACCTGGCGCCGATCGCGACGCCGGCGATGATCGACGCCTTGATCGATGAGCTGCTGCCCGAGCGCGCCTGGCCGGTGCGCGAGTGGCTGGCGCTGCATCCGCAGGCGTGGCGCCGAAAATTGCTCGTGCCTGCGATCGTGGTGTCGATCGTAGCGCTGGTACTGGCGCTGTGGAAATCTCCTTGGGCCCTGTCCCTGTTCGGATTGCTGCCGCTGTTCTACTGGCGGGCCAGGAACTGGGCGCGACATTCGGCCTGGTCGATCGCCGACGGACTGGTCGCCTTCCGCGGCGGCTGGCTGGACCGGCATTGGCGATTCGCCGAAACCAGGAAGCTGCAGGCAATCGAGTGGTCGCAATCGCCGCTCGACCGCCGGATGGGCATGGCCACGCTGCGCTTCGATACGGCCGGCGCCGGCTCGATGGAACCGGCGTTGGCGATTCCGTTCCTGCCCGCCACACAGGCGCGCGAGCTGTACGCGCAACTGTCCGCGGCGCTGGCCGGTGCCGGGGCGGCGCCTATTCGTTCCAGAATTGCGGTGTCAGCAACACCAGGATCGTGAACACCTCGAGTCGACCGAGCACCATCGTGAAGCTGCACACCCAAGTCGCGAAGTCGCTTAGCGATTCGAAGTGCGTGGCGATGCCGCCGACGCCGGCACCGAGGTTGTTGAGACAGGCGGCGATGGCCGAGATCGCAGTGGAAGACTCGAGTCCGGTCGACGCGAGCACCAGGGTCAGGACCACGAAGCTGAGCAGGTATAGCGTGAAGAAGCCGCCGACCGAGATCACCACGCTTTCGGAGACGCGCTTGCCGCCGACCTTGACCACGAACTGGCCCCTCGGATGCACCAGCTGGCGGATCTCGCGCAAGCCCTGGCGCACCAGCATCTGCCAACGCGCCACCTTCATGCCGCCGGCGGTGGATCCGGAACAGCCGCCGACGAAGGCCACCAGCAACAATAGCAGCGGCGCCGCGCCCGGCCACTCGGAATAGCCCGTGGTGACGTAGCCGCTGGTGCTGAGGTTGGAGATGGCCTGGAACATGCCATGGCGCAATGACTCGCCGAAGCTGGGAAAGCGGCCGCCGGCCCACAGTTGCAGGCTGACCAGCAAGCCGACCACGAATGCGATCACCAGGAACGCGCGCAGCTCGGAATCCGCCCGGTAGTGCTCCAGCGTCGCCCGCCGCCAGGCGTACCAGTGCATGCCAAAGTTCGCCGCCGCCACCAGCATCAGCACGCAGGCGATGCCCTCCAGCAGCGGGCTGTTCCAATAGCCGAAACTGGCATCGTGGGTGGAAAACCCGCCGCTGGCCACGGTCGACATCGCGTGGCAGACAGCGTCGAACAAGCTCATGCCACCGATCCAGTAAGCAAGCGCGCAGACTGCATTGAGGCCCAGGTAGACAAACCACAACGCGCGCGCCGTCTCGGTGATGCGCGGGGTGAGCTTGTTGTCGCGGGTCGGCCCGGTGGTCTCGGCGCGGAACAGCTGCATGCCGCCAACCTTGAGCATCGGCAGGATCGCCACCGCCAGGATCACGATGCCCATGCCACCCAGGAAGTTCAGCGACTGCCGGTAGAACAGCATGCTGCGCGGCAGCGCATCCAGGCCATGGATGACGGTGGCGCCGGTGGTGGTCAGGCCGGAAGTCGATTCGAAGACCGCGTTGGTGAAACTCAGGTGTGGCGCGGCCAGCATGAATGGGATCGAGGTAACCAGGCTGGCGAGCACCCAGATCGCCGCAGTGACCAGGAAGCCGTCGCGCAGGCGCAGGTCCTGGTCGGCGCCGCGCACCGGAAACCACAGCAGCAATCCGATACTGCCGATAGCGATCAGCGATTCGCCGAACGCCGTCTGGGTCGACTCTTGTAACCACCACGCGATCAGCAACGGCGGCAGCGTGACCAGCGAGCTCAGCGCGATGATCGCGCCGAAGATACGCTGCATCGACTGCAACCGGATCGGCATCTCAGGCGCTGCCGGCCTGCAGCAGGGCGTTGATCTGCGGCATCTGCCGCTTGTCCATGACGAACACGATCAGGTGGTCGCCGGGCTCGATGATGATGTCATGGTGCGCGATCAGCAACTTGTCGCCGCGGACGATACCGCCGATGGTGGTGGCTTCGGGCAGGTCGAGTTCTTCCATCGAGCGGCCGACCACGCGCGAGGTGCGGCGGTCGCCACGCACCACCACTTCGATCGCCTCGGCGGCGCCGCGGCGCAAGGAATACACGCGCGCCGGCGCGCCCTCACGGATGTGCGCCAGCAGCGCCGACAACGTCACCAACTGCGGGCTGACGGCGATGTCGATACTGCCGCCCTCGACCAACTCGGCATAGGACGGACGATTGATCAGCGCCAGCACACGCGGACAGCCGAGACGCTTCGCCAGCATGGCGGAAAGAATATTCGCCTCGTCGTCATTGGTCAGCGCCATGTACACGTCGGTCTGGTCGATGTTTTCTTCGCGCAACAGGTCTTCGTCGGCGCAATCGCCGACCAAGACGATTGAGTTAAGAAGTTCTTCCGCGATGGCCCTGGCCCTGTCGCGGTACTTCTCCAAGACTTTCACCTGGTAGCGATTCTCCAGGCTGCGGGCCAGCTTCCGGCCAATGTTTCCGCCGCCGGCAATCATCAGGCGCTTGGTCGGCCGACTGTCGAGCCGGCGCAGTTCGCTCATCACCGTGGTGATGTTGCGCGCGTCGGCCAGGAAGAACACCTCGTCGTCGACCTGGATAACGGTGGAGCCTTCCGGCTTGATCGGCTGGCCGGCGCGAAAGATTGCCACCACGCGCGAATCGACGTTGGCCGGCAGGTGCTGGCGCAGCTCGCGAATCTCGTGGCCGACCAGGGCGCCATCGCGCACGGCGCGGACGGCGACCAACTGGGCGCGGCCGTCAGCGAAGTCCAGCACCTGCAGCGCGCCGGGGTACTCGATCAGCCGCTCGATATGTTTGCAGACCAGTTGCTCGGGGCTGATGGCGGCGTTGACCGAACTGGAAATGTCCAGGTACTCCGACTCGCGCAGACGGGCGACGCGGGTGGCGGTTCCATAGCGTTGTTGCGCCACCTGGCAGGCAATCAGGTTGACCTCGTCGCTGGAGGTGACGGCGACCAGCAGGCCCGCCTCCTCGGCTCCGGCCTGGGCCAACACGCTGGGCAACGAGGCGTGGCCGACCACGGTGCGGATATCGAGCTTCTCGGCCAGTTCGCGCAGCCGCTGGTGGTCGGTGTCGACCACGGTGATGTCGTTTTTCTCGGTCGCCAGCGCCGCTGCCACCGAGGAACCGACCTGGCCTGCGCCGAGAATGAGGATCTTCATGATCACCTTGATCGGCCAACGCGGCCGGCAAATGCGATCGCTATCATAGCTGAGTGCGACTCGGCCCGAAGCCGCTGCGCTAGCGCGACTGATCCTGCAAGCCGGCGCCAAAACAGCCAGGTCCGATCGCTTCGCGTGACACCAGGTACCAGTCGCGGCGGTTGGCCGTGCCCACTAGCTGCACGGCGCCGGGTACCGTGACGAAACACGATGGTTTGCTGCGCGGTTGCGAGAGCAGCACTCGACGGCGCAGCGGCTCCTGTTCCAGCCAGGCGACCGCCCGCTGCAACTGCACTGACGCCGGCTGCCGATAACCGAATTCCTCGGTTGGTCCGATCGCCTGCAGCAGGTTCTGCTCCTTCCATTCCACCAGGCCGATCCCGGCGCCCTCGCCGGCCAACGCGCGCGCACGCTGCATCAGCTCGCGCGCCGAGCTGCTCGGATCGAGCACGGGATGGGCGACAAAGCCATAGCCCAGCCACAGGGCGAGCAGCAGGACCCCAGTGGCCTGCACGGCGCCGGCACGCCGCCACAGCAGCGCCGCCGCCAGCCCTACTGCACCCACCACCGAAAGCATCAGCCACAGCCAACGGGCACCCTCACCCAGGCCGCGATCAACCACCAGCGCGCGTATCGCCGACGGCGGCTCGATCCACGCCCACGCCCCGAGCAGCAACAAGCCCGTGCCAAGCAGGAGGCAGAAAGCGAACAACGCGCGTTGGAAATTGCGTCGCGCAACCAGCGCGGACAAGTACGGACCGGCCGCCAGCGCGACCGCGGGCAGCGCTGGCAGGATGTACATGTCGCGCTTGCCCGGACTAGCGCTGAAAAACAGTACCACCAGCAACGCCCATGACAAGGGCAGCCAGGTGCGGGCATCGCGATTGCGCCAGGCATCGCGCCAGTCGCGCCAGAGCCAGGCGAATGCCAGCGAGAACGGCAGCCAGAACAGCGCCATCACTTCGGCGAAATACCAGAACGGCTTGTGGTGGTGCCAGGCATCGGTGTAACGCGTGGCGGTCTGCTTGAACAGCAGGTTGTCCAGGTAGGCGCGGTGTTCGGGATCAGCGCCGGCCAGCGCGAACCACAGCATCGGCCCGAGCCAGCAGGCAATGGCGGCCAGGAATGCCAGCGCGCCAGCCGACCAGCGCCAGCCGTTGCCGGCGCCGAGCGCGGCGACGCCATGCCAGCCCTGGCGACGCATGATGGCGAACGGCAATAGCGCGAACAAAGGCAGGAAGCCGACACCCTTGAGGATTACGCCGATGCCCGCCGCGA
>JANPDF010000230.1:0-2029 GCA_031431355.1 Gammaproteobacteria bacterium
ACCATGAACCGCACCCTGGCGACGCGCTGCGCCACGCCGTCGGCGAGTGGCTGATCCTCGAGGATGACGCAACCGCGGCTGTCGGTGCAGATCAATGACAACTCCAGCCGTGGCGGCTGAGCGACCTCAAGCGTCAGGACCGCGCGCGTGGTATTCCTCGGCACGCCCAGCGCCCTGCAGAGTTCGGCAGTCAGGCTCGGCACCGGGTTTGGCAGAGGCGGCCTCATGCCGGTTCTCCCTGCTGCGGAACTACCTCGCGCGCAACTTCGTTGCGTGGCGCCATGTACTCCACGAAAGAGCCTTCGCGCCGCAGCACCGATGGCGGTCCTACTGGGTAGCCATCTGGCTTCGTGTGCGGCGCTTGAATCGCGCACCCGCGAAGGCGTGGGTCAGCCGGTGGGTACTCCAGAACGCATCGCTGGCGACCGAACCAGACGCGCGGGGCCACATGGTGCATGCACGCACCGTCTCGGAAGCACTGGCAGTTTGCGTTGAATGGCATGCTCATTCCTTTTGATTCGACGCCGCGACTTCACGCACCGCTTCGATTGCGATGCCCAGAACGTGCGCCACCGTCGCGCAAGCGCTCTCGTGATCCGCGCCCAGCTCGCGGGCTCGGGTGTAGGCGGCTTGGACCTTGGTGTGTTCGACAACCATGGCTCAGTGCGGCTGCGCAGCGCCATTGGCATCCAGAAACGCTGCCGTCGCGTCCTTCACCGCCTTGCTCTGCTTCTTCGGCTTCGCATCCGGTTCCGCAGCAGGCCTGGTGCCGGGCGCCCCGCTGCCGGCGCTGGCGTCGATCACACCGCCGTCGGTGAGGTTCGGACCGAGCAGCGTGATCGTGATGTCCTGCTGCTGGTTCATCGACAGTTTCCCGCTGATGTTCGCGTCGATGTCGGCCGCCGAACTGATCGTGAACTCGACTTCGCAACTGCCACCCTCAATCGGCGAGAACTTGAAGTTTTTGAGCACACAGAGGTTGATGACCAGATCGGAATTGCCACCGAGACCGAAGTCGACGCGCGTCGTGTAGCCCGACAATTCCAGATCCCACTTGACGGGGTATTCGAGTTTCGGGAAGGTGATGTTCGGCAGGTCGCTCACTGGCAACTGCATCTCGGCCTGACCATCTTCGGCCGCGCGCTTGGCCGCCTGCTCTGCTGGCAGCGAACAGAACAACATCGCGCGCAACTTTGGATGGAACTGGTCGAGAACCTTGTTGTTCGTGGTCAAGGTGCACTTCAGGTCCACGGCCGGCACAAGGGCCTCGCCGTGGTGTTCAACCCTGGGATTGAGTTTGTCCAGTTTCAGAGTCGTCGGGGTGGTGAGTTCAAACATGAAATCTTTCGGTGGTTGCGAGAAGGGTTCAGGCGCAGCAGGCTTGATGTGATGACTAGACCGGCGACTTGAGCAGGTCGTCCCACAGGCGGTTCGCGCCTTCGCGGGCCACCTTTTCGACAGGCAGTGCGTCGGCCTCCTCGTGGCTCATCGTCTCGCCGCCCCTGGCCGCGTGTTCCCAGCGCAACAGCGCCGCCTCAAGTTGCTTCTTCGTGATGGTCATGGTGTCCATGCGTTTTCCTTTTGGTTGCAGTTGAATAAAGCGGCCGGCTGACGAGTCAGCGCACTCGGGGAACCTGAGGGAGGGAGGAGACGTGAAGCCCCGGGTGCTGGAATCGGCCTTGAAAGTGGTTCATGGGGTTGTCGCGAGAGCGGGCAACTCGACGAAGTGGAACGGCCCGGACACGCCAGCACTGAAGGTGGCCGCCGCATCAAGCCCAGCTTGCAGGCGCGCCATCGGCTCGGCAGTTCGCAGCGCGTGCATCGCGCCCATCGCGTAACTCTCGCCGCAGCCAACGGCCTCATACGACTCGACGCCTTCGCCAACTTGGAAGTCACCGTCGATGCGAAACAGGCAGCCTCGAAAGCCGACCAGGAACACACCGCCCTCTTCGCGGCCGTTGGTCGTGGACATGAAGCCACCGGCCCGTAGCGTGTCGCGGATCGCTGGCACGAGCGCCTTGACGGCGTA
>JANPDF010000231.1:0-15516 GCA_031431355.1 Gammaproteobacteria bacterium
CTTCGTGTGGGCTGGCGGGCACAAGCGGTATCAGGAGCGTGGGGCTACCGGTTTGGCGGCTTTCGGCAACGTCTTGCGCGCGGACTTGCGGGCCGAGGCGGCCTTCTTGGCCGGTGCCTTGGCCGGGCGCTTGGACGGTGCTCTTGCCGCCGGCGACGCGCCGGACTTCTTCAGCTGCGCGGTCAGCGCATCGACGCGCTTGATCAGTTCGGCCAGCTCTTCGCGACCGGGAATGCCCAGGCGGTTCAGGGCGCGCTGCACGCGGTCTTCGAATACTTTTTCAAGGCGATCCCAGGTATCGGAAGCGCGGTCACGAACGACCCCGACGCGGCCTTCCATCGCATCGCGCACGGCATCCACTTTGCCGGTGGCGAGCTTGCGGGTGGACTTCTCGATGGTCATGCCCTCGCTCACCAGGGCCTCGAACAACTTGGATCCTTCGCCCTGCGCACGGGTGAAGGCGCCAACGCCGGCCATCCAGATCTGCTGGGCGGATTCAACCAGCGAACGTGACAGGTGTTCGGCGCGGGCCTGCAGGTCAGCGCTGCTGACAGGGCTGGCGGAGGATCTGGAACGAACGGTCTTCTTGAGCTTGGCCACGGGGCCCTCCATAGTTTTCTTGTTGGGCATGCGCCCGATGTAGGGCCAATCTGGCCCGCCTGTCTAGAGTTTTCACACCATAGCGCGAGCAGCAGGCAACCTTGCTGCCGCGCGGCCTCAGCCTATCATCGCCTCGACGTCGTCGAGCGCGCGATCCAGCCTTGCGGTGGTGTCGGTGCGACGACGCGGCTTACCGACGCCGAACGCAACCTGGCGCCGGGGATGATCGATCACCTCGTCGCGCAGGCGCAGGCCATGGCGCTCGAACAGCGGCGCCAGCACGTCGCGGCGGCGCGCCAGGTCGGCCAGCGTGCTGGTGAACGCGTGCTGGCAGACGCGTTGCCGCGACGAGTAGCTGAAGATGTTGGTGAAGAACATCTCGCCGTCGTCTTCATTGGGTTCGAAGACAAGCTGGTCGGTCGCCGGATACTGCTGTGCATACTTGGCCAGCCCCACCTGCATGCGCGATTGCAGCAGCGTGCGAAAGGTCTGCGACAAGACGACTGGCAGTCCGCCCTGCGAAAGTTTCCGGTCGATGGCTTCCGGGCGCGTATGCGCCCGGCTGGCGTTGAAGGGCACCAGCGGGTTGATGCCGAACATCAGGTCGATACCGTGGTCGAGCACGACCGAAGCATGCATTGTCCGGCGCAACGCACCGTCGACGAAATGCTGGCCACGGATATCCACCGGCGGATACAGGCCGGGCAGCGCCGCGCTGGCCTGGATCGCCCGCGAGATCGGCACGTCGTCCCAGCCCTTGCTGCCAAAGCGGACCGCTTCACCATTGTCCAGATCCACGGCAACCACGTAGAGCTTGCGCTCGAGCTCGCGGAAGTCGTTGCTGCGGCCATGGCCGGTGAACACCGAGCGCAGGAAGCGCTCGATCTCGCTGTTGTCGAACATCCCGGTCGGGATCAGGCCGCCCAGGCGACCAAGCAGGTTGCTCACGTGCGATCCGGGTGGCTCGGTCAACAGGTCGCGGCCCACCTCGTAGGCCAGTCCCGGCAGACTGCTGGCGCGGCGGAAGAATTCGGTAAACGCCGGCTGCAGGAAGATTCCCGGCCGGAACTTCGCCTCGAGGCTGTCGCCGGTGATGAAGATCCGGTACATCTCCGCGGTGCTCAGGCGATTGGCCAGGCCGGCGGCAAGGAAGGCGCCGGAGCTGACCCCGACATACACTTCGAGCCGCGTCGGGTCGAAGCCCTCGATGGCCTCATCCAGCGCGCGCAGCGCGCCCAGTTCATACATCCCACCAATCGGCCCGCCGCCGGCGATGGCCAGGCCGATGCGGCCGCGGCTGCGAACCGGCTTTCCCGCGGATTGGAGAAGAAGCATGCTAGGTGGGTCTCGGAGAGGGCGCGGCGATTGTAGCCCGCGGGTTACTGTCCGCAAGTTGATAGCGGTCACGGAGCAGGGATGAGCCAGGAGTTTCGGCAGCGACTCGCCAGGCGGCTGAACTGGCAGAAGGCGATCAACGACCCGTTGCTGGAGCCGCGCAATCGCCAGCAGACGCTGGGGCTGCTCCGGCAGTGGCAGTCGCGGCGGCTGGCCGACGGATTCAGGGACTTCCTCGCCAACCCCACGATGCGGCCGGCGGCGGAGTTCTTCCTGAGCGACCTGTACGCCGACCGGGACTTCTCGGCCCGCGACCGGGATGCGGCCAAGGTGTTGCCGATGATGTCGCGCTTCCTGCCCGACTCGCTGTTGCGCGCAGCGACCGATGCGATCGAGTTGGCGGTCCTCAGCCACGCTTTCGACCTGCGGATGGCCGAGCAACTGGGCCGGCGGCCCGATCCCATGGCGCCGATATCGCTCGCTGACTATCGCCGCGCCTACCAGGCCACCGGCCATGCCCTGCTGCGCAGGCACCAGATTGAACTGGTGATGCGGGTGGGCCGGGCACTGGATGCAGCGGTGCGCAAGCACGGCGTCTACAAGCTGTTGCGGGCGGCGCGGTTGCCGGCACAGTTGGCCGGGCTAGCGGAATTGCAGACTTTCCTGGAGCGGGGATTCACCGCCTTCGATGCGCTCGGTGGCGCCGACGATTTCCTCGACCAGGTGGCGGAGCGGGAGCTGGAAGTCTCCAGGCGACTGTTCGCCGGCCATCCCAAGCCGTTCGCTCAGCCGAACTCTTCTTCCAGGTAGCGATGGATTTCGCGTTCCACGGAGCCGCGGATCGCCATCAGCAGGAAGCCCAGTTGCACGGTGACGTGGACCTTCCTGGCGCTGACCTTGATGTGACCATCCACGCCACTTCGGCGGAAAAAGAGTGTGTTGCCCTCCCAGCCGGACTCGACGTCGAACTTGCTGGCGATGTGGTCGGCGACGCGCTGGACCGCTTTCCTGGCCTCGGCCAATGGCCGCGAATGCGACCGGGTGATCTCGATGGTTGGCATGTCGTGGTCTGCGTCGATCCGGGTGGGATAGGCCCATTCTGGGGGGTTTCGGCGTTTACTCCAAGAACGGGAGAACGAGTCGTGTGCTAGATTCGCGGCTCGGAGGAGTAAGGATGCAGCTGACGTTTCCAAATGGCGAACACCCAAGTGTCGCCTTTGACCACGGGGAAATTAGCATCGGCAGTCGCACTGGCCTGGGGATTTCCCTCCCTGGCCGCGCGTTGGCGCCCCATCATGCCAGCATGGTTTTCGACCGGCGTGGCATCTGGCTGCGCGTTCCCGCGGGAACGCCGGGCGTGCACCTCAATGCTCGGCCGATCCGTCGCATCGCCCTGCTGCACATCGGCGACCAGGTCTGCCTGGAACAGGTGCAGATCGTGCTCAGCGAGAACAGCGCCGAGCTCATCGACCGTCGAATCCCACCCGCCGCACCCCCATCCCTTGCCGAAGCGCAGCGGGTCAGCGCCAGTCGCGTCGCCGTGCGCGGTGCGTCGGGCAGTCTGTGTGGCCGCAGCTTCACGCTGACCGAACCCAAGGTGGTAGGTCGCGGCGCCGCTTGCGACATCCGGATCGACGATGCCGCACTGGCCGAGCGCCAGGCGCAGTTCGAGCTGCACGGCGACCGGGTAATCCTGCGCTCGCTGGCCGATAGCGACTTCATCACCGTAAACGGCGTGCAGGTTCGTGACGCCGTCCTCTCGCCGGGCGACCAGATCGTGATCGACCAGCACCGCTTCCTGCTTGAGGCGCCGGGCCTTCCGGCGCGCGGCCAGGATGGCGTGCGCGGGGCCGGCGCGATGACGCATACGCAGACGATCAAGGCGGTGAAGCCAGTTCCGCCGGCCGGCAGCTCGCAGCCGGACAAGGACAATCCGGAGGAGTCGCCGCAGGTGGACCCGGGCGCCCTGTGGTGGTTGATCGCCGCCGCGGCAGTGCTGGCGGCGGCGATGACCGCGCTCCTCGTTTATTCCCCGCACATGGGCGCGGCCTAGCACTAGGCGCATTGCAGGAACGGGCGCTATCCTGAGCTTTGTCTGCCTTCAGGAATAACTGGTGCGCCTGGTCGAGGCATTCGAGTCATCGGAAAGCATCGTGGCGCTGCTCAGTGCCGATGACGGTCGCTTCCTCGACGTCAATCCCGCCTTCGTTGCCTCCACCGGTTACTCGCGCGAGCAAGTGATCGGTCGCATGCCGATCGACATCGGCCTTTGGTCCGACCTCGAATTCCGCGCCCAGCTTTGGGACAGCCTGCGGGCGGAGCGCCGCGTCGTCGACGCACACACCCCGGTCACTTGTGCCGACGGTCGCGTGCTGAACGGCCGCTTGCACGTGGAGTTGCTGCCGGGAAAGGAAGGCGCCCGCCTGTTCTGCCTGCTGCAAATCCTGCCCGATGATTACCCGACGGCGCTCGACCGGCGCAAGGAGAGCCTGTATCGGGATTTGTTCCTGTCCGCCTCCGAAGGCATCTATCGCAGCCTGCCCGACGGTGGCTTCCTGGACGCCAATCCGGCCATGGCCCGGATACTGGGTTACGAATCGCCGGCGCAGCTGCTGCTGGCCTTGTCCAATCGCGCGCGCGACATCTATGTCGACCAGGAACTCGACCAGCAGGAGCACGCGCTGCTTGTCGAGAAGGGACGCATCGACCAGGTCCGCGTGCAGGTCTACCGCCGCGACGGGTCCAGGATCTGGGTCAGTGAAAACGCGCGGGTGCTGCTGGACCCGGTGGGCAAGCCGATCCTCATCGAGGGCTCGCTGGAGGACATCACCGCGCAGGTCGAGGCCGAACAGGCGCTCAGCCAGTCCAGGGCGCTGTACCAGGTCCTGCTCGACAACACTCGCGACGGCGTGTTCCTGATCCAGCGCGGGCTGGTGCTGTTCGCCAACCGGGCCATGGCCGACATCCTCGGCTACGAGCCCGAGGAATTGATCCGCCTGCCTTACATGAATCTGATCGACCAGGAGGACGCGCCGGCCCAGGAAGTACGCAAACGCGAGCGGGAGTCAGGCTCGCGCGCGTTGCAGATGTACGAGCTGCAGATGGTGCGCAAGGATGGCCGACGCATCCTTTGCGAGGTGCGCGCGGACGCCGTCGATTACCAGGGCGACATTGCCTCCACCGGTACGCTGCGCGACGTCACCGAGGAGCGCAAGCAGCAACAGGCGCTCGAGCAGGCCGAACGGCGCTATCGCGAGCTGTTCCATGATTCGCCCGTCGGTCTGTTCCGCAGCGGCCTGGGTGGCGAAATCGTCGAGGTCAATGCCGCGCTTGCCAACATGCTCGGGTTCAGCACGCCGGAAGAACTCAAGAGCAAGTTCAGCAGCATGCTCGAGGTCTACGCCGATCCGTCGGAACGGCAGTTGCTGATCGAGCGGGCGATGCGCGATGGCACTTTCAACCATTACGAGACGCGGATCCACGACGCCGCGGGCAACGAGCGCTGGGTCAGCACCAGCGTCCGCCTGACCCGCGACGAGAACAACGCGCCTGCGCATTTCACCGGATCGGCGGTTGACATCCAGGAGCGCCGCCAGATGCAGCAGGCGCTGATCAGCTCGGAGAACAAGTACCGCACGTTGGTCGAGCAGAGCCATGTTGGCGTCTTCATCATGGACGAGGTCAAGCTGGTTTACGTCAACCGCGCGCTCGCGGACATGCTCGGCTTCCAGGAATCGGACCTGGTCGGCAAGTCCTACCTTGAGCTGCTGGCGCCCGAGTCGGTAGACGACACCACGCCGCTGCGCCGCGGCTATCGCACCACCGGCGATTTCACCCAGGACTTCGAGAGCTGCCTGCTGCACAGCAATGCACAGCGGGTCTACGCCCGGGTCAGCGTCTGGCCGGTGATGGTGGATGGCAAGCGCCAGCTCACTGGCACCATCATCGACATCACCCGGCAGCGTGAGGCGGAGTCGCGCCTGCGCTTCCATGCCAACCACGATCCGCTGACCGGATTGCCAAACCGGGCCCTGTTCAATCGCAAGCTGGCCGAGCGGCTCAGCCCGGAGGAGCGTCGCAGCCGGTTTGCCTACGCCGTGCTGTTCCTGGACCTGGATGGGTTCAAGTGGGTCAACGACAGCCTGGGCCATGGTGCCGGCGACCGCCTGTTGCTGGAGATCGCCCGTCGGCTGGAGGATGAACTGGCCAAGGAAGTCCTGATTGCCCGCTACGGAGGCGACGAGTTCACCTTCCTGCCCGAAGGTCCCTGCGACTACGAGCGCGCGGTGAACATCGCCCGACGGGTGCTGTCCTTGTTCGAGCGTCCCTTCGTCATCGGCGGCCAGCAAGTGTTCTCGGCCGCCAGCCTGGGCATCGTGCTCGGCCGCCCGGACTACGATTCGCCCGACCAGGTGCTGCGCGACGCCGACACCGCGATGTACCGCGCCAAGGCGGCCGGCAAGTCCGGTTACATCGTGTTCGACGAGGGCATGCACTCGGAGGCGCGCATGCGCCTGCAGATGGAAACCGACTTCCGGCTGGCGCTTGAACGCGGTGAGTTCCTGTTGCACTACCAGCCAATCGTGGCGCTCGACGGTGGCCGTCTGGTCGGCGCCGAGGCGCTGGTACGCTGGCAACATCCGGTGCGCGGGCTGTTGCTGCCGGCGCACTTCCTGCCCTTGGCCGAAGAGACCGGCCTGATCGTCGAACTCGATGGCTGGGTGCTGCGCGAGGCATGCCGGCAACTTGAAGGCTGGCGCCACGCGCGGCCGGACTGGGACGCGCTGGTGATGAACGTCAACGTGGATGAGCGGCAAATGGGCTCACCAGAACTCACCGCCGAGGTTTTCCATCTACTGCAACAACACCGCATCCCGGCGAACTGCCTGCGGCTGGAGGTGACCGAGGGCGTGTTCCGGTCCGGCAGCAGCCACGCGCGCGAGCAGTTGGAGTCGCTCAAGGCGCTCGGCGTGGGCCTGGCGGTGGATGACTTCGGCACCGGCTATTCATCGCTGGAGGCGTTCGCGGCCTCGTCCTTCGATGCGCTGAAGGTGGACCAGAGCTTCGTGCGCGACCTGACCGTGAATCCGCGCCACCGGGCCATCGTGCGCACCATCATCGGCTTCGCGAAGGACCTCGGCTTGTTGCTGACCGCCGAGGGGATCGAGACCGACGAACAGCGGCAGATGTTGCTAGAGCTCGGCTGCGAGTATGGGCAGGGAAACCTGTTCGCCCGACCGTTGGCACCCGCCGATTTCGAGCGAACACTCTAGACGGCGGCAAGCACACTGGCGCTCGCATTCGAATGGGTCGAATCGCGTGTTAGCCTGAGTCATTCCAACGAGGTTTTTCCATGTCGCGTGCCTTCAATTTCAGCGCCGGCCCCGCCGCGCTGCCTGCCGCTGTCCTGACCCAGGTCCAGTCTGAACTGCTTGAGTGGAAAGGCGAGCGCGCATCGGTGATGGAAGTCAGCCACCGCGGCCAGGCCTTCATCGACTGCGCCGCCGAAGCGGAACGCGATTTGCGCGAGCTGATGGGCGTTTCCGACGATTACCACGTGCTGTTCCTGCAAGGCGGCGCGACCACACTCGCGGCCCTGCTTCCATTGAACCTTGCCGGTCCGGAGGCAACGGCGGACTACGTGCTGACCGGGCATTGGGGCGAAAAGGCGCTGGAGAATGCCAAGCCTTCCATCCGCACCCATGTTGCCGCGAGTGCGAAGGAGGGCGGCTATCGGTCGGTGCCGAACGTTTCGGAGTGGCAGATGAGCCCGGGTGCTGCGTACTTGCATTACACGCCGAACGAAACCATCCACGGCGTCGAGTTCCATGAAATTCCTCAAGTCGGCGCCGTCCCGCTTGTCGCCGACTTCTCGTCGAGCCTGCTCTCGCGTCCGGTGGATGTGTCGCGCTTCGGCGTGATCTACGGTGGTGCGCAGAAAAACCTCGGACCGGCCGGCCTGGTCATCGTGGTGGTGCGCAAGGACCTGCTCGGCAAGCACGGTCGCCAGCTGCCGCCGATCTTCGAGCTGGGCAACCAGGCCAGCAACGATTCCATGTTCAATACGCCGCCGACGTTGTCCTGGTACATCGTCGGGTTGGTGCTGAAATGGCTGAAGGAGCAGGGCGGCGTGGAGGCCATCGGCCGGCAGAATGCGCTCAAGGCCGAACTGCTCTATTCCAGTATCGACGGTTCCGGTGGCTACTACCGCAACGACGTCGAGCCGGACAGCCGCTCGCGCATGAACGTGCCGTTCTTCCTGCCCGATGCTGCGTTGGACAAGCCATTCCTGAAGGCGGCCGAGGCGGCCGGGCTGCTTGGCCTGAAGGGCCATCGTGCCTTGGGCGGCATGCGCGCATCGATCTACAACGCAATGCCGCTCGCTGGCGTCCAGGCGCTGGTCGATTTCATGGCTGATTTCCGCAAGGGCAACGGGTAGCCCATGGCCAAGCCGACTCCCCCCAAGGCCAAGCCGGCGGCAAAGGCCAAGGCCGCCGCCAAGGACAAGCACGCCGCACCCAACCTGGCAGAAGCGCGCGAGCGCATCGACGGCATCGACCGCCAGATCCAGTCGCTGATCGCCGAGCGCGCCGGATGGGCACAGCGCGTCGGCAAGGCCAAGGGACCGCTCAAGGCCGCCGTTGATTACTACCGTCCCGAGCGCGAGGCCCAGGTCTTGCGCCAGGTGCTTGACCGCAACGACGGCCCGCTCGCCGACGATGTGCTGCTGCGTTTGTTCCGGGAAATCATGTCGGCCTGCCTGGCCCAGCAGGAGCCGCTGAAGGTCGGCTACCTCGGGCCCGAAGGCACCTTTTCGCAGCAGGCACTGATCAAGCATTTCGGACACTCCGCGCGGGGCCTGCCCTTGTCGAGCATCGAGGAAGTGTTCCAGGAAGTGGAAGCCGGCCATGCCGATTTTGGCGTCGTGCCGGTCGAGAACTCAGGGCAGGGCACGATCCAGTCCACGCTCGACATGTTCCTGACCTCAAGCCTGAAGATTTGCGGTGAAGTCGAACTGCACGTGCACCAGTTCCTGCTCTCGCGGACCGGACGGCTCGATGACATCGAACGCGTCTATTCGCACGCCATGTCGCTGGCCCAGTGCCAGGCCTGGCTGCGCCAGCACCTGCCGCGCGCCGAGCGCCTGCCGGTGTCCAGCAACGCCGAAGCGGCGCGGCGCGCGCGCACCGCCGACGATGCGGCGGCGATTGCCGGCGAATCGGCCGGGCATGTCTATGGTCTCAAGGTGGTATCGGGCCCGATCGAGGACCGGCGCGACAACACCACGCGTTTCCTGGTGCTCGGCCGCGAGCTGTTCAATGCCTCCGGCCACGATCGCACCTCGCTGCTGGTGTTCGTGCGCGACCAGCCCGGCGCCTTGTATGCCGTGCTCAGCCCGTTCGCCAAGCATGGCATCAGCATGAACCGGATCGAGTCCCGGCCCTCGCACGCGGGCCTCTGGCAGTACGCCTTCTTCATCGACGTCGCCGGCCATGTTGACGACGAGCCGGTGAAGCGCGCCTTGTCCGAGCTCGGCGAGTACGCTGCCGACGTCAAGATCCTCGGTTCCTATCCGGTGGCATTGCTCTGACCGTGGCCGATCCGGATTTCGCAGCGCTCGCGCAGCCGGGGATCCGCGCCTTGCGCGCTTACGACCCCGGCCACGACATCGTTGCCTTGCGACGCCGATTCGGCGACGGCCAACTGGTCGAGCTGGGATCCAACGAAAATCCACTTGGGCCGAGCGCGCGCGCGCTCGAGGCCGTGCGTGCCAGCCTGTCCGGCATCCACCGTTATCCCGATCCGCTCGGCGCCGAGCTCAAGCAGGCCCTGGCGGAGCGGCACGGCCTTGAGACCGCGCAGCTGATGCTGGGCAACGGCTCGCACGAATTGCTGATGATGCTGGCGCAGGTCTTCGCCGGTCCGTCGGCCGAGGTGCTCGCCTCGCAATATGGATTTGCGGTCTACGCGATCGCCGCGCGGGCCGCTGGCGCGCCGTTCACCGCGGTGCCTGCGCTGCCCGTGGACGCTGCGATGCCACGAGGCCACGATCTCGACGCCATCCAGGCGGCGGTGTCCGCGCGGACGCGGCTGGTTTACCTGGCCAACCCCAATAACCCGACGGGCACCTGGTTCAGTACTGAGGCGCTCGCGGCCTTCATGGCCGTGATTCCGCAAGACACGCTGGTCGTTGTCGATGAGGCGTATCTGGAATATGTGAACGATGCGGCACTGGTGAGCGCGCTGGTGTTGCTGCCGCGGTTTCCTAATTTGATCGTGACCCGCACGTTCTCCAAGGCCCACGGTCTGGCCGGCTTGCGCGTGGGCTACGCCTGCGCGCACCCGGGACTGATCCGAATCCTGGAGCGGGTCAGGGAATCGTTCAACGTCGGCATTCCGGGACTGGTCGCCAGCCTCGCCGCGCTCGACGACGACGATCATCTGCAATCAGTGGTCGCGGCCAACGCCTCAGAGCGCGCCTGGCTCGCGGCCGAACTGGGTAGCCGCGCCCTGTCGGTGGCGCCATCGCAGACCAATTTCCTGCTGGTCGATTTCGCCCAGGAAGCATCGGGGATCGAGGCGCGGCTGCTCGAGAACGGCGTGGTCCTGCGGCCGATGGGCGGTTACGGGTTGCCTACCTGCCTGCGGGTCACCGTCGGTACACGGGCGGAAAACCGGCGCCTTCTGGACGCCCTTGATGAGGCATTGTCGTGAGCCGGGACTGGATCGCGCAGCCGGCCGGACCGGCCCGCGGCAGCATCCGGGTGCCAGGTGACAAATCCATCTCGCACCGCGCACTGATGATTGCCACCATTGCCGAGGGCAGCTCACGCGTCAGCGGATTCCTCGAGGGCGAGGACACGCGGGCTACCGAACGCATCCTCCTGCAGCTTGGCGCGCGCATCGAAGCGCCCGCCGCCAGCGAACGCATCGTTCATGGCCTGGGTCTGCACGGGCTGTCTGGCAGCGACCGCGATCTCGACTGCGGAAACTCCGGAACCGGCATGCGACTGCTTACCGGCCTGCTCGCCGGGCAACGATTCTCCAGCCGACTGGTCGGCGATCGCTCCCTGTCCGAACGCCCGATGGCGCGCGTGATCACGCCGTTGAGCAAGATGGGTGCTCGAATCGAAGCGCGCGACGGCAATCTTCCACCGATTATAATCAACATTAATAATGGCATGAAAGCCATTGATTACAATACACTAATTCCGAGCGCACAGGTCAAATCTGCGATCTTGCTTGCTGGTCTTTATGCCCGTGGCGAGACCACGGTTCGCGAGTCGCAGCCAACGCGCGATTACACCGAGCGGATGTTGGGGGCGTTCGGTTGGCCGGTTCGATTCGCACCGGGCAGTGCCACGGTGCCGGGCGGCCATCGCCTGGTGGCAACGGACGTGGAGGTGCCGGCGGACTTCTCTTCGGCGGCATTCCTGATGGTCGCGGCCTGCCTGCTTCCCGGCTCCGACCTGCGTCTGCTGCAGGTCGGAATGAACCCACGGCGGACCGGCCTGCTGTCTGCGCTCCGGCTGATGGGTGCGGACATCGGCGAGGAAAACCACGGCCGCAAGGGCGGCGAGGACGTGGCGGACCTGCGGGTGCGTTCCTCGCGGTTGCGCGGAATCCGGCTGCCGACCGAACTGGTGCCAGACATGATCGACGAGTTCCCGATCCTGTTCGTCGCTGCCGCCCTGGCCGACGGACGCACGGTCATCGATGGCATTGGCGAACTGCGCGTCAAGGAGTCAGACCGCTTGTCGGCCATGGCCCGGGCGCTCGCCGCCTTGGGCGCTCAAGTGGCCGAGAGCAGCGATGGCATCGTCATCGAAGGTGGCGAGCTGCAGGGCGGCGAAGTTGCCAGCCTGGGCGACCACCGGGTTGCCATGGCCATGATGGTCGCGGCCCAGCGCGCCGCGGGCCCGGTCCTGATTTCCGATTGCGCCAACGTGGACACCTCGTTCCCGGGATTCGTTCGCCTGGCTACCGACTGCGGACTCGGCCTGCGCGTCGCCGAGCCGGGTCTCGCGCCGATGCCTTCCGGCTAGAATCGATGGCTATGAGCAAACCCGTACCGGTACTCACCATTGATGGCCCGTCGGGCTCGGGCAAGGGCACCATCAGCCGGGCAGTTGCCCAGCGACTGGGCTGGCATTACCTGGATTCCGGGGCCATTTACCGGGCGGTGGGGCAGGAAGCTGCCTGGGAAGGCATCGACCTGAGCGATCCTGACGCGGTCGCTGCCTGCGCGGCGCGGACGGAGATTCGCTTCGTCAACGAGGGTGCCGGCGAGCCCCACGTCCTCGTCAACGGCAAGGACGCGACCCGGGCCCTGCACACTGAATCAGCCGGCGCCGTGGCCTCAGCCATCGCTGCTTATCCTTCCGTACGCGCGGCTTTGGTCGACCTGCAACTGCGCTTCCGGCAGAAACCCGGCCTGGTGGCCGACGGCCGCGATATGGGCACGGTCATCTTCCCCGACGCGCCGTACAAGGTGTTTCTGACCGCCAGCGCCGCGGAAAGGGCCCGGAGGCGCTATAAGCAGTTGAAAGACAAAGGGGTTTCCGTTAATCTTGACAGTCTGCTGCACGAGATCGCCGCCAGGGATGAGCGCGATGCCGGACGTGCCGTGGCGCCCCTGAAACCCGCAGACGATGCGGTGATCCTGGATTCCACCGGTATGCCGATCACCGAGGTGATCGAACGTGTGCTCGCGGTGCTGCCGGCTTCCTTGCGGCCCCGCTAGCTTCCGTTTCCTTCGTTCGCCCTGACCGGGGCGATTTCCAAGGCAGAAAAAACCCCCGTGGCAGAAGCCGCGGGATCATCCACGCGCATCCAGCGCACAACAGGTGGGCCCGGCAAAGCCGGTAACCCGTATGTTCAACCGAGAAACAACAATGACCGAATCATTTGCTGAACTGTTCGAACAAAGCCAGATCGCCCTCGTCAAGCTCAAGCCCGGCGCGATCGTCACTGGCGTCGTCGTTGAAATCCGCTCCGACATGGTGGTCATCAACGCCGGTCTGAAGTCCGAGGGCATCGTGCCCATCGAGCAGTTCCGTAACGAACAAGGCGAGCTCGAAGTCGCCGTCGGCGACACCGTCAAGGTGGCGCTGGAATCCCTGGAAAATGGCTTTGGCGAAACCGTGCTGTCGCGCGAGAAAGCCAAGCGCGCCATGGTCTGGGATGAACTCGAAACCTCCATGGAAGCTGGCGAGATCGTCACCGGCCGCATCAGCGGCAAGGTCAAGGGCGGTTTCACCGTCGACATCCGCGACGTCCGTGCATTCCTTCCCGGCTCCCTGGTCGATGTGCGCCCCGTGCGCGATCCCGGCTACCTGGAAGGCAAGGAACTCGAGTTCAAGATCATCAAGCTCGATCGCAAGCGCAACAACGTCGTCGTCTCCCGCCGCGCAGTGGTGGAGAGCGAGAACAGCGTTGAGCGCGAGCAGATGCTCGAGCGTTTGCAGGAAGGCGCGATCGTCACCGGCGTGGTCAAGAACCTCACCGACTACGGCGCGTTCGTGGATCTCGGCGGCATCGATGGCCTGCTGCACATCACCGACATGGCCTGGAAGCGCGTGCGCCATCCGTCCGAAGTCGTCAACGTCGGCGAAGAACTGCAGGTCCGCGTGCTCAAGTACGACCGCGAGCGCAATCGCGTTTCGCTCGGCCTCAAGCAGCTCGGCGAAGATCCGTGGGACAACATCGCCCGTCGCTATCCGACCGGCGCCCGCCTCACCGGAAAGGTCTCCAACGTCACCGATTACGGCGCATTCGTCGAAATCGAGCCGGGCGTGGAAGGCCTGGTCCACGTGTCCGAGATGGACTGGACCAACAAGAACGTCAACCCGTCCAAGGTCGTGCAACTCGGCGACGATGTCGAAGTGATGGTGCTCGACGTCGATGCAGAGCGTCGCCGCATTTCGCTCGGCATCAAGCAGTGCGCGTCCAACCCGTGGGAAGCGTTCGCCGCCATCTTCAAGAAGGGCGACAAGGTTTCCGGCCAGATCAAGTCAATCACCGATTTCGGCATCTTCATCGGCCTGGACGGCGGTATCGATGGCCTGGTGCACCTGTCCGACATCAGCTGGAACACCACTGGCGAAGACATCGTGCGCAACTACAAGAAGGGCGACACCCTGGAAGCTGTGGTCCTGGCCGTTGACCCGGAGCGCGAGCGCATCTCGCTGGGCGTCAAGCAGATGGAGCAGGATCCGATCGGCACCTTGATGGCCACCACGCAGAAGGGCGCCATCGTCACCGGCATCGTTCGCGAAGTGGACGCCAAGGGCGCGACGATTGCGCTTCCCGATGGCATCGAAGGTTATGTCCGCGCCAGCGACATCGCCAAGGAACGCGTCGAGGATGCTACCCAGCACCTGAAGGTCGGCGATTCGGTTGAAGCCAAGTACATGGGCATGGACCGCAAGGGTCGCGTCATGCAGTTGTCCATCCGCGCCAAGGACGAGGCCGAAGTGGCCGAGTCGATGGCCGAGGTCAACAAGGCATCGGACGCCTCCAGCGGCACCACCAAGCTCGGCGCCTTGCTCCGTGAGCAGTTGAACAAGGGCGAGTAAGTTATTGTTGTAATTAGCGAAGTGGCCCGGGTCTTCCCGGGCCACGACGTTGTAAGGAAGCACAGATTGCCCAGCTCAACCCAGTCGTCGAGAGCTTGCAGCTGACATGACCAAATCAGAACTCATGGAAATCCTTTCCCGTCGCCAGGGCCACCTGAAGGCCGACGACGTGGACATGGCGGTCAAGACACTGCTGGAGATGATGAGCAATGCCTTGACCGAGGGCGAGCGTATCGAGATACGCGGCTTCGGCAGTTTCTCCCTCCATTTCCGTCCGCCGCGCCTGGGTCGCAATCCCAAGACCGGTGACTCCGTCGCCTTGCCCGGCAAGTACGTGCCTCATTTCAAGCCCGGCAAAGAGCTGCGCGACCGCGTCAACCACGGCGACGACGCCGCCAACAACTAATCGATGCGCTTGATCAAGTCCCTGATTGCCCTGTGCTTCGTCGCGATGGGCGTCGTCTTTGGCGCGCTTAATACCCAGCGCGTGCACGTGGACCTGTGGTTCGACGCCATCAATGGCCGGCTCGGCTTGGTGCTGCTCACCGTGTTGCTGGCCGGCGCGCTGATCGGCGGCCTGGTGGTCATGGCCTCGATGGTCTGGCCGATGCGCAGGCGCCTGCAACGCACGCCCGGCGCTGATTCGGGACCGAACGCGCATGTGCTCTCCGCACCCCGGGAGCCGATCCCATGATGACCCACGCCGCCTGGCTGCTGCTGATCCCGGCGGCGGCCGCGGCAGGCTGGCTGGCCGGACGGCGCGGCGGCGAGATCAAGGGCGGCGCGCGCATCTCGCGGCTGTCCAACACTTACTTTCGCGGCCTGAATTACCTGCTCAACGAGCAGCAGGACAAGGCGATCGAGATATTCCTGCAGATCGCCGAGGTCGACAAGGACACGGTCGAAACGCAGTTCGCGCTCGGCCATCTCTTCCGCCGCCGCGGCGAGGTGGACCGGGCGATCCGCATGCACCAGAGCCTGGTGGCGCGCAACGGCCTGAGCG